>DASVHQ010000109.1:0-62348 GCA_036382515.1 Polyangiales bacterium | reverse complement strand
CTGGTTGTCCGCGCTCTTGGGGCCGCGCCACATCACCTCCAGCTTCAGGGAGACCTCGCCCTCCTCGTTGTCGAAATTCACGTTGAAGCGCGCGCCGACCTCGGGTGCGTGTTCCGCTACGATGAACATGCCGCTGTGGCTGACGTCGCGCGTCTCCGCGGCGCCAGGCTCTTCTTGCCCTTCGCACCAAAGCCTCTGCCGGCTGGTGATCCGAGGGTCGCGGCGTTGTTCCTGGCCCATCGCGCTTCTTCCTGGTTCGCCTGTCCGCAGCTCGGGCGGGCCGATAGTTCCAGTCCAGCGCAAGTATTCTAGGAGCCTGTCGGAGAAAGCGCTCCCGTCGCTCTTCGGCCGCTTCTCGGACATCTTCTTGTGCGAAATCCTCAAAATACCACGCAGTATTCCTGCGGTTTCGCCCAAGAACCTGTCTCGAGAATCGACTCGAAGCGCTCGGTCCGGCTTTCTCCGACAGGCTCCTAGGGTGCGCGGCTGATGGAGAAAGCCGAGCTCAGCGAGAACCTCTGAAGCTGCTCGATGTCGACGCCCTCGGGCACATGCAACAAAACGTTGGCGTGGAAGAGTAAGCCACCCGCCATCGGTGCGCTCTCGCAGCTGGTATCGAGCTCCTCGACGTTGACGCCGCGCGTGGCGAGTGCACGCGAGATGTCCCGCACGATGCCCTCGCGGTCGTTGCCGACGACTTCCCGGTGAAAGGCGCGCACCGTGCGCGCAGCCGACGCGCCTCCCGCCTGGCTGAGCACACGCAGCCCGCGGGGCCCGAGCTCCTCCAGCGCAGCGCGCAGGGCCTGCACGCGTTCCGGCTTCGCGCTCACCTCCACGATGCCAGCGAACTGACCACCGAGGCGAGCCATGCGGCTCTGCTCCCAGTTGCCACCGTGCTCGGCGATGGTAGCGGCGAGTGTTTCCACGAGGCCTGGCCTATCGGGGCCGATCACGGTGAGTACCAGCGAGGCTTTCATGGCTGTGCTCCTTGGTTGCATGCTGCCAGGTTTCTTGGGCTCGTGCCCAGCGTCAGCCGCGGCCTTCCATCGCGCCCCTGCGTCGCCGTCGCAAGCGCGCCCCTGCGGCGGCCGCAAGCAGCAGTAGGGCGCTGCCGCCACGCAGCCGTGTTCCGCCGCGCGCGCTCACCATGCACGCGCAACCGGTGGCCTTCGCGCGCGCCGCGCCCGCGGCTGCGTCGCCCGGGATGGCAGCTGCGTCGCGTGCCAGGCCGGCATCTGCTGATGCTTGCCCCGCATCGCTGCGCGGCATGCCGCCGTCGAGCACGAAACCTATCGCCAGCTCGCGCTCCCAGTCGCCCCACGGGCCGGCGCACGCGATGGCGGTGCTCGAGCTCACCGGACACGTGATCATCTTGGTCACGTCGGTGAAGTGCATGAGCGGTGTCAGCGTGTCGCCAGCGTCGTCGGACACCGAGACGCCGGCGATGTTCGCGTGCTCGTCGCAGACGTAGAGCCGAGCGCCACGACGCAGCAAGCAAAACACCGGATCCGTTTGCACGTGCTCGAAGCTCGCGCCGGCATCACGCGAGCGCCACAGCCCATCGCGCGCCCCGACCCACAGCGTCTTGCCCGTGTCGTCGATCGCGAAGGCTTCCACCCGGTGTGCTCGCGCAAGGTCGCTCCAGCTCTGGCCAAAGTCCGTGCTGCGGATGATGCGGTCTTGCGAGTCCGTGGTCTGGTCGGCCTGCACCGCTGCGTAGGCGGTGCCGCGCATCGTCGGATGCAGGCCCAAGAGCGCGATGGCGTATTCGTCGGCGGCGAGCGGGAAGTCGTGGTGCGTGAACGTGAGCCCGCGATCGGTCGAGGAGCCGAAGAAATAGCTGAGGCTCGCCATGTCGGGCGCCACGCGCAGGCCGGAGATCTCGAGCCACGTCGGGTCTGCCGCCGACACCGCGACGTGGTCGTACACGCGATTTTGCGCCTGATTGCCGTAGGGTGCGAAGCTCGTCCCCTGATCGGTGCTCAGCTGCAGGCCGTCGGTGATCCCCGCTTGGCCCGTGCTCGCGTACAAGCGCGCGGCGTCTTTGGGGTCGACCACGAGCGCCGGCACGGCCTGCGCAGTGAGCGAGGCGACGGGCTGCAGGCTGCACAGATCGGCGCTCGCCAACATGACGCCGTGCGACGTGCCTATCACCCAGCGCCCGTCGCTGCGCGCCACGATGCTCGGCACCTCAGTCGTGGTGATGCCTAACGCTTCGTTGCAGAGCAACCGGAAGTCGGAGGTGCCATTGGGACTCCACAAAAGGCCCCGGTTGCTGCGGATGAGCAGGCCCGGATCGCGAGCAAACAGCCCGGTTCCAAGCGGTGGGTCGTGTGCCTGCGCGCTGCGCGTGCATGTCACGACGCACAACATGCTCAGCAGGACTGCCGCTGCGTCACGTGCGCGTGCGCCGCGCTCACACATCTTCCCAGGCAGGAATTCAGGCATGCGCACTCGAGTGGGCGTGTCACTCACGTATTCGGGCATATCGAAACGTGGTAGACGTAGATTGTCACTTTGGCTCGCGTCCCGGTGTCAAAAAGTGTCGGTCGCAGCCCAATCCAAGCACACTTGGCAGCGGTGAGGCTGTGCAAGACAGTCTGGCACCTTGGCACGGAACGTGAACACCACGTAGTGGATGGGGCCGTGGGTCACTCCCACAGGCCGGTCGCGAACACGCACGCGGCGGGGAAGGACGATTCATGAGCAGGCGCACTCGGTCGTTGGAAGGCTTCACACTGATGGAGTTGATGATCGTCGTCGCGATCATGGGTATCCTGGCTGCCATTGCGATCCCGACGTTCACGATGCTGGTGAACCGGTCGAAGACTGCCGAGGTGTCTAGCAACCTCAACAGCATGTTCAAGTGCGCCTCGTCGTACTACTCGGCCGAGCGCGCGGGTCAGGGACAGAACTCCTCGGTCTCGGGCTACTGCATCGTCGGGGACTCCGGTCCGAGCCCGCCCACGCCGCAGAAGGTGAAGCAGAGGTTTGCGGCCGACCCCAATGCCAAGTCGCTGGGCTTCAGCATCGCCGATTGGGTGTACTACTCGTACGGCGAGCGCAGCGGCACTTTGGCCGCAGGTAGCTGCGGCCACAAGGGGGGCGACACGAACTTGTACACGTTCTACGCGAACGGCGACCTGAACGGCAACGGCCTCTTCAGCACGTTCGAGTTCGCTGCGGGTTCCGATGCCGCGAACAACACGATGTACCACGCACTCGGCATGTACGTGAACCTCGAGATGGAGTAGCCCGCGCGACGTCGGTTGAAACCGCACACCGCACACCGCACCAGTTGTTACTTCACCACCGTCTTATCGGTGAACGTGACCACGCCGACGTCGATGGTGATGGCGGGCTGTTTGCCGCAGACGACATTCGCTTCCTTCACCCCCATAACCGCCAGCTTCTTGGCGAGCTTGTCGGCTGCATCCTCGCGGCCATGAGCGTCCAGCGCGTACCAGCGCTGAGCGCCGACCATGCCCACGAGCGTGTCCTTGTGGAGCACGAGCGCTCGGACCAGCAGTGGCGATAGGTCGTGCATCTCCTGCTCGGTGAAGTATTTTGGACCGCTGTCCGCGCTGCTCAGCGCGCCCGTCGAGTACAGCACGTAGCTGAAGGCGATCACGGCGACGATGGTCGCGGCCACCGTCTTCACCATTTCGTCGCGCATCACCTCTGCGAGCTCTGACCCCCGCGAAGGTTTTGTGGTGGCCTTCTTCTGCTTCTTCCTAGGTTCCTTGGCCGGAATCTTGGCTTCTTGAGCGCGCGCTTGAGTGCCGGTGGCCTGGCGTTCCTTCGGGCGTCGGAATCCGCCGAACACGCTCTGGACCGACTCTTCCTGCGCGCGCAGCTGGGCGTAGAGGAACTCGCGCGGCGGCCCGTCCTGCGTGAGTTGATTGGTCTTCTGCATCCGCTCGACGCTCGCGATCCAGCCCTCGATGCGATTCTGGATCTCGACGTTCAGCGCGACCGACAGGTACAGGAACTCGGGGTTGGTCGCTTGCTCGCGCATCGACACTTTGTAGCCGTGCACATCGAGGAAGAAACCGCTTTCGAAGAAGTCCTCGTGCGTGTCGATGGTGCCGAGTCGCTCGAGGGTTTCTCGAAGGTGGGCGACGGCCGCTGCGCGCTCGGTCTCGTCGCTCGCTTGCGGCAGACCCACGAGGATCTGCTGCAGGACAGCTTTGGCTTTGTCGCGGGGCAAAAGCCGTAGCCTGCCCTCGGCACCCTTCACGGTGAGTAGCTCGGTTGCGAGGAACTCGAAGCGATCGCGACGGAAGCCGACGTTGAAGCGTCGCGAGCCCAATAGGCGCGCGTAGCGCAACAGCAGCTTCGGAGGATGCCTGTCCTTGTTGATGCGTGCCCGAAACGCCTGTTCCGGTACGTATTCATCGAGTGCGAGCAGGCGCTCCTCGATCCGCGACAGAGAGCGCTCGAGCTCGTCGAGCGCTTCTCTGGGCAGCTGTCGATGTAGCGCTGTCGTGTCTTTCTTTGTGGCGTCGGGCGCCACGTCCGGCTCGAGGGTGGTCGTGGCTGCACTCTTGAGCTTCGCTTCGTACTCGGCGAACAGCGCGATGCTGTCCTTGCGCTGTTCGTCCGTGACGTCGAGGTGTCCGAGCACCTTGAACGCCGTGCGCGCAGCTTTCAGCCGCCCGAGCAGGCGCGAGCGTCTCTCTTCGAGCGAGTCGCCCGGCCTCGGTAGCTGCAAGGTGTCGTCGAACGATTCTTCCGCCGCGGCCACCACGGCGGACTGCGCGGTGGCAGGTGCCCCGGCCGTGGCACGAGGCACGGCCGCAGGTGGCGGTGCGCTGGCACGCGGCGGGAAAGGGACATTCATCTCCGCGAGCTCGTCGATCGACGAGTCCGGATCGTCGGCGAACGGCTCGATGTTCTCGGGCTCGCGGAGGCTCTGCGGCTCTGGCTTGTCGAGCTCCGACGGCTCGGCGGTCGTCGCTGGCCCGGCCTGGGCGTCCGCCGCCATCAGCGGCGCAGGTGCCGCGGCCGCGACCGGTGCAGGCGCACGTGCGGGTGCGGCGGCCCCCGGGCTCTCCGCGGCTCGACCGAACAAGGCTCCGACAGGGTCGTAGTCATGCGCGAGCGGGTGGTGAGCGGCGGCGGGCTCGGCCGCGCTGGCTCGTTCCGCAGTCGTCGTCGGAAACCTGGGCGAGTCCAGCTCGAACAGTGATGGTTTCGGCGGCTCCTGCGCGACGGCAGCTGCGGGGCGGGCCATGGTCCCGGTGGTCGGCGCGTCCAGCTCGAACAGCGCGCTGCGTGGCATGCCCGAGTTGGTCTTGGGCCGGGGAGCGGGTGGTCGCTCCGCGGCAGTTGGCTGCTTCTGTTGGACCTGCTGCTCGGCGGGCTGCGCGGCTGCTCGTGCGGCGGCCACGGCAGCGGCTGGCAGCTCGCCCGTGATGGCGTCCTGCCACAGCGAGGCGTACGCATCGGCCGCCGTGTCGGACTGCGCGCTCGGTGCTGCCGCTGTTGGCTGCGGGCTGCCGAGTGCAGCAGCAGCTGCTGCTGATGGCGGCGGTACGGGGGCCTGCACTGCCAGTGGCGGCGGGGGAGGGGCACCGACGCCGCTGGGCCGCGGCGCCGGACCAAGGCCCGTCGGTTTCGCAAACGTCGCCTGAGCGGCGGCGGGCGCGGGCGGCGGCACTCTGGCAGCCGCGGGCGGCGGCTTGGCGACACCCACGCCGATCATCGTCTGCATCGGCGCTCTGGGCACCGTTGGCTGCGCTGACAGTGGGGCCGTCGGCGCAGGGTCTTTCTTGGGGTCGCTCACGCTTGGGCGATAGTAGCACTCGCGCGGCCAGCCAAAGAAGCACGAGCGCGCGCCTCCGCCCTTGCGCACATGTCTGTCACGGGCCCACGCACGGACCCAGGACAGGGGCGCAGCGTCAGCGGGTCTTCGCCCCGGCCTGCGCCAGGATGTGCTGCGCGTGTCGACTCTCGACCGGTTGCACGGACAACCGCGAGCCCTTGCGCACGACGATCATGTCGGCGAGCTTCGCGTCGCGCTTCATCGCCTCGAGCGTGAACGGCTGCGCGAGCTTTTCCACCATCTCGACGTCGACCATGAACCAGCGTGGTGCGTCGGGCGGGCTTGCCGGGTCGAAGTGGTCACTCTTGGGATCGAATTGCGTGTGGTCGGCGTAGGCCGCCTTGGCCACGCGCGCCACACCCACCACGCCCTTGGGCTCGCAGCTCGAGTGATAGAAGAGCACGAGGTCGCCGACGCGCATCTGCTGCATGAAATTGCGCGCCTGGTAGTTGCGCACGCCATCCCAGGGCGAGCGCCCCAGGCGGGCGAGATCATCGATCGAGAAGGCGTCCGGCTCACTCTTCATGAGCCAGTGGCGCACCGCGGTCCCGGAGCCTTTGCCGGCCCCGGGCGCACGCTTGCCGGCCATCAGGCAAACCAGCGCTGAATCGCGGCCTCGGGCAGTGCCACGCCCGTGACCTTGGCCTTCTGCACCAGCTCCCAGAAGTAGCGGTAGGTCGCGCGATCGTGCAGCTCGCCGTCGTACTGGATCGGACCCCAGTTCGCGTCTTGCGCCGCGAGCAAGATGTTCACCGCGGCTTCGACTTCGTCGTGCTTGGGCTTCATCGCGTCGACGATCGGCTGGATCTGCAGCGGGTAGATCGACCACATGCGCAGGAAGCCGAAGTCGTTGCGGGCGCGCGAGGCGTCCGCGAAGGTCTGGTACTGGCTCTTCAGATCGAGCGTGACGTTGTGCGCCGGCACGACGCCGCTGCACATGCACGCAGAGACCATGCGCGCCTTCGCGTACGAGATGGCGCGGTGATCGAACTGACCCGGCGAGCGCATGTTCTCGGCGCTGACCGCGCCGTGGAAGCCGGACACGAAGTCCATCAGACCGAAGTCGAGCACCTGCACCCACGGCAACGCCGCGATGTCGTAGGCATCGCGCACGGCGCCGTGCGTCTCGACCAGCACGTGGATCGGAATCTCACGCTTGATGTTGGCCTTCTTGGCCGCGTCTTGAATGTAGGCGATCTGCTCGGCCACCTGCGCTACACGCGTGGGTTTGGGGATCGTGATGTACGCCAGTTGCTCGCCCGCGGCTGGCACCAGGATGTCGACGTCCTGCTTCCAGTGCGCGTTCGTGTAGTCGTGGATGCGAACGCCCGCCTTCTTGTGCAGGTTCTTCGGCGACTTCGCCATGGCCACGACCATCTCGGCATGCTGCTTCTCTTGGCCGGTCTTGGCGCCGTCCTCGCAGTCCATCGTGATGTCGAAGGTACCTTCGAGCTTGGTCTGCAGGTCCATCGCCTTCTCGATCAGCTTCTCGCTGCCGGCGAAGTGCTCGCAGGTGTTGATGATCGGGAACGGCTTCTCGCCGGCGAAGAGGGAGGCGTTGGGGTGAATGCGTGTGGTCATGATCCTGGGGGCTCCTTCGGGCAGCCACCGCCGGCGGGCTTTCGAACACCGCCAAGGCAGGCGCGCGGTGCGCCTATAGCACGTTCTGCGAGCACGTGAAGGTGTAGCGTGGTCGCGATCTGCGACCGCTTCGGGCCGGTTCCGACGGGTCAGCTCACCGGAACCCAGCCTGACCTGCATTAAGGGTGCCGAGGTGGAACACTTGGCCCTTGAACTCCCGCGCGCGCCATCCCACTCTGGGGAGGCCTGGCGGTGTCTCACGGCATATCGTTGTGTTTGTACGGACATGCGGCGCAGGTACTCAGGCCCTGACGTTTGCACGGGTCGTGCAACGATTCGCGCACCCAAGCTGCGCGAGTCCGGGCCTCCTCGAGAAGATCCCTGGAATAAAAAGCAGGTTTTTCCCGATTTTCTACTTGGCACGCAACGTGCTGTCCTGACAGCAACCATCGAGCCACCTTGCTCGCCGTCGCTTCCGCGCCACTTGCTGCAACCCAGCCTATGAGCCCACACACCACACGCCTGCTGTCTTCGGATCGCGGGGTGATTCGTCCGCACGAGACCAAGCTCGACTTCCTGGCGCGCATGACCGATGCGTTCTGGATCGCGGCGTCGTTGTGGATCGCCTGCAAGGTTTATCCGCAGGAGTGGGAGAGCCTCCACAACACGGCCGCGGCGGTCGCGGTCGTCGTCTTCTATCTCATGGGCCAGGTGCAGGGCCTGTACCGGCCGTGGCGCGCCGAGCCGATCAAGGCCGAGTTCACGCGCGTGTGGTTGAGCTGGGGCTTCTCGGTGCCGCTGCTCTTGCTGCTCGGCTTCATCACCAAGACCTCCGAGGTGTACTCGCGCGTGGTCGTGCTGACCTGGTTCGTGTGTGCGCCCGCGACGGTCTCGATGTGGCGCGTGGCGCTGCGACTGTTCCTGCAGGAGATGCGTGCGCGCGGGCACAACACCCGCACCGTCGCGATCGCGGGCGCGTCGGCGCTCGGCGAGGATCTGGCGCTCAATATCCAGCGCTCGCCGTGGATGGGCATGCGGTTGGTGGGGTTCTACGACGACCGCCACGTCTCGCGCCTGCACCCCATGGATCCCGCGGCCGGCCAGGTAAAAGGCGATCTGGACAAGTTGGTCGCCCAGACTAAGGACGGCCAGATCGACGTCGTCTACATCGCGTTGCCGCTGCGTGCCGAGCCGCGCATCAACTCGATCATCCGGCGTCTGCAGGACACCACGGCGTCCGTCTACCTCGCGTACGATTTCGGCGGCTTCGACGTGTTGCGTGCGCAGTGGGGCCAGGTCGGCGGCGTTCCGGTGATGAGCGTCGTCGAGAATCCATTCCACGGTGTCGAGGGCGTGACCAAGCGCCTGGAGGACCTCGTGCTGGGCTCGATGATCATGGCGATCATCGCGATCCCGATGCTGATCATCGCCGCGGCCGTGAAGCTCACCTCGCGTGGGCCGGTGCTGTTTCGGCAACGCCGCTACGGGCTGAACGGTGAAGAGATCATCGTGTTCAAGTTCCGCACGATGACCGTCATGGAAGACGGTGCGGTCGTGCGGCAAGCCACGCGAGACGACGACCGGGTGACCAAGATCGGCGCGTTCTTGAGGCGCACCTCCCTGGACGAGCTGCCGCAGTTCATCCAGGTGTTGACCGGGCAGATGTCCATCGTCGGGCCGCGCCCCCACGCGGTGGTGCACAACGAGCAGTATCGCGCGCTCATCCAGGGCTACATGCTGCGTCACAAGGTCAAACCGGGCATCACGGGCTGGGCCCAGATCAACGGCTGGCGCGGCGAGACCGACACCCTCGAGAAGATGGAGAAGCGCGTCGAGTACGACCTGGCGTATATTCGCGACTGGGCCCTCTGGATGGACCTCAAGATAATTGTGATGACCGTGTTTGGCGTCTTCCGTGGGAAGAACGCATATTAGGGCACCGGAGCCCGAGGACGGCTGCGCTACGGCTGACGGCGCCCGGGCATCTTCCATCTTCAAGGGGTCGCGGCCGAGCAGTGGCCGCATATCCTCACAGGGTTGAGTGGGTTCGTGGACCAGTACGATTCAGACGACGAGGACAGGGGCAGACCTGGCGCGCCGATAGACATCGGACGCCTGATCCATGCCTTGATGCGGCACTGGCGGATCATCCCGATCGCCGGCGCGGTGGGAGCCCTTTTCGGGCTCGGCTACGCGGCGCTGGTCATCAAGCCGTCGTACAGCGCGCGCGCCACCATCCTGTGGGAGCCCCCCGGCGACAGTGGCGAGCCGTCCGATCGCAGCTTCCTGACGCAGGTCGATAGCATCAAGCTGCCGGTGAACCTGATGGAAGTGCGTAAGCGCATGAAGCTCAAGACCACGATCGACGCGATCAAGGACAAGGTCAACTTGCTCTTCGATAGCGACAGCCACCTCGTGCAGGTGGAGACCACCGACGGCAACGGCAAGCATGCCGCCGCGCTGGTCAACACCACCATCGACGTGTTCCTGGAGTACCAGCGCCGCGTGGGTCGCGCGCGTGGCGAAGAGCATCTGCAGAACATCGAGGCCGACATCGAGGTCGCGCAGGCGCAACTCAAGAATGCTCGCGACTCCTTTGACGCGTTCCGCAAGCAGATGGGCGTGTCGGACTTCGCGCTCGAGACCAAGCTCGCGATCCAAAAAGCGGCCGACTTGAAGCAGCAGGCCGACCTCTCGGTGGCGGCCGCACTCACCGAGGAAGCCCGGCAGCGCAAGCTGGCCGAGGAAGTCTCGCACCAGGCGCCCACGACCATGGGCGGGTCGAGCATGAACAACCCGGACGTGGCGGCGCTGGCAACGTTGCGCTCGCAGCTTGCCGGCGCGCGCGCGCACCTGGCGCCCGACCATCCGCAGATCGTCCAGCTCGAATCGCAGGTGCAGGCCCTCGAGCAGCGCGTGAAGAGCGGCAGCAGCCAAGCGGTGCAGGGCGCACAGATGGTGATGCCGAATCAGCAGTACCTGTCGCTGCAAGCCGGCATCTCGACCAGCAAGATCACCAAAGAAGCCGAGATGGAACGGCAAGAGACGTACAAGCGCTTCGCGCAGGAGGCCGAGAAGCGCTTGCAGCAGCTGTCGGACGCGGAGGGCCAAGCGCAGCAGCTGCTGTCGCGCATTTCGCTGCTCGAGACGCGCGTGACCGAGCTGGAGGCGCAACGCGTGCGTGTGCGTGACTCCGTGCGTAACGCCTCGGCGGACTTCCGCGTGGTTACTCCCGCGACCGTTCCGGAGAAACCGAACCCGTCCGAGCGTCGGTCGATCGCGATCAAGTTCCCCGTCGGCGCGCTTGCGCTCGCGCTGTGCGCGATCTTCGGCTTCGAGCTCAAGGGTCTGCGCGTGCATACCGCGCGTGAGGCGGGTTTTTGGGCGAACACGCCGGTGATCGCCTCATCGACCTGGCCGCGGGAACAGAACACCCTCGGCGTGCTGGTCGACGAGCTCAGCGATGCCGTGCCTTCGATGCGCGGGACCACGCTGGTGGTGGGCGCTCGCGTGAACGAGGTGCCGCTGGCGCGCGAGGTCGCGTACTGGCTCTCGCACCTGAGCGGCTTTGCCCAGCGCGGGGTCGTCGGCGCGGATGAGCCCGTCGTGGCTCCCGATGCCGCAGCTGCGCCCCAGACGCCACCGAACGTTCACGTGGCGCCCGGGGTCGACGCGTCGAGCAGCGTGGGCGGGCGCTTCCCGCTCGCACGCCGTTCGGAAACCGGCAGTGCGCTGGCCGTGGCACAGGCTTGGGATGGGCCGCCCACGGGTCCCTCGCTCCGGCGTGCGGCGCGTCTGGCGGATCGCGTGCTCGTCGTCATGGCTGCGGGCACGCTCTCTGTCACCGACGTCGCGCAGCTGCGCGCGCGGCTCGGACGCAAGGCGGGCATCGGGTTGCTGCTCGTCGGGCTGAACCCGGAGTTCGTGAAGCTGCCCGACCGCGTCGGTGAGGTCGACGCGTTCTGGCACACGCGCGCCGCGTAGAGGAGCGTTCGCCCGGGTGCTGGCTCGGCCGGCGCATTATTAGGAGCCGCGGCGCTGCGGCGTGGCGGGCAGCAGCGCACGCAGGACTTTCCGCGTTGGAAAGTGCATGCCATAGTGCGCAATCGGCCCGGGACGGGGCGAGTGTCCGATGCAAACAAGCTTGATGAAGATCGATCGTGCATGGGTGGTGCTGGCCGGCGTGCTGCTGGCAACTGGCTGCGCGACGCTGCCGCGCGCTCCCCGACATCCGATGGACGATCGCGCCTTTGCTGCACCGATCCTCGCGCGGCATGCCGGCGTGCCGGATGATAGGCCGCCCGCGCTGGTGCTCTTGCCGGGCGACCGAGTCACCATCGAGATGAGCTCGTCCACGGTCAGCACCATGCCCGGCGTGCTCATCGAGGGCGCGGGCACGGTTCACTTGCCACTGGCGGGCGACGTCGAGATTGCCGGGCTCGGCATGGTCGCCGCGGAGGGCAAGCTCAAGTCGGCCTTGCAGCGCTACGACTCGCTCATGCACGTGAGCCTCTCCGTCAGCTCGCTGGATGGCCACAAGGTCACCGTGGCCGGCGCCGTGAAGACCCCAGGAGTGGTGCTGCTGACGCCGGCCGAACGCCTGGCCGACGCGATCATGGCCTCGGGCGGCACCATCACGAACCTGGTGAACGGTCAGATGGTCGATGGCTCGGACCTGCAGAGCGCACGTCTCGTACGCGACGGCGTGCGCTTGCCGATCGACTTTCAGCTAGCCGTCTCCGGGGACCCTCGCCATAACGTGTTTCTGCGCGCCGGCGACCAGATCTACATCCCCTCCGGGCGCGGCCTGACGGTCAGCATCATGGGCGAGACGAACGGTCAGGTGCAGCAGTGGGCGCCCGGCTTTCGTCTGACGCAGGCGCTTGCCATGTCGGGCGGCGTCAACCAGGGCGGCGACAAGAACGACATTCGCATCATTCGCGGCAGCATCGACATGCCGCGGGTCTACACGACCAGCTTGCGCGAGGTGATCGACGGCGAAGGTCACGACGTGGAGCTGTATCCCGGCGATGTCATCTACGTGACCGATCACTGGATCCAGGATTTCGGCGAGGTCATCGCCATCATCGCGCCGATCGTCTCGCTCACCTTCAGCGCATCGGCGCTCGCCGTCGCATTGAGCAATTCCGCCGCAACCAATACGTATCGGCCCACCACGACTACGCCGGCTGCCACGCCTGCCGCGACCGGTGGCCTGATGCGGCTGAATCTGCCCTAGGAGCCTGTCGGAGAAAGCGCTCCCGTCGGTCTTCGGCCGCTTCTCGGACATCTTCTTGTGCGAAATCCTCAAAATACCACGCAGTATTCGTGCGGTTTCGCACAAGAACCTGTCTCGAGAATCGACTCGAAGCCCTCGGTCCGGCTTTCTCCGACAGGCTCCTAGCGGCGCGCGCGGCGCCGGCTCTTGGCACCGAGCGGCGCGGTTCTCGTCAGCCGGAACGAGTCTCAATCTCGTCCGTAGCGTGCGCCCGAGAGTGGGTCTGGGTCGGCCGCGCGCACCTGCTCGGCGAGCTTGCGCAGGCGCACGAGTAGCTCCACGTCGCTTGGCGTGCGTGTGCTGGCGATGCCCAGCAGGCGTGCCGCAAGGTTGCGCGCTTCGGGCCGCTCGTGCGCGTAGCCGAGCAACGCGGCGCAGCGCGTCAAGCGTTCCTCGGGGGCTCCGGCGTGGCTGCCGCGCGCTGGGTTACCGGCGCGTGCGGAGCGCAGCGTGGCGCGCAACGACAGGGTCGCGAGAAAGCGCGTGCTCGGCCAGAGCTTGCCGGCAAAGAGCGCGTAGCCCAGGGGGTCGGTTGCGCTACCGACGCGGCTGGCTTCGAGGTGCAGGTGCAGCTGCTCGACGCACTGCCGGATCTCCCGATACCAGCGCGCGAAGTCGGGCGCTGGCCGCCAAAGGTCGGGCCGCTCTTGATAGCAAACGGCGTCGTCGTAGGCAGCCGATAGCTGCACTTGATCGTGCGCGGTCGCGATGCGCGCCAGCTCTGCGGCACGTTGTCGCAGGTCCAGCGAGAAGTGCGAGGCGTGCAGGAGTAGTGCATCACCGCAGAGCAGCACGGCGTGGTGAGCGTGCCTGGGGCCATGGCGGTCACGGCCGAGCGCATCGAGGTTGGACAGCGCGAGCCCGACGGCCGCGTCACGGGTCAGTCGCGCTGCGGCCTCCGAGGGCAGGTCCTTCGGATGCACCGGGTGCAGGGCCGAAAGCGCCGCTGCGGGGCCCGTCAGGATCTCGTGCTTGCCTGCGGCGATCTCCAGCCAGCTCAGCGAGGGGCGGGCGCCTAGGATCTCTTTGCGGGTGCAGCCGTGCAGATGCACCCGTGCGTCGAGCCGCTCGCTCCAGCTGATCGCCAGCTGCTCGAGGCGCTCGTGGCTGACGGCGCTGCGTCTGCGCAGAATTGCCAGCAGCTCGTAGCTCGAATCACTGCCGAGTTCCTCGTGCTGCATGACCACGCTGGCTTCCGCGCGCGCGTGTGTACCGATCAGTAGAAGCGCCACGAGCGCCGCATCGAGCTCGCCGTCGAGGCCTGCAGCAAGTCTGCCGAGGTCCTGCGCCACGCGTGCTTCGGCGTCGGCGTCTGCGACGAGGGTGCGGCGGCGCTCGCTGGTCGCGAGCAACTCGGTGGCGTGTGAGAGACGTGCTCGTCGGGTCACGGCTGACTCTTGGGGTGTGCTGCGTCGGGGCGGCCGCGCGCGCGCAAGTAGAGCTTGTCGAACAAGAGCTCTGCGCTCAGGCCGAAATAGGTGTCGATGGCGTGCAACGGCGCGCGATATCTGCCATCGGGACTGCGCTCCGGCGAGAAACTCGCGGCCAGCAGCGTCACGGCGAGCCAATCGAAGACGTGGTAGCCCAGGCCCGCCCGCACGATCAGCAGGTTGCGCCAGTGCGTGGTGCTTTGATCGGGCAGGCACACGGTCCCGGTGGAGATCGTGGCGCACGCTGGCGCGAGCTCGTAGCCCTGGCGCCACCAGATCGCGGTCGCAGCAGCGAGCGACAGACGTTCGCTGAAGTCGAGGTGACCGCTGAGGGTGAGCGTGAAGATGTCGCGCAGATTCGTGGGGCCGCCGAGCTGCGTGCACTGGGCCGCGCTGTCGCCGCCGAGGAAGCATGGGTAAGGCAGGTCCGCGCGCACGGTCGTGGACTCGGTGAAGCGGCGCAGGTAGCTGCCGTCGAGCCCGAGGACCGCTCCGTGCAGCACGTGCGCGAAGCTCAGCGTGCCAGCGAGGTGCGCGCCGGTGCCGATCAACAGTGTGGCGGCCTGGCTTGCGGTCGAGGTCGGGGTGACGATCGTGGCGCCCGCCACGATCGTGGCGTCGTGGGACTCGGCCGGGCCGTGGCTCCACAGCTCGGTGTCGAGCCGGAGCATGGTGTCCAAGAGCTGCGGGAGCTGCCGCGACGTGGTGGTGTTGGAGTCGGTGAGCTCGAGGTCGAGCGCTTGCCACACGCTGGCCCGCGTGGCCTTGGAGAAGTGCCACTGCAGCTCGAGCTCGAAGCGAACGGCGTAGTAGGGGTCGTATGAGAGTTCTGCGCTCTTGGAGAGCGAGCTGGCCGTGATCAGCTGCGTGAACGCGAAGCTCGAGCCGCGCCAGGGCATCGCGTCGTCGTCGGCTTCCATGGTCTCTGGCGCCGCGACCGGCTGCGCCGCCGTCAGCTGCGGACAGAGCGCTGCGCACACGGCGACCGTGATCCAGAAGGTGCGCGGCCCGCAGCTCATGGTCGGGCAGTATGCCAGAGTTCCACGGGCGGCGCGCCGCGGCCTGTGCGCTGCTTCAGTCCACGAACGTTCGGGCGAGCCCGCCGTTCTTGCGCAACGCTTCAAACAGCACGATCGCCACCGCATTGGAGAGGTTGAGGCTGCGCACGCCTCCGCTGGTGGGGATGCCAAGCGTTTGCTGCCGGTGCTGCTGCAAGAGTGAGCGCGGCAGCCCGACGGACTCTTTGCCGAACACCAGCGCGTCGCCGGGAGCGAAGTCGGCATCGGTGTACGAGCGTTCGGCTTCCGAGCTCAAGAAGTGCATGCGCACCGTCGGGTGCTCCGCGACGAACGCCTCGAAGCTGGGATGCACGTGCACTTCGACCAGATGCCAGTAGTCGATGCCCGCGCGCTTGAGCGAACGGTCGTCGATGCGGAAGCCGAGCGGCTCGATCAGATGCAGCGGGCTGCCCGTGGCGGCGCAGGTGCGGGCGACCGAGCCCGTGTTCGGCGGGATCTCCGGCTCGACCAGCACCACGCGAAACGGTGGAACCAGCGCTGGACAGCGCAGCTTGGGCGTCTGCGGCATGGTGGCAGGGCGCTGTATACACGGCCGCCGGCAACATGCCAGTGCCTTGACCTCGTGGATCGCGCAAGGCTAGTTTGCCCAGGTGGCCCGTTCGGTGTTCGCCCTGTGCGCGCTGGCGCAGGTTCTGCTGCTCCCTGCCGCGGCGTTCGCGAGCGACATGGACCTTGCCCTGTCGCGTCTGCACCTGTCTCGGGGCAACGGCGGCTGTGTCACCCCGGACGCGAGCGTCGTTTGCGCGGACAACGCCGCGTTCGAGCGCCTCGTCTCCGAACTCGGTGTCACTCTCGCACCGGCCGTCAACCGCGGCGCAGCGAGTCTCGGGCCACGCGGTTTCTACATCGGCGTCAGCAGCACCGGCACGCCGATTTCCCCCGGCGAGCGCTACTGGACGCGCGGTACGGTGGGCGACGTCTCCGGTGCGACGGCAAACGCTTCGCCGGATGCGCTGCTGGTGTGGAACCGGCTCGACGTACGCAAGGGCTTGCCTTTCGGCTTCGAGATCGGCTCGTCGCTCGGCCAGGGCATCGACACCTCGATGTGGTTGTTCGCTGGCGAGCTGAAATGGGCGCTGTTCGAGGGCTATCACAGCGGAGCAGGGCAACTGCCGGATGTCGCCGTCCGCGGCACGCTGCAGACCACCATCGGCTCTCGGCAGCTTTCGCTGCAGACCAGCACGCTCGACGTCACGCTGTCCAAGCCGTTCGTGGTCGGCGAGCACTACCGGGTCACGCCGTTTGCTGCGCTGGCACTGCTGTTCGTGCGCGCCACCACTGGGCGCATCGACCTGACGCCGAACGTCGACGTGTTTTCCGCGTGCGGGCCGCAAGCGAAGGCCGGCTCGACCGGCACGACCGGCGACAACAGCATTCTGCAGTGCACCAAGAAGACTTCGACCGACGTCGCGAACTACGCCGTGTTCGACCCGGTGAGCCAGATGCGTACGCGCATGTTCATGGGGCTCGAGGCCAGCGAGCGCTTTTTGACCATGAGCGCGTCGCTAGGCTTCGACCTGACCACGCCGCAGCTCCGCGCTCACACCGCGAGCGACGGCTGGACGACCGGGATGGTTCGCCAGTTCTCGTTCCATTTGGCCTTCGGCCTGCGCTATTGATCCGGGCCGTGAACGTGCTGCGCGCCCGAACGCTGACGTGGCTCCTTGCGGGGCTTGCGTTGCTCAGTCTGTGTGGCTGCGTCGATCGCGGACGCGCAGGGCTCACGCGCGCGTTGCTCGGCCGTGGCAAGCTCGCGGTCGCTGGCAGCTCGGACTTGCTCTCACTGCGCGCCGACGGTTCGAGCCTTGGGCCGGTCTCGGCTTGGCCCGCGGTGCAGCGCGCCCTGTCGGGTGACGACCCCGAGGCGCTGGTCAGCGCGCTGACGCGCGCGCAGCTGCGTGGTTTGGTGCTCGACAGCGCCGCACTCGCTGCGGGTGGCAGCGCCACGTGCGTCGCGTCGCAGCTCTCACGCTACGCGCACGTGCCGGGCCTGCAGGGCGTGTTCCTCTCGCCGTACGCCAGCCTCTATGTGCTCGATCCCCTGCACGATTGGCCGCTGGCGCTGCGCACCGGCCTCGCGGAAGTGGCGCGCCGCTTGTTGTCCGGCGCTGCTGCGCCGCGCATGGCTTCGTTCCCGGAGCGCGTGCGACAGGTCGAGCCCGTCGAGGTGATGGTGCTCCTGCGCAGTGGCACGCAGGCTCGGCTCTGGCGCTCGGCCCGCGGCAGCTCCTTCGCTCGCGCGCTGCTCACCGCGACCGAGGTCGCGCGCAAGCGCTGGATCGAGCGCGAGCAGGCCATGGGCGGGCCACTCGACCAACGCTTGCCGCACATGGACGTGGAGGTCTCTCTGCTGCAAGACGACGGCGAGCTTGGCGTGCGCGACAGCAGCTTCATCGACCGCGTGGTGACGCCCGTCCATGGCGTGGCCTACGAGCACAAAGGTGCGTGGCGCTATCTCCTCCCCGACGACACGCACAAGCACGCCGAGGCAGCGAGCCAAGCGTACCTGCGCCTCGTCGAAGACGACGGTCTGCCCGACAGCAGCGTGAAGAGCGACGAGCTGCGCCTGTACCGCATGACGGTGCAACCGGTTGGCGTGTCCGATGCGCCTCTGCCGGCAGGCGCGCACCCGCCGGCTCCGCACGATGCGATCTCCGACGTTGCGAACCCCGCCGAAGTGCTGGGGCGCTGAGCGTCGCGGCGTCGCAACCGCACGCGTCCCGTTCAGGCCGCGCGTAACGAGGGCCGGCGCGTGTTGGCAAGCCGCTCGGCCGCGCACCAAGTCACGGCCATGATGGTGTGCTGCGGGTTCACGCCGAGGTTCGTGGGCAACACACTTGCGTCCATCACGTACAGGCCCTGCGTTCCATGCACCAAGAGTTCCGGCGACACCACGCTGCTGCGCGGGTCGACGCCAGCCGCCGCGGTCGCGAAGTGATGCGACGCCATCATGTGGAAGTCGCGGCGCGTCAGGTGCTCGCTCGTGAGCAGCTCGGCTTGCTCCGGATGCGTCAGCCGCTCGGGCACCGAGTGCACGCCCGGATAGACCTCGACGGCGCCCGCCGCGAACATCATACGCACGAGCAGCGCGACGCCTTCCTTGAGGCGCCGCACGTCGTCGGTGAGTGGCTCGTAGCGCACGTCGGGGCCGCCGAAGAGGCCGGGCCGGATCCGGCCACGCGCGCCCATGCGGACGACGGCGCAGAACTGGGCGAAGTGGTCAAGCCTGCTGAGCTCTCTCTGCCACTGTGCGCCCGCGCCGGGCAGGCGTGCCGCCAGCAGCTCGGGTGGCAGCGCGATCGACTCGAGCTTCACCCCGAGTTCCGGCAACGGCACCTCGTACGACTGCGTCGCTCCGGATCCCATGCCGATCGCGCGATCGAAGCGACCGACCACGGCCGCGCCCGGATGCGCCTGGTAACCGTCGCCAACGTTCCTGCGCACGCCGCTCGCCCAGAGCAGCAGCGGCGTGTGAATGGCGCTGGCCGCGACAATCACGCCACGGCGCGCATGCAGCGTGAACCTGCCGATCGGCTTGCGGGTCTCGGGGTCGAGCGTGCGGCCGTCGACTCCGACTGCCCGTTCTCCGTTCATGAGCACCTTGGTCGCGCGCGCGAGCGCGAGCAGCTGTGCGCCGTTGCGTTGCGCCGCGGGAATGTAGGAGACGTCCATGCTCTGACGCGCGCCCTCCGGACAGCCTTGCAGGCAGCGCGCGTTGCCCACGCAGGTTTTTGCGTTGCGTCGGATCGAACGACCGGGTAGCCCGAGCACCTCGCTCGCGCGTCGCATCGCCAGCCCATTGCCGCCGAGGGTGTCGTCCGGAACCTCGGCCACGCCGAGCTCGGCTTCGAGCGTCGTGAAGATGCGGTCGAGCGCCGCGGCATCGACGAGCTCATGCAACCCGTACTGGCTCGCCCACAGCGCTCTGACTTTTTCCGGCAAGCGCCAGATGATCCCCGAGTTGATGGCCGTGCTGCCACCGACGCAGCGCCCGAGCAAGAGCGGCAGCGGAGCGGGGCTGTTGGTCGTGACCGTCGCAAGGTCGCGCACCGACTCGCTCATCGCGTCGAGCAGCCCGGCGGAGCGCTGCTCTGGCGCGAGCGCTGGGCCCTCCTCGACCAGGATCACCGACGCGCCCGCAGCGCTCAGCACGCGCGCCGCCGTGGCACCCCCCGCCCCCGTGCCGACGATCACGTAGTCCGCGATGTCTTGCGCGCGCGCGTTCACGGGCCCACCCGACGCAGCGGTGGTGGCCGTGACGCTCCGCCGCCGTCAGCGGCAGGTTGCACGCTGGGCAGAAGGTCGAGCTTCCGGCGCACGCCACTCTCGGCCCGCGCGGCTGGTCGCACGTTGTCGTAACCGGAACGAGCTCGCACGCCGGTCGCTCCGAGCAGCGCCATCGCTGCCACCAACTTCAGGAGCAGAGCGAGCTCACGCACCGCGAAGTTGCGGTGGACCAGGAGTTGGCCGAGCAGCTGGCTACGTTCCGTCAGTTGCAAACCAGAGAACGTTCGTGCGCGGCCCCTTTGCCACAGTGGTGCCCAGGCCAGCAGCCACACCGCCGCGCGCAAGCCGAAGGCAGCGAGCGGTGTCGACAGCCGCCGCATGCGCCTGTAGGTCTGCAGGTAGTCGACTTCGCCGGGCAGGGGGCCGAGACGCTGGTCGGTCGGCTCGGTCGGCGGCGCGAACGCCGTCAACAGATCCACAGTCCAGGCTTCCTCCAGGCGCGTCACGCCGCACACCTCCTGCTTGACGCTCGGCTGGCGCGGCCCGGTCCTTGGCTACCGGCCAGTCATCCTAAATGTGACCGACGTCCGACCCTGGTGCAACCCGACAGTCCCGTCGGATAAAGCGCTGCGCACGCGCGCAGTCCGCGGCCGCCCAGGAGCCAGTCAGCCTGCGGCTGTGTGGCCGTCGCGCTCGCGGCTGAGGACTTCGGCTACGCGCTCGAAGAGGTCTTCGAGCTCGAACGGTTTGCGCAGCACACCATCGGGCTCGCCGCCCGGTGCGAGTCTGCGTGGCACGTCGGTGCCCGTCACGATCAAGCCGGTGGTCACGATCCCTGCGGCTCGCAAGCGTGCGAGCGCCGTGTCGCCACGCTGATCCCCGAGCAGCAGATCGACGAGCGCGAGCTTGAACGGACCCTTCTCTTGCAGCGCTTCGCTCAACGACGACGCGACCACCACCTGGGCGCCGCGCATCTGCAGCGCGGTGGCGATCATGTCGCGCAGCGACGTGTCGTCATCGAGCACTAGGAACCTGCCTTCGAGGTGGTCGGACAGGAACACGCCGCTCGAGCGCTTGGCCGAGCTGAGGCGCCGACGCGGCTTCTCCGCATGCGCCGCGCGCGGCAGGTCGACCTGGAAGCGCGTGCCCTTGCCGGGGGCGCTCTCCAGCTGAATCTTGCCGCCGAGCTCACCCACGGACTGCTTCACCATGGCGAGGCCCAGGCCCGTGCCTTGGCGTTTGGTGGTGAAATACGGCTCGAAGACGCGCGTGCGCACGTCTTCGCTCATGCCCGGGCCGTTGTCGGTGACGCACAGATGCACGGTCGAGCCCGCAGCCGTCAGCTGCAACGTCAGCATGCCGCCCATGGACAGCGCCTCCACCGCGTTGGTCGCCAGGTTCCAGACGATGGTCCAGGCGCTGCTGCGATCGCTGGCCACGCACAGGCCGGGCGTGATGCTGGTGCGCACCGTGACCTTCTTCTTGAGCGCCTTGGGGATCAGCAGCCGCGCCGCTTCATCGACGAAGCCGGAGAGATCGATCACCCCAGGGTCGGAGTCGGTCGGCGACTGCCCGCTGACCTCGCCGAGCACGGTGCGCGCGGCGGTCCAGGCGGTCTCGGCACTCTTCTCGATCAGCTCGAGTGCCTCGTCGACACGGGCGCCTTCCTTCGCGAGACGCGCCCAGCCGGCGATCGCGCCCAGCGCGTTGGCGAGCTCGTGCGACACGCGTGCCGAGCGATCGGTGGCGAGCGCACGCCGCTGGATCGCAGCGTCGTTGTTGGTGGCCGCCGCGGGTGCCAGCACGACACAGGCGCGGCCTGCGCCGGCTGGTACGAAGAGTGCGCGCTGGCCCTGGGCAAGCACCAGCTCCGAGCACTCTCCGACGCGTGCGCGACGCACCGCCTGCTCGAGGCTCGCGGCGGCGCGCTCTCCGGCCACGGGACGCAGGGCAGCGCCGAGCGACGCGTAACGCGCTGCGCCCAAGATCTCGCCCGCAGGCGCGTTCAGGCGCACGCCTCCCGACTCTGCTTCCTCGAGCAGCGGTAACCCCAGGCTTTCGCACAGCCAGCCGATCACTGTTCAATCCTGACGAAAAAGTCCGTCCTCGCTAAAACCTAGCGCGGCCGAGGAAACCCGTCAATCCCCACCGAGTCCTGCTTCGGCCTACGCCAGCCCCCACATGTACCCTGGCCGCGCGGCGTCTAGGACCGCACTCAGCCGGTCAGTAGCCCCGATGGACCGCGTCATACTCGATCCCCGCGTGCCGCCGCAAGATGAGCCCCACGTGTGGCACCCGGTTTTTGATATTCTTTTCCCGTGACACCGGAAACCGGCGGTTTCTTGTTGGTCGCACCGCGGGGCGAGGTCGCAGCTCGCGATCGCCCATGCGCGGGTCCGGCAGCGGACTACTCCGGTCGAGCGCTCGGCTCAGCTGGCGAAGGCGGCGTGCTCTTTGCTAACTTCCGCGGCCCCGATGGCCCAACCGAAGATCACCCTGGACGCCGTGCGGCACGTCTCGAGGCTGGCCGCACTCTCGCTTGCTCCCGACGAGCAGGAGCGCATGTGCCGCGAGCTCGACAAGATCCTCGGCTTCATGGCCGAGCTCGACAAGCTCGATGTGAGCGGGGTGGAGCCGACGTTCCACGCCGTGCCGATGCGTGCGCAGCTGCGGCCGGATGTGGTCGTACCTTCGCTACCGCGCGATGAGTTGCTGCAGGCCGCGCCCGCGCAAGAGAGCGGCGCTTTCGCCGTGCCCAAAGTTCTGGACGGGGACAAGTGACAGTGGACGCCATTCATCAACTCAGCCTCACGCAGCTGGCGGCGGCGGTCAGCGCGGGCGAAGTCTCGGCCGTCGAAGCCACGCGCGCCACGCTCGATCGCATCGCAGCGCGTGATGCGATCACGCATGCGTACCTGCACGTGGATCGCGAAGGCGCGCTGCAACAAGCAGGTCAGGTGGATGCTGCGCGAGCGCGTGGCGAGACGCTGGGGCCGCTCGCGGGTGTCCCGATCGGCATCAAGGACAACCTGTGCACGCGTGGCCTACCCACGACCTGCGCTTCGAAGATCCTCGCGGGCTACATCCCTCCGTATGACGCTCACGTGGTCGAGCGCATCCGTGCTGCGGGTGGCGTGGTGATCGGCAAGCTCAACATGGACGAGTTCGCGATGGGCTCGTCGAACGAGAACTCGGCCTTCGGTCCCGTGCGCAATCCCTGGGATCCGGCACGCACTCCAGGTGGGTCGTCGGGCGGCGCCGCTGCGGCCACGGCCGAGGGGCTCGCGGCTGCAGCGCTCGGTAGTGACACAGGCGGTTCCGTGCGGCAGCCGGGCGCCTACTGCGGCGTCACGGCGATCAAGCCCACGTACGGGCGGGTCTCGCGCTACGGCCTCATCGCCTTCGCCTCGTCGCTCGATCAGGTCGGGCCGCTGGCCCGCGACATGCGTGACGCTGCGCGCATGCTGGGCGTGATCTCGGGCCACGACCCGCGAGATGCCACGAGCGTCGCGCATCCTGTCGACGACTACGAGAGCGAGTGCGGCAAAGACGTGCGTGGCATGCGCGTCGGCGTCGTGAACGGGATGCTGGATGGCTGCGTCACCTCGGTGCAGGACGCCATCCGTGCTGCGCACCAGCGGCTCGAGGCGCTCGGCTGCGAGCTCGTCGAGGTCGACCTGCCGCATCGCGACTACGCGCTGTCGGTCTACTACATCATCGCTCCAGCGGAGGCATCGTCGAACCTGGCGCGCTTCGACGGCATGCGTTACGGCTTGCGCGTCACGGGCGAAGACCTGCGTGACACCTACAGTCGTTCGCGTGGCGCCGGCTTCGGGCCGGAAGTGAAGCGCCGCATCATGCTCGGCACCTACGTGCTGTCGGCGGGCTACTACGACGCCTTTTATCTCAAGGCACAGAAGGTGCGCACGCTGATCAAGCGCGACTTCACGCGCGCCTTCGAGCGCTGCGACGTGTTGCTCACTCCGACCGCGCCGTCACCCGCGTTCAAGCTGGGCGAGATCGCCGACCCGCTCACCATGTACGCGCAGGACATCTTCACGCTGCCGCCGAGCCTCGCGGGCATCGCCGCAGCCAGCGTGCCGTGCGGCTTGTCACCGGAACGCTTGCCGATTGGCATGCAGTTGTGCGCGCCTGAGTTCGAAGAAAAGCGCATCGTGCGGCTCGGACATGCGTTCGAGTCCGCGATCGGCTGGAAGCATCGCCCCGCAGGTTACTAGGTTACCAGGCCCCGAGCTCGGGCAGGACGTGAGCGAAAGACACATGGCAAGCGGATACGAAACCGTGATCGGGCTCGAGGTTCACGCCCAGCTGTTCACGCGCTCCAAGCTCTTCTGTGGTTGCTCGACCGAGTTCGGCGCGCCTCCCAACTCGCACGTGTGTCCGGTGTGTCTGGGCTTGCCGGGCTCGCTGCCGGTGCCCAACGCGGGCGCGGTGGCGCTGGCGATGCGCGCTGCGCTCGCACTCGGTTGCACCGTGCGCGAGCGCAGCGTGTTCGCGCGCAAGAACTACTTCTACCCGGACGTGGCGAAGAACTATCAGATCTCGCAGTACGAGCTGCCGTTGAACGAGCATGGCGAGCTCGTGATCGAAGTCGACGACGTGGTGCGCAAGGTGGACATCCAGCGCATCCATCTCGAAGAAGACGCGGCCAAGAACCTGCACGGCGTGGGCTCGGGCACGAGCACGCTGGTGGACTACAACCGCGCGGGCACGGCTCTGATGGAGATCGTGAGCGGGCCCGACCTGCGCAGCGCCGCCGAGGCCGAGGAATACCTCAAGCGCCTGCGCGAGATCCTGATGTTCCTGGGCGTGAACGACGGCAACCTGGAAGAAGGCTCGTTTCGCTGCGACGCGAACGTTTCGGTCCGCCCGGTGGGCCAGGCGAAGCTCGGTACGCGGGCGGAGCTGAAGAACATCAACTCGTTTCGCTTCGTGCGCAAAGCCATCGACTACGAGGTGGCGCGACAGATCGCGCTGGTGTCGGGCGGCGGCACGGTCGTGCAGGAGACGCGGACCTGGAACGAGACGCAGGGCAAGACGCTGTCGATGCGCAGCAAGGAAGAGGCGATGGACTATCGCTACTTCCCCGATCCCGATCTGCCTCCGCTGGTCGTCGCGAAGGAGCAGATCGAGGCCACGCGCGAGGCATTGACCGAGCTGCCGCTCGCGAAACGCGCGCGCTACGTCGCGCACTTCGGTGTGACCGCAGCCGATGCGCAGGTGCTGACCGGTCACCCGGGGATCGCTGCGTTCTTTGAGGACGTCGTGGCGCGGCTCATCACGGAGACGAAGGGCGCCCTCACGCCTGATGTCGCCGGCAAACGCACGGCCAACTTCGTGCAAGCCGAGTTGTTGCGCCACCTCAAAACGGACGGGCTGCTTGCCGATTTCCCCTTGTCTGCAGCCTACGTCGCGCAACTACTTGGCTTGGTGGAATCGGGAAGCTTGAGCGGCAAGATGGCCAAGGGCGTGCTTGCGGACGTGATCACGACCGGCAAGAGCCCCCAGAAGCTGGTGCGCGAGCAGGGCCTGTCGCAGGTCAGCGATACCTCCGCGATCGAAGCTGCCGCGCGCGAAGTGCTGGCCAGCAACGCCGGCAACGTGGCGTTGTACCGCTCGGGCAAGACCAACGTGATGGGCTTCTTCGTGGGCCAGACCATGCGCGCGCTCAAGGGCGCGGGCAATCCGCGTCTGGTCAACGAAGTGTTGCAGAAGCTGCTGGGTGAGGGCGCATGAACATGCCTGGGTTGTCACGTGCACCGCTGTCGGAAGCGCCGTATTTTGCCGTCGAATTCGAGCCTGCCACGGGCGAGGTGTGGATGCTCGATCAGCGCAGGCTGCCGACGGAAGTGTACTACGAGCGCTATCGCACGCCGGACCAGGTCGTGGTCGCGATTCGCGACATGGTGGTGCGCGGTGCGCCCGCCATCGGGATCGCGGCGGCCTATGGGCTGGCGCTGCTGGCGCGCTCCGAGCGCGGTGACGCCAAGTCGTATCTGGTGTCGCACGGCGTCGCCTCGCGCATCCTGGGCCACGCGCGGCCGACAGCGGTGAACCTCGCGTGGGCGATTGCACGCATGAGCCGCCGCGCCGCCGAGGCGGCGAACGACGAGCCTGAAGAGCGGGCAGCCAAGATGCTGGCCGAGGCCGAGGCGATTCATCGTGAGGACGTGGCCGCATGCAAGACGATGGGCCGGTTGGGTGCGCAGCGCATCGCCGATGGGACGACCATCCTCACGCACTGTAACGCCGGCGCGCTTGCAACGGGTGGTTATGGCACGGCGCTGGGCGTGATCCGCGCGGCGCGCGACATGGGCAAGCGCATCCGCGTGCTGGCCGACGAGACGCGCCCGTACTTCCAGGGTGCGCGGCTGACGGCGTGGGAGCTCCACCAGGACGGCATCGACGTCGAGGTGATCACTGACTCGATGGCGGGTCATTTCTTCCAGAAGGGCGAGATCGGCTTCTGCGTGGTCGGCAGCGACCGCATCGCCGCCAACGGCGACGTCGCGAACAAGATCGGCACCTACACCGTGGCTGTGCTTGCGAAGGAGCATGGCGTGCCGTTCACCGTGGCCGCGCCGTGGAGCACGGTCGACCTGTCGTGCAAGAGTGGCGCCGAGATCCCCATCGAGGAGCGCTCGAGCGACGAGGTCTCGCGCGTCGGGCAAACCGTGCTGGTGGCGGATGGGATCCGCTGTAGGCATCCGGGTTTCGATGTCACGCCAGCGCGTTTGATCACGGAAGTGTTCACAGAGCGCGGCACTTTCAAGCCGGCACAGGGTGGAAAGCCCGCGGATCTGCTGCCGGGCTAACGAGCGGCCGGCACTCCGTGGCTGACAGGCACGCTTGCGACCAGTAGAATTGCGAGATGGCGCTCGCCCCGGTCGATTTCTGTCTGCAGGAGCTGCCGCGCCTTTTCGAGCAGGCGAAGGCAAAGCTGCAGGCGTTCTCGGCCGATGGCGACAAGCGCGCGCAAGCGCGGCTCAAAGACGTCGCGGCCAGCCGCGTCACGGCGCGTGTATTCTTCGAGGGTGAGGGCGGCGGCGAGGCATTCCTCGTCAACGATCGTGGCTCGCTGCAGGTGTCGCAAGAGCGTCCGGCGGCGCCGGCTGTTCACTACGCGCTGGCAGTTTCTGCGGGCGCGGCGCAGCGAGCCCTCGGCCTGCTCGACACGGGTGAGATCGAGCTCGCGGTCGCGCACGATCCCCGGCATCCCCCGGGCATCGGCTCGGCGCGCGCCGATCAGTTGTTCACGATGTACAAGTTCGGCTTCGAGGTGCAGCTGCTCGGGCTGCCGGAGCTCGGCGACGTCAGCCTGCGCATCGGACTGGGTCGCGATCTGCCGACGACGCCGGAGTTTCGGCTGAGTGTGCGTTACGCGGACTTGCTCGCAGCGCGCGATCAAGCGATGGGCCCTCAGGAGCTGTTCTCCTCGGGCAAGCTCGTCATCACCGGCGATGCAGCCAAGGCGATGATGCTCGGAATGACACTCGCGCAACTGCGCTGAGGCAGCCCACATGAACCCCGACATTCTCGATGCGCTCAGAGAGCTGATGGAGTCCGAGCTGACCGATCTGAAGATCGAAGGCACCACCATGCATTGCCTGCTCGACGCACGCTACGCGCGTCTGGGCTTGTGGTTCGACTTCGATCCCACGGCTGAGTCGATCCGCATGTACGTGACGCTGCCGCCGCCGGCCGGCGCTGGGCCCGAATTCCTGGTGTGGTGCCTGTCGACCAACACGCTCTACTGGGACGTGAAGATCGGTCTGGACCCGCACGGCATGTTGCTCGTGCACTCGGACGTGGATCTCGATCAAGCAGATCTCACGAGCACGGCGCAGGTGTTGCTCGAGCGCGTCGGTGCGATGCGCGAGTTGCTCGACGACGAGCTGGTCGCTTACCTGGTCGATCACAAGCTGGGCACGCCTGCGCAGCTCGAGCGCTGGACGACGCCGGTCACGCGCTAGCCGTGCTCACTCTTGGTAGCCGCGCTCGTTGCGCCACATGTCTTCGATGGTCTGGCGTGCACGGATCACCTGGAAGCCCGCGCCGTCCACCAGCACCTCGGCCGCGAGTGGGCGACCGTTGTAGGTGCTGCTCATGGCGGCGCCGTACGCCCCGGCACCGCGGATGACCACGAGGTCGCCGCGCGACAGCGGCGGAAGTGGCCGGTCCTGCGCGAAGAAATCACCCGACTCGCACACGGGGCCGACCAGATCGGCGGGCGTTTCGGGCGCGTCTTTCGGATCCGCGACCGGCACCACGGCGTGGTAGGCGCGGTAGAGGGCGGGGCGGATGAGCTCGGTCATCGCCGCATCCACGATGACGAAACGCTTGCCGCCTTGCTCCTTCACGTACACGACGCGCGTGAGCAGCACGCCGGAGTCGCCGACTATCGAGCGCCCCGGCTCGACGATCAGCGTGAGGCCGAGCCTGTCGGCGCCGCCGCGTGCGAGACCATTCATGATGGTCTTGCCAAACACGGTACGCGACTGCGCGTCGCGCTCCTCGTTGCCGTACAGGATTGGCCAGCCGCCACCGGCATCGAGCGTGGTGAGCTTGGCACCGGCGGCGACGCACTCACATGCAAAGCGCGCGGTGATGGCCACGGCGTCGCCAATCGGCTCGGGCGACAAGACCATCGAGCCGATGTGGCAGGCGACACCTTCGAGCTGCAGGTGCGGGCTTTGCAGAATGCGCGGCAAGAGGCTGCGCGCGACGTCGAGCTCGAGGCCGAACTTGGTCTTGTGCAGCCCCGTGGCGATGTACGGGTGGGTCGCCGCATCCACGTCGGGGTTGACGCGCAGCGCGATCCTGGCGACCACGCCGAGTTCCTTGGCGATGGCTTCGATGGCGTCGATCTCCGGCGCGCTCTCGACGTGGAGCGAGCGGATGCCGGCGCGCAGCGCGGCTGCGATTTCGAGGTCGGTTTTGCCGACGCCGCTGAACACGATCTTGTCGGGAGCGAAACCGGCGCGCAGCGCGCGTGCCAGCTCGCCGCCCGAGACGATGTCGGCACCTGACCCGAGCTTGGCGAGCTTCGACAAGAGCGCGAGGTTGCCGTTGGCCTTGATCGCGTACGCGACCATGTGCGGGACCGTTGCTAGCGCACCGTCGATCGAGCGATACGCGTCTTCGACGGCTGCGCGGCTGTACACGTAGCTTGGCGTGCCGACGTGTTCCGCGATCTGATCGAGAGGCACCGATTCGGCGTGGAGCACACCCGAGCGGTGGACGAAGTAGTTGGAAGCGGGGATGCGTTGACGGGCGGACGCTGACACTCAGGGCTCCGTGATCACAGAAAAGCGGGAAGTGATGGCGGCGAAGTCGATGCCGCGTGCCTGCAAGCGTTCGCGGATCGTAGTGATTTCTGCGCTAACCATGCTGCGGGCGGGCCCGCCGGGCAAGGCACGGCGCTCGATCGCAACCTCCGGATCGAGGGCGCGGTAGACGTCGGCGTCGAACGCTTCGTGCTCGCTCTGCAGCTCGGCCAGGTTCAGTTGCGCCAGCGTCTTGCCCGCGAGCAGTGCGGTCTTTACGAGGCGACCGGCCACGTGGTGAGCATGTCGGAACGGCACGCCCTTGGCGGCGAGGTAGTCGGCCAGCTCGGTGGCATCCACGAAGCCTTCGCCGAGCGCCTTGCGCATGCGCGCTGCGTCGAAGCGTGCGCCCGCGAGCGAACCCGCCAGCACGGTGAGCGAGGCGTCGACCGTGTCGAAGGCGTCGAAGACCGGCGCTTTGTCTTCCTGCATGTCGCGGTTGTACGCGAGCGGCAGGCCCTTGAGCATCACGAGCAGGCTCACGAGGTCACCGACCACGCGCCCCGTCTTGCCGCGGACGAGCTCGGCCATGTCGGGGTTCTTCTTCTGCGGCATCATCGACGAGCCGGTGGTGAACGCGTCGCTCATCTGCACGAAGCCGAATTCCTGGCTGCTCCACAGCACCAGCTCTTCGGCGATGCGCGACAGATGCACCGCGCAGTTCGCCAGAGCCGCCACGGTTTCGACCAGGAAGTCGCGATCGCCCACCGCGTCGAGTGAGTTGCGGGTCACGCCCGCAAAGCCCAGCTCACGCGCGCTCATCTCGCGATCGAGCGGGAAGGTGGTGGCGGCGAGCGCGCCTGAGCCGAGCGGCGAGACGTTCATGCGCCGGGCCGCGTCTTGCAGGCGGCCGCGGTCGCGATCGAGCATCTCGCACCAGGCGAGCAGGTGATGCGCGAGGCGCACGGGTTGCGCGCGTTGCATGTGCGTGTAGCCGGGCATCAGCACGGAGAGATTGCCGTGTGCACGCAGCGCGAGCACCGCGAGCAGCTCGTCGATGCGAGCGCAGCTGGCGTGGCAGGCGTCACGTGTCCACATGCGCATGTCGGTTGCGACCTGATCGTTGCGGCTGCGGGCCGTGTGTAGGCGTGCGCCCGCTTCGCCGATGCGCTTGGTGAGCGTGGCTTCGATGTTCATGTGCACGTCCTCGTCCGCCGGATCCCAGACGAACTTACCCTGCTCGATCTCCTGCGCGATCTGTGTGAGGCCAGCCACGATGCGCTCCACATCTCGTGCCTCGAGCACGCCGCGCGCGCCCAGCATGCGGGCGTGGGCGATCGAGCCGCGGATGTCCTGTGGCGCCAGGCGCTTGTCCACGTCCACGCTCGCGCTGAATGCCGCGGCTTGCGTGTCCAGATCCTGCTCGAAGCGTCCGCCCCAGCTCTTCTCGCTCATGGCTCCATCACCTCAGGTCCAGGCCGGAAGCCTTAGCGCGATTCGGTGCAGAAGTCGCGCACCCGCGCGCACGGCGTAGCCGTCGACCGCGACGGTCAGCACCGCCGCAACCCCGGGGTCGATCAGGCCGGTGGCTGCGGCCGCCACGACGGCAGCGAACGCGGTGGCGGCCAGCCCCACGGCGCGCAGCGTACCTTCGCGCGCGGCGTGCGCGATCCAAAGCGCGGCTGCGGCGTCGCGCACGTCTTCGCTCACCAACGCTACGGCTTTCTCGCCGGCCGGTCCGCCCGCTGCCCCCAGGGCGATGCCCACGTCGGCCGCGGAGAGCGCGGCGTCGTCCTCGACCGGATAGCCGATGACCGCGACGCGTCCGCCGGCTTCGCGCAGGCTGCGAACCTCGTGACCCCGCTCCTCAGGCAGCAGCTCGGCCTTCACGTGCGCGATGTCGAGACCGGCGGCCAGCTCCTCGATCGGGCCGCGCTGGTCGCCCGTGAGCAGCACCACCTCGAGGTCCATGTCGAACATGCGCTGGATCGCCGCGCGCGCGCCCACGCGCAGGTGGTCTTGCAACGTGAGCACGGCGCGCACCCGGCCCGCGACGCTCACGAAGATGGCGGTGCGGCCTGCGGCCTCCGCCCGTGCTGCGTCGGCGTCGGCCGTGGCGATGCTCACGCCGTGATCGAGCTGCAGCCGTCGGCTGCCGATCACCACTTCTTCGCCACCGGGTGCGATGGCCGTGACGCCACGGCCCGCGACACTGACCGCTCGGCGCACGTCGATCGGCGGTACCCCCTTCATCGCGGCGAAGGCGACGATGGCCCGCGCGATCGGATGCTCGCCGGCCGCTTGTTCAGCCGCCGCGACCACGGCCAGCAGCTCGTGTCCGTCGCCATCGCCGAGGAAGTGAGCTTCCACCACCTCCGGTTTGCCCTCGGTGAGGGTGCGGTGCGGCGACATCGCGACCATGGTCGCGTGCCCTGCCAGATCGAGCGCTGCGCCGCTTTGAAACACGATGCCGCGCGCACCCGCGGTCGCGGCTGCAGCCACCGACGGCCACTCGGCGGCACGGCGCAGCGCGAGCAAGGGTGCGGCGATGAGCACCGCGCACGCCGCGGAGAGCGGCCCCGACAGTCCGCGATGACTGGCCACGGCGGTCACACCGAGCGCGAGGCCGAGCACAGCGAGCCCGCCCCAGCGTGCGAGATCGGCCGTCAGGCGTGGTAGTGGCGCGGCGTCGCGCTCGCTCGGGCGTCCGAAGCGCGCCACGCGCACGAGCGCACGATCGTCGCCCACGCGCGTGGTCAGCACGCGCACGGCGCCGTCGACCACGGTCGCGCCCGCGAGAATCGGGTCACCGATCTTGCGACGGATCGTGGTGGTGGCGCCGGGGTAGGGCAAAAGATCGGCTTCGCCCGCTTGCACCACGCCGTCCACGGCGATCACGTGGCCCTTCATGGCGATGATGTCTTCGCCGGTGCGAACCTTGCCGGCGTCGATGCGCTCCACGGCGGTGGCGAGGGCATCGTTCGTCAGCTTCGCAGGCACGTGCACGTGGCTGGGCAGGCGCGACAGGAGCGCAGCCACGGCCTGCTCGATGGGCCGCCTTGCCTCGGCGTCGAAGAACGCACGGCTGAGCATGGCGGCTGCGGCGAGCGCAGCGCCAAACACTCCGAGCGCACCACCCTCGGAGTGCACGAACGCCCAGCGCGCAGCCCAGGCGGCACCCGCGGCGCCGAGCGGACCGAGGGTCCAGCCAAGCACGCCGACGTCGGACCGGCTGCCGGCGCTCAAGCGCAGCGCGCACAGCGCGCCCAGCGACGTCATCACGGCGGACACGAGCACCGCTTCGCGCGCATTGAACAACGACAGCAGCATCGCGATCCCGACCGCGCTGCCGCCGGCCCACAGCCAGCGCGCCTGCTCCGGGCTCAATGGCTCTGCCGCCAGCGGCATGGGCTCGATGGTTGCGGAAAGCTTCTGCTTGGGTGTGCCACCCGCTGGGGTGCGCGCTGCACCGGTGGTCGGCCGCCGTCGGCTGCGCACGCCCTGCCGGTAGCTCTGCGTGCACGCCTCGGAACAGAGCAAGCACACTCCGTCTTCGAAGGCCAGCACACACGGCGCGCGCAACGGGTCCACGTCGGCGCCACACGCCGCGCATGGTTCGGCCGGCAGCTGCGGACGGTCCGCGGGCAGGCTGTGCAGCGGCGTAAGGCGCTTGGCCACGCGGGCGGCCGGCGTTTCATCGGTCGACACGGACGGCTACCTTACACCGAAAGAACGCGCAGCGGTGCGCGCGTCAGAACTGCAGTCGCGGCTGCTGGGGATGCGGGCGATAGAGAATCACGGTGTGCCCGATCATCCCGCACAGCGCCGAATGTGTGCCGGCCGCCAGCGCCTGCGCCATGCCGCGCTTGTCTTCGGGCTCGTAGAGCCGAACCTTGATCAGCTCGTGGTCGAGCAGCGCGTGGTTGGCCGCGGTGATCACCGCTTCCGTAACGCCTGCGTGACCGACCTGCACCAGTGGCTCGAGGTGATGCGCCAGCGCGCGCAGCTTCTTGCGCTCGCTGCCTGCGAGCACGGGCGCCGGCTTGAGCGGCGTCGGGGGCTGGGGCGTCGCCTTCTTTTCGGTCGCTGTCTTCTTTGCGGGACGCGGGCGTGAGCGCGAGCCGCCACGCTTGAATGGGCCGCTTGCGTCACCGGGTTTGCGCGGGCCGCTGCGCTTGAATCCGGCGCTCTTCTCGTTCGGTTTGCGAGTCGGCTTGCGAGCAGGTCTTGCTTTCACGTCTCCGCCTTGTCTTGGCTCTCGTCGATGCCGGCCAGCTTCTTCGCGAGTGCTTTCTTGTCGTCCAGCTTCATCAGGCGCTGGATCTGCACGCGCTGCGCTTGCGGTGATCCCGCTCCGTGCATCGACTCGGTCAAATAGCCGACCGCGTTGCGGCCGAGCGTCATGTTTTCGATCAGGCGCAACACGCGCCGGCGATTGTCCACCGACACGCCCGGGCGAGCTGCGAGGTACTTACGCAAGATGGGGCCGGTGGTCGGGCTGTCGAACTCCTTGTCCGACGGCAAGGTCACCATCAGCCCGCCCGCAAGGTCTTGAGCCAGGCGCGCCAGCTCGTACGGAAAGCGCGTGACGTTCTGCTTGCACACGTTCGCCAGCATGTCGTCGCACTGGTAGTTGCCGGCCGCCGTCTGCTTCGACTCGTGCGACGCGGCGATGCCTGCGCCGTAGATGGTCTCGTTCAGATGCGCCATCTCGACCAGCTTGTCGCGCACGTGCGAGGCCTGCGCCACGCCGTTGTAGTCGGCGATGGTCGCCGCCGCGCCGATGATCACGTCGCCGAGGCCGGTTTTGCACACGTACGAACGCCGGTGGTACGAGGTGAAGCGCTCGACCAACGTGGCGGCAAAATCCGTCTCGCCGTCCATGAAGATGTGGCTGGTCGGAATGAACACGTCGTCGAACACGATCAGCGCTTCTTGCCCGCCGAACTGCGCATTGCCTTGATCGATCTCGCCACCCTCGAGAGCGCGTGAGTCGCAGCTTTGCCGGCCGTAGATGTAGCTGATGCCGGGCGCGTCCACGGCCACGGCACCAGCGATCGCATAGTCCTTGTCCTGTGCCGTCATGCGCATCGTGGGCATCACCAGCAGCCAGTGCGAATTGATGCAGCCGGTTTGGTGGGCCTTCGCGCCGCGCACCACCACCCCGTCTTTACGGCGCTCCACGACGCGCAGGAAGAGATCAGGATCGACCTGTTGGTGTGGCGCCTTGCTGCGGTCGCCCTTCACGTCGGTCATCGCGCCGCCGATCACGAAGTTCTCCTCTTGCATGTGGCGCACGAAGGCCTTGAAGCGCTCGTGGTAACCGCTGCCGCTCCCGTCGTTACTCGCCTGATCGATGTCGTAAGTGGTGGAGTAGAGCGCGTTGGTGGCGTCCATGCCCACGCAGCGCTGGAAGCACGTGCCGGTGCGCTGGCCCAGGCGCCGCTGCATGCGGTTCTGCATCACCACGTCGTTCGCGCTCTGGGTAACGTGCAAGAACCGATTGACGCGCTTGCCGGTGAGCGGCGACTGCGCCGACGCGAGCTCCGCGTCTTGCTGCGCCAGCCGGTACGTGTCGGCGACGGCATTGATCGACGGCCGGATCACCGGATGGTCCACCGGTTCGGCCACGAGCTCCCCGAACAGGTAGACCTTGAGCTTGCGGTTTCTCAGGCTCTCGATGTACTCGTCTGCGGTGCGAATCGGCATGCGGCCACCTCCGTGGCTGACGCCATAGCACACTTCGAGCGTCCGCCATTGACCCTGCCGGTCAGGGATCGATGACCACGAACGTCCCTTGGCTGTCGCGCGTGGCGTTCACCCCGTGGAAGCCCGCGGGCAGGTTCGGCGTGGTCCACTCGAAGAGCCAGCGTGCGTCGGCCGGCGCCAGGTTCACGCAGCCGTGGCTGCGCACGCGGCCGAAGCGCTCGTGCCAGAACGCGGCATGCAGCGCGATGCTGCCCGAGAAGTACATCGTCCAGGGCACGTCTTCGATGCTGTAGGCCTCGTCCGTGCCGGTCTCGCCGTCCATCGTGGTGGAGACGTGCTTGCTCTGGATGCGGAAGATGCCGGTGGGTGTCTCGTGCTCGGGCTTGCCGGTCGACACCAGCGTGGCGAACACGGGGATCTTGCCCTCGTAAGCGACCAAGGTCTGCGTCGACAGCTGGATCGAGATCCAGCGCGTGCGCGGAGGCACAAGCGGCGGTCGGTCGACGTGCTCGACGATGCGCAGCGCGTCCTCCGGCAGCACGCTGCCGTCGCGGGCGACACGGTAGCGGCGGTTGCCCTGCGTGACCACCTCGTCAGTGAGCGCGAACGGCTGCATGAGCGAGAGCTTGCCGTCGGCTTGGAGCGCGCCGGTCATCGCGTCGCGGCGCATGTGCGGGGTCCCCGCCCGGTACACCAGGCCCAGCGGCAGCGCCTGGTCGGTGAGCATGGTCGTGCCGTGCAGGGGCGAGACGCTGACGGGCCCGAGCGCATCGGCGCGCACGTAGGCACCGCGCACCGTGCGCGCGAACACGCGCCCGTCGCTTTCGTCTTGCTTGTCGACGCTCACGTAGAAGCCGGGCCGCATCTGCATGCGCACGTTGCCCGGCAGCGCGTCGGCGTCAGTTGCCTCAAGCGTCTTGGCCGCGTCGTCGCCGCGCTTGGCGGCGGCCGGGGAGGCGTCTTGCTTGGCGCTGCCGTGTAGCTTCGCCGTGGCCGCGAGCTGTGCGTGCGACGCACTTTCCTCGCTGCGGCTCGGCATGCGGTAGTACTGCAGCGCGTCGGCCTGCAAGGTCTTGCCGTAGCTGTAGGGCAGGTCTTCGTGCAGCGTCGCCGCGGTCGGCGAATCGTCGAATGTTTGCGGCTCCGTGCCGAGCAGAAAGCCGCGACCGGCGCACACGAAGCCGCCGCCCGATAGCTCGTGCCACAGGGTGTTGCAGCCCTTGCCGTGCAGGCCACGCTTGGCGCGCAGCTGGCCACCGCGCCGGAAGTACCCCGTGACGACCGCCGTGTCCGACGGCTCGGAGAACACCTGCGCCAGCACGTGGAACGCGACGCCGTAAAGTGGGTACTCGGTTGCGCTGCGATCGACGGGACTCACGCGTGGATCGGTGACGGTCGTGATCTTCGTGGTCGTCGGTGCGAGCGCGCCGGTTGACGTGGGCGGCAACGCGGGTCGCACGCGTTCCGACGTCGCGGCGGGGACGCGCACGGGCTCGGTCTGCTTACGCTCGACCAACTTTGGCGCCTCGTAGCGCGTCGCCAGCGCCGCGCTCGCAGTCTGCGGTCCCATGTGCTCGGCCTCGCCACGCGCGCCTCCGCACGCGAGGGCGAACATGAACACGAGCACGCAGACATGGCGCAGCGGCCGGGCCATGCCTTCCCGTGTGCACGCTGGGCCTTCCGGCGTCCAGAAATCGGCAAAGCACGCGCCGCCGAGCCTCCGACGCACGCGCTGGTCAGGACCCCGCCATCAGCTCACGGACTCACTGCACCACGATCGGACAGCCGAGCACGACGTCGACGCGCCCACCCGTGTCACCGCGCACCGTGTCGCAGATCGCACCGCACAGGCGGATCTTCGTGTTGTTCGTGCTGTACTGCCAGCCGTCTGCGCCAGTGTCACACGGTTTCTGCGCGTCCTGTCGCAGTAGCGCCGCTTTGCCGCTGCCCGGCGTGTACACGACGTTCACCAGGCTCAAGTCGAGCGCGCCCTTGGCCGGTTGCGGGACCGACAGCTCACAGGCATTGGCCTGACCGGCGATGTCGGTGAGGGCGGTGGCGAGCGCCTTGCTCAGATCCGCCTCCATCGTCATGTCGAAGTGGCAGTTGCCCTTCTGCGGATCACAACCGGCCTTCCCGGTGCCGCCCTTCTGGGCGATCTGCGAGAGCACGGTACGCGCCGGCTCGGAGCCCGGCACGCCGATCGCGAAGGTGCGGATGCCCACGCCTGCGCCGGCCGCCTTGGGCACCTCCTGGTTCACCAGGAAGTCGGTGCACTCCTTGGCGGTGGTGCACACGCCCGGATCGTTGCACTGGTCGCTCTGCTGTCCGTCGGTGATGAGCACGACGAACTCGTTGCCGGTGATGTTCCCGGCGAGCGCTGCCTCGTGCATGTGCTTGTAAGCGAGCACGGTGGCACCGACCAGCGGCGTGCCGCCCGCGGGCATGATGTTGGTCAGGCTCGCGCTGATCGTGCTCTGCTGCGCCTGCGTGTTGGGGAGCATCGGCACGCTGGGTGTCGAATCCACGCCGCAGCTGTCGTCGTTGCTGAAGTAACTGATCCCGATGGTTGCGTTCGACGGCAGCATCTTGATGGCGTCGACCAGTGCCTTGGTCGTGATCTCCCACTTCGACGGCGCCGACGTGTTCGCGCGCACCGGATTGGACTCGCACGCAGGAGAGAGCGTGGTGGGCGGCGGGTTGCACGCCATCGAGCCGCTGCGGTCGAGCACGAACAGGAGGTTCGATGGCAAGAGCGCAGACTTCACGGTGCTCTTCGCGCAGCTACTCTTCAGGATCGCATCCACGTTCGCGCCGGCCACGACGTTGCTGGCTGCGCCGGCGGCTCCGGTCGTCGCTACGTTGCCGGCCGCCGCCGTGCCGCCAGCGCTGCTTCCAGCGTCGCCCGTGCCGGAGCCGCTCGCGCCCGCCGCGGCGCTGCCGCTGCTTCCGCCAGCTTTGGCGCTGCCGCTGCCGCTGCTTCCGCCAGCTTTGGCGCTGCCGCTGTCAGCTGCACACGCCACGCACAGGACGAGCGCGCAGGCACCTGCATACAGGGAGCTCTTCGTCGCGGTCGTCATGGCGTGAAGCTCGCTTTCCAGGGGCCACGGCAGGTCCCGCCCGAGGCATCGCTGAGTGCCCAGTCCCCCATCAGCGTGAGGGTCTGCTTGTCGAAGCCGCCGGAGAGCGAACCCTGAAACGTGCCTACAGGCAAGACACCCGTCGCAGGATCGCCAAAGCCGAACACGCCCATCACCGCCATGGCGGTGAACTTGAGCGTGGTGCAGTCGAGCTTGCCCGAGAGCTTGGAGGAGAAGCCGATGACGTTCATCGCCACGCCGTTGAGTTGGCCGTCCGCGATCTCGAGGAACTCGCCGTTCATGGACTTCTGCAGCGTGAGGCTCACCGGCCCAGCGACCGAGGCCACCACGCCCGCATCTGGCGTGGCTTGCTTGTAGTCGCACATGAACGTGCCTGTGTACTTGCCTGCCTTGCAAGTGCCCTGACCCGGCAGCGACTCCGTCCAGCTGAACTTCGCCGTCTTGTCCAGGCCGGCACGCGGCACGTACTGCCCCACCTGCGCGTCGTCGTCGACGCTCCCGGTGCTCGCGCTGCTGGCGCCTGCGCCGCCATCAGCCGCAAGCGGGATCTGTGCTCCGGCTGCGGCATCGGAGCTCGGCGCGCCGCCTGTGCCTGCATTGCCCGTGCTCTGCCCGTGCCGCGTCGCTGCCGACCCGCTGGTCGACGAGCATGCGCACAGCGAGAGCATCGCCCCCGCGCCCAGCGCAGCTGCGTTCCTGTTCCAGCGCGCCTGGTTCATCGCGTCATTCCCTCTCTTCGCACACAGCTCGGACTCACACCTACACGATCGCTTGGCGTGCCTGATCGAACTGCACACGACCCCGCACAAACGCACACGAAATCCGCGACCTCAAGTGGCCATGGGCCGCCGAAACGGCTCGCCTCAGCGCGCCACGCTCCAGCTGCCCTGGCACTGCGCGCCGCTGTCGGCCGTGAGCGTGATGGTTCCTGTGATCGTGAGTGCCTCGCCGTCGAAGGTGCCCTGCAGCTTGCCCTTGGGTGGGCTCCAGGGAGAGCCGGGCGCGGCGGCACAGCTGGCGCTGAACGCGCTGCTCCCGCAACTCAGCTGCCCGGCCAGCGAGCTCGTCCACAGGGCGCTCGGTCCGTCTCCGAAGCCGATGAGCTGCGCTTGGGTCACGTCGAGCGTCTGGAGCTGCACTCCGCTGCTGAGCATGAAGCTGATCGAGCCTTGCACGCGCCCGAGGCCCCCGCGGCCCTGGAAGTCGCAGCTGAACTGCCCCGCGAAGCGCCCGGGATCACAGGTGCCCTTGCCCGGTGGGGTCTCGGTCCACACGAAGCTCGCGTCCGGATCGAGCTCGCGCGTGCGTGGGGCCGCGCCGCCATCCTCCGCCTCGAAGTACACGAGGCCAGCGTCGCCCCACGCCTTGCCGGCGTCGGTGGGGCCACCAGCGCTGCCGTCCACCGGCACAGAGACCAGCTTGGGGGGCGTGAAGAGCTGGTTCTCGGAGGGCGTGCACGACGCGCACGATGCGATGGCGAGCAGCGTGCCTGCCACCAGCCAGCTCGCGCTTGCCGCTCGACGCAGCAAAACACCGGTTTCCATGTTTCCAGTCTAGCCCAAGCGTGTGTCGGCCGCTGCCCGACGGGCGCGAATTCCGTACGAGAAATGCGCAGTGAACACGCGCGTGGCTTCCTCGCCTGATGGTGAGCCGTTTGCGGAAATCGCTGCCACTATCGCTTCTGTAACTCTCGTCATGTCGCCCTCTCAACCACAGTTACGTCTGGTCGACCCGGCTGCCGCGCCGCAGCCGGTCGCGCCGCTCAACGACACGGAGATCTTTCAGCGCTACGCGCGCTACGTGGCGCGCATCGGACTGCGCCTTCTGGGCCGCGAGTCCGACGTGGACGACCTGATCCAGGAAGTGTTCCTGGCGGCCTTCAAGCAGCGCGACCAGCTGCGTGATGCGGGCGCCACCAAGAACTGGCTCGCCACGATCGCGGTGCGCACGGCGCGTCGTCAGCTGCGCCGCCGTCGGCTGCGACACTTCGTCGGTCTCGACACTGGCGTGCCGTCGCTCGAGCTACGCGACCCGGGCATGTCGCCCGAAAAGCGCGCGCTGCTCGCGCGTATCTACGAAATGCTCGACGCGATGCCGGTCGAACAGCGTCTCGCATGGACGCTGCGTTACGTCGAAGGGGAGAAGCTCGATCAAGTGGCCGAGCGCTGCGGCTGTTCGCTGGCCACGGCCAAGCGTCGGATTGCTGCGGCTCATGCGAAGTTGCAGGCGGAGATCAATCATGAATGAGCTCGCAAGAGAGCTGGAAGTGTTGCGCGACGAGCTCGCGCCGGTGTGGGACGACGCACGCAGCGCACGGCTGTACGCCGGCGTCGGACGCTTGCGCAAGCGCCGGCAGGCGCAGCATACGGGCGCCATGCTGCTCACGGGCGCTCTGTTGTGCACGGCCTCGTGGCTGGGTGTGCGCGGGCACGGCTTGCCGCTGATGGCGGCGACGACGGTCAGTGCGCCGACGCGGGTGCAGCCCAGCACGCGGCCGCTCGAGAGCACGCCGGCTGGCGGTTCGGCCGCAGTGGCGGTGGCGTTCACCGGGCACGTGGCGGCCGGCCAGTCGCTGCGGCTGTCGGACGGCTCGCTCGTGCAAGTCTCTGCCACGGGCTCGCTCGAGGTCGCGCGCAATCAGCCGGGCCACATCGAGCTGCGCCTTGTTGGCGGAGCTGCGCACTTCTCCGTGGTGCCTGACCACGAGCGCCAGTTCGTGGTGGATGCAGGTAGCGTGCAGGTCGCCGTGGTTGGCACGGTCTTCGATGTCGAGCAAGTGAGTGGCGGGGTCCAGCCCCGCGTGCGAGTGGCCGTGGTCGAAGGCAAGGTGCGCGTGAGCGCCGCCGACGGCGAGCACTTCGTGGGCGCGGGCGAGTCAGTGTTCTTCGGTGCCGCGGGGGCGGCGGGCGTGGCAGGCGTGGCGAGTGTCGCGACCGTCGACGGTCGCGCGGCGCTGCGCGCTGAGCACGTGCGGCGTGTCGTGCACCGGGACGCGGCGGCCAAGACCTCGTGGCGCTCGCTCAGCCAGGCGGGTGACTACGAGCAGGCCTACAGCTCGCTGTCTGCGGGCGGCGTGGTCGAGGACGATCCTGCGACGCTCATGGACGCTGCCGACGCAGCACGCCTGAGTGGGCATCCCGACGTGGCGCTCGGCTATCTGCGCCGGGTCGTGCGGGATCATCGTGGCAGCCCCGTGGCACCGCTGGCGGCCTTCACGCTCGGGCGCGTGCAACTCGAGCGCCTCGGGCAGCCTTCGGAAGCGGCCGAGTCGTTCGCGCAAGCGCGCACGCTGGCACCGCATGGCTCGCTCGCGCAGGATGCCCTGGCGCGTGAGGTCGAGGCGCTGTCCAAGGCGGGCAACGCGCACGAGGCCTACCTGCGGGCGCAGCAATACGTGCAAGCGTATCCGGCGGGTCGGCGCTTGCATGCCGTGCGCTTGTACGGCGGCCTCGAGTAGCGGCACAAACGCGAGTTGGGTTCCGGCGCCGGCCAGGCTAACCTGCTGCGGTCGTGCGCAGATCAGCGCCATGCAGCCTCGGGGCGAGCCGGCAGCTCCTGCTGCTCGCTCTGGCATGGAGTTGTGCGCCCTCCGCCGCCCGCGCGCAGTCGCCCTCCGTGGCGACAGTGGTCGATCCCTGCGTGCCGGTCGACGCGCAGCAGTTCGGCAAGCTGCTGTCGATCGAGCTCGGCACCTCGATCGACTACCGCGCGACGGGATCGGACACGCCTGGCCTCACGCAGGTTGCGCTGTCGTGCACCGAGCAGGGCATCGAGCTGCGACTGCAGGACGGCGTGACGCGCAAGTCGATGGTGCGCGTGCTGGACATCTCGCGCATCGAGCCTGCGTCGCGCACGCGCCTTCTGGCGCTCGCGGTGGCCGAGTTCGTGGTGGCGAGCTGGGTCGAGCTGCGCATCGTTGACAAACCCGCGGTCGAGCCCGTCGGGCCTGCGCCCGGTCCGGCGGCCCGTGCCGTCGCGGCGGGGGTCGTGGGTCGCCGGGTCCGCGAAGTGCACGCCGCAGCGCCTGCTGCGGCCGAGCCGGCTTACACGCCGTGGGAGCTTTCGGGGCTGTTCCGCCTGGAGGGCTGGTCCGGCGATCCGGGGCTCGCGCCCGCCGCCGCGCTGCGCATGGCCCATCGACCGGTCAGCAACCTGGCGCTCGTGCTCGGGGCGGACTTCAGTGCAACGCGGGTCGCGGTCGATCTCGGCCAGGTCGATGTGGGGATGACCTCCGTGCTGGCCGCGGTGCTGTTCGTGGTGCACGCGTCGCGCGTCGATCTGTACGCGGGCGGTGGTGGCCGCTTCGGCTTCGTTCACATGGCCGGCCTGCCGAGCGATCCGCGCGTGCGCGGCCTAAGCTTCGTGTCGCCGTACGGTGGCGCTCTCATGTTGGGTCGGCTCGCGTACCACGTTACGTCCGTGTTTCGTCTGCTCGCGGAAGTGGAGGGTGGCATCGTGACCTTGCCCGCCGAGGGGCGCAGCGGGCCACGACTCGTGGTCGATCTCAACGGCGCGTGGCTGTCCGGTGCCGTGGGCCTCGGGTTCGCGTTCTGAGCTGCGACGTGTAGCCACCACTCGGCCGGCAGACAGGGCTGGAAACTCGCGTCACACAGACGTAAGCTCCGCCCGCTTTGCTCATGTTACGTCGCGTTCTCGCTCTCACGTGTTTGCTGGCGCTCGGCCTGGGTGGCTGCGCCGGCGCGAAGCCGTATGAGCGCGAGACGCTGGCGAAGCCGAAGATGCACTTCGACGCAGATCCTGAAGCCGTGCTGCTCGAACAGCACGTCTACCAGTATCGCGAAGGCTCGGCGGGTGGCTACGGATCGGGTGGCGGCGGGTGCGGTTGCAACTGATGCGAGTGATAAGGGCGCTGTGCGCGTTCTCGTTGCTGTGCTCGGCGGGCGCGGTTGCGGCCCAGGCCAAGAGTTCGGTGCGCGCGCGCTCATCGGTCTACCAGGACGATGACGCGACGGTGATCAGCACCAGTGTGGTGGCCGCGAATGCCGCTGTCAGCGACGCCGTGAGCGTGGACGCCCACGGGCTCGTCGACGTGATCTCCACCGCATCGATCGATGTGGTTGCTGCCGCCACCAAGCGCTGGCACGAGGTGCGCAAGGAAGCCGAGGGCGGGCTCTCGTTCGCCAACGGCACCACCACGCTCGGCGGCTCGTACATCTACTCGACCGAGAACGACTGGTCCTCGCACACGCTCAATCTGGGCCTGTCGCGCGACTTCCTGGTGCACGACCTCACGCTGGGCTTTGGCGGAAGCTATGTGGACAACAACGTGGGTCGTTCGCACGACAAGAACTTCGCCAAGAAGCTGTCGGTGGTGAGCGGCAACGCCAGCGTGGTCTGGGTGCAGAACCCTCGCAATCTCTGGTCGGCCAACTACACGCTGAGCTATCTCGATGGCTATCAGGGCAGCGTCTACCGCTACGTACGCTTCCGCGACGGCGCCAGCGCGAGCCTCGGTCAGACGATCGCCGCCCCCGAAGGCGACTTCACGCCGCAGACGCGCGCACGCCACGCCATCACACTGCGCTGGAACCGCGCGCTCTTCGAAGACAGCGCGCTGCGGTCGCACGTGCGCTTCTATCGCGACGACTGGGGCGTGACCTCGGTCACCGGCGGCACCGAATACGTGGTGGGCTTCGCGCCGTGGGAGCTGGCGTTCTTCGTGCGCGGCTATGCGCAGCGTCACGCGGACTTCTACCAGGACCTGTACGCGCGGCAGATGCGCTACATGACCGCCGACCGCAAGCTCTCAACGTTCTACGATCTCTTCTTCGGCCCGCGCGTCACGCTGCGCTACACCGACGTCGGACCATTCTCCGATCTCAGCTTCGAGCTCAAGCTGACCGCGTTCGGCTTCCGCTTCACGGAATACGCCGCGTTGCCCGAGCGCAACGGCTACATCGCCGAAATCGGCGCCACGGGGGCGTTCTGATGACGCGCGCGCGCGCCACCTCGCTGCTGCTGATGGCGGCGTGCACGCTCTGGGGCTGCACGCAGAAGCTGTCCGGGGCTGCGTCGTCCAGCTTCGACGCGGGCGGGCCCACGGACTTGGCCGGTGCACCCGCTGCGCTCGACGAGCGCTACTTCATCTGCAACGTGCAGCCGGTGCTCACGCAGAGCTGCGCCATGTTCCGCTGTCACGGCGACGGCACGCGCTACCTGCGCATCTTCGCACGCAACCGACTGCGCTACGGAGGAACCGAGGCCGAGCGCAACACTGTGATCCGCCCCGACGAGCTGCGCATGAACTACCTGGCGGCGAGCGCCATGGTGCATCCCCGAAAGCCGGACGAGAGCTTCTTGCTGCGCAAGCCGCTCGATCAGAAGAGCGGCGGCTACTTCCATCGCGGCGCGACCATCTTCGGCATGGGTAACGTGTTCCTCGATCGCGAGGATCCGCAATACAAGACCCTCGAGGCGTGGGTGATGGGCGCGACCTGGCAGGACGACCCGGCGTGCCAGCTGCGCTTCGCCGCCGCTGACGGCGGCACGGATGGTGCGCCATGAAGCGATTTGCCTTTGCCTTCGCGGTGCTTGGTCTTGCGCTTTCTGCCGCGCGCCCCGCGCACGCCTTCCACGCCGCCAAGACCTTCGCTGACTCCCCCGACCAGGGCGGCGCGGGCGGCATCTTCTACACCGGCGCGCGCGACGAGCGCGGCTGGACCTGCGCCGCCTGCCACGTGAACGCGCCGGGCAAGCTGCAGGTCCAGTTTACCACCACATTGTTCAACGACTTCAGCTACACGCCAGGTCAGACCTACGAGTTCACGCTGCGTATGCTCAACGAGCAGAAGGGCCTCGACGCGCCGCGCGCGAACTACAACGCGTTCGTGCTGCGCATCGCGGACGACAACGCCTCGGCCGTGGGCAACATCACGGGCGCTGCGGCCGATGCGTTCTACATGCGCGGCAACTCGGCGGGCGAGACCTCGATCATCGCAACGCAGGGCCAGAAGCCTGGCGAGACGTCGTGGAAGTTCTCCTGGATCGCGCCCGCCAAGGGCCGCGGCGACGTCACCTTCTCCCTGGGCGTGGTCGACGGCAACGCCGCGGGCGCCGGGCCCGACAGCACCCTCAACGATCCGTTCGGCGACGATCTCTACACGGCGCGGGTCACCGTGCACGAAGCGAAGCCACAGCACGCCGTGAGCGTGCCGCTCTTGCCGTCGGGTGACGGTGCGCCGCGCGGGCCGCAAGCGCTGGCGTGGTTGCTCGGTCTGCTCGGTCTCGCGGCCATGGGTGTGCGGCGGCTGGGCTTGCGGCGCTAGCTCTGGACGCGCAGGCGTCGCTGCTCACAGCTCGTAGCCGACCTCGGCGTGCTCGGCCTCGTCGAGACCCTCGCGCTCTTGCTGGTCGGTGACGCGCAGGCCAAGCGTGGCGTCGAGCACCTTGAGCAACAAGATCGACACGACGATCGAATAAGCCGCGGTGCCGAACGTGCCGATCAGCTGTGCCTTGAGCTGCGTACTGATCGAGAGGTCCGCCACACGGCCGCCGAACCGCACGGACGCGAGCGGTGCCAGGAGCAAGGTGCCGACCATGCCGCCCACGCCGTGCACGCCGAAGACGTCGAGCGAGTCGTCGTAGCCGAAGCGCCGCTTGATCGGAACCGAGGCCAGAAAGCAGATGCCGGCCGAGACCACGCCGATCACGAGCGCGCCGACGGGACCCACGAAGCCGGCGCCCGGCGTGACCGCGGCCAGCCCGGCCACTGCGCCGGTCGCGATGCCCAGGGCGCTGGCCTTGCCTTGCCGCCGATACTCGATCGCGGACCAGGTGATCGCTGCGCCAGCGGCCGACACCTGCGTCGCCACGATGGCCATGGCGGCGTCGCCATTGGCTGCGAGCCCGCTGCCGCCGTTGAAGCCGAACCAACCGACCCACAGCATGGCGGTGCCCATCATGGTCGCCGTCATGTTGTGCGGGATGAATGAGCGATCCGGGAAGCCGTTGCGCGGGCCGACCATGATCGCAGCGACCAGGGCCGCGACGCCGGCGGTGATGTGCACCACGATGCCGCCAGCGTAGTCTTTCACGCCAAGATCCGCGAGGTACGCGCCCGGGCCGCCCCACACCATGTGGCAGATGGGCAAGTACACCAGCACGAGCCACAAGAGCGAGAACCACATCACCGCGCTGAACTTCATGCGCTCGGCGAACGCACCCAGAAACAAGCCCGGGGTGATGATCGCGAAGGTGAGCTGGTAGATGAAGAAGAGCGGCTCGGGGATCGTGCCCCACAGCGTCGAGCCGGTCACACCGATGAGAAACGCCTTGTGAAGGCCTCCGACGAAGGCGTGCGCGCCGAGCTTGCCGGCCTGCATGCCCGTGGTGTCGAACGCCAGGCTATAGCCAAAGGCGAGCCAGACGATCGTCACGGTCGCGGTGAGCGCGAAGCACTGCACCATCACGCTGAGCACGTTGCGCCGTTGCAGCAGGCCTCCGTAAAAGAGGAACAGCCCGGGCAGGGTCATGAAGAGCACGAGTGCCGTCGAGGTGAGCACCCATGCGGTGTCGCCGCGATTGAGACCGTCGTCGGCGAGGGCCGCCGCGGGCCACCAAGTCGAGACGGCAGCGGCGAGCACATAGGCGAATCGACGCAAGCGGGCGAGTTCCATCGGGATGCTCCTTCAGTCGCGACCACGGCCTGCATTTCAGGTTGGCTACGGGAACATTGCAGGCAGGTTTCGGCTCGGGCGGTCTTCTCATTTGATTGTTTCAAAAATATTTCTTGTACGTTTCACCTTGTGCCTAGCGTGCCGGCAGGCGGCCGCGAAATGCGGCCGGTTGTTCGCGAGCAACTCAGCGGGCAGTCCTCGGCGCGGCGCCGACACCTATCGGCCCTCGGACGATGCGACGGGCTCGCTCCGGTGGCGGCGTTGCCGTCCGGTCGTCGTTTCTCACGGCTGAACCTCGGTAGCGTCGTGCCTGGCCGTGTGGCCAGCGTGGCGGCGACCGAGGGTCAGCTCGTGGAAGTGGGCGCAGCACTGATCACTCTCGACGCCGTGATGCGCGAGCTCGGCGACAAGGCGCGCAGCCACGTGCTGCACGGCGTCAGCCTCACGCGCCTGGCCGGCGAGCTCTGCGCGCCGATCGGCCCGTCTGGCTCGGGGCAGGCCGTGACACCGCCGTGGTCGAGGCAGAGCGCCCGGCGTCAGGGTCCGGCTTCGTCGTCTGGCGTCTTCGCGCTGACTGGCGTCTTCGCCGTATCAGGGCTCGCTGCGCCTGCCGCATCGTCGGGATGGTCGCCGTCGCGTGCATCGTCGAACGCGTCGAGCGCAACGTCGAGCGCCTTGCCGACCACACGGTTCACCACGCGTACCGATCCGTAGGCTCCAGCAAGGATGGTGTCGTGCACGGCCTCGATGCCTTCGACCCACTTGCCGATCGGCGGGAGCCTTTTCAGGATCTCGAACGGCCGTTTGGCCGTGGCGACGTGCACGCGTTCGACCGCGCTCGCGCCTTGCTCCACGGCGTCTTCGAGCAGTGCTCTCAGACCGCGCCATTGCTTGATGTCCGCCATCACTCTTGCTCCTCGCACCAGGTCTTGATCTGCTCGTACACGTCGTGGTCGTGCGCGATGTCCACATGGCCCAGGCCAGGCAGCACGCGCACGTCCGGCTCGGCCACTTCGGCGTTGCCTTCGCGGCGCATCTTCACGGCGGTCGCGCTCGTCACGGGCACGAGCATATCGCCGAAGAGCGCAGCCAGATGCGGATCGGTCGACAGCGATCCTGCGATCAGGTGATGTCGGATCGACGGCAAGAGCGGCACGGGGTGGCTGGCGTCTCGCAGCGACAGGCGCTTGCCCTGGCCCGCGCGGTCTTCGTCCCGCAGGTCCGCATCGCCGAGGTCTTTGACACCTGCGCTGCGCAGGTTGGCGACGTCGGCGATCAGGCGCGTGTAGGGGTCGGGGATCGCTCCGAGCACCCGGGTCACGACGCGACCGAGACGCTCGGCCGGCGCACCGGCGTGGGGCGTTCCCACGTAGATGGCTCGGCGCACGTGCTCGAGCCACGACTGGCCTTGTCCAGTTGCGAAGTGGCAGGCCGAGCGAACCACGAGCCCACCCATGCTGTAGCCGATCGGAAGAAGCTCCTCGATCGGTTGCGGATACAGCTCGACGAGCTGCTTGAGCAACTCGGCCAGCGCACGACCGTTGTCGGCGATGGCCAGGCCCGAGTTGTAGCGCAGGTAGATCGGCGTGAAGCCCAGCTCGTGTTCGAGTCGGCTGCCGTAGTCGCTGCCGTCCGGGAAGCGCCAGATGGATTCCGTGCACGCCACGCCGTGGGCCAGCACAGCGACGCGCGCGCTAGCCTTGGGGTACGCACGAGCCAAGCCCTGCCGGCTGAGCCCGACCGGCCGGTCGTTGCGATACAGGCTCATCGACGTGGCCAGACTGTTATCGGTGCGGGCCAGGTAGTCGCCGACCAGACCGTTCAGCACCGCCAGCGTGTCGTCGAGCTTCTTGCCCACGTGGCCAACCTTGCGTTGTTCGGGCGTTGCTGTCCATGTGTGTACCCGCCATCTCGTGGGCTGCGCGCCTGGCGGATGTCGCGCCGCAAGGCGCTTGCAGGCCGCGCCAGCCCGCCGGTCTCAGCGCAAGAACAAGCGCGGGTCGTCGGGTCGCACGTCGACGTGGAAGTGATCGCGGTGGCCTGCGTTGTAGTTCGGCGTCAGCACCGACGAGAAGCGGTGCGTGGCTGCGAGCTCGCACGCGATCTGCAGCAGGGTCCGGGCCTTCTTGGCCGCTGGCTCGGGGCCAGCGCAGGTCGCATGGTCGCGGTCGATCACGAAGTCGGTCTTCACCACCAGCGGCACGTCTTCGGCGTCGAAGCGCGACATGTCGAGCGCGAGCCCGAGCGTGTGGAAGCTCGGGTAGGGATGATCTCGATAGGCACTGAGCACGTACACGGTGTGGACGCCGTGCTTCTTCACGACCTCGGCGATGTCGACCAGTCGCGCGGCGAGCTCGCAGGAGACCACGCCACCAGGTCCCGCGTGCATGATCTGAAAGCTCACGCCATCCACCGCTCCAGCGACCCGAACCGGCACGGGCACGGGCGTCGGCAGTGATCCGTCCCAGTGCTTGACGTGCACCCCCTCTGCTTCGAGCGCAGCGAGACATGCCGCGTCGTCTCGCACCGACCAGACGTTGTTGTCGTCCAGCGTCCAGGTCGCGCCAGGGATCTTCGAGCGATAGTTGGTGAAGGTCTGCACACGGCGCGCGATCTCGCGTGCAGCCTTGCCTGCCTGCGTGTCGGCTGGCGCTGCGAAGTGCTCGGGCGGCGGCGGTAGTGGGGGCGCCGATGAAACAGCTAGCTTGGATGCTGGCCTGTCGTGCTCGGCGCTCTCGGGGTCGTTGCCCTCGGCCGGTACGGGCGCAGTGCGGGCTGCGCGCGGGGCGAGCTGGTTGCGACGCTCGCGGGGCGCGGGCGCAGTCGCTGGCGTGCGCATGTGTGTTGGGTCGAGCTGCCAGTGAGCATCGAAGTAGCCGTGCGCGAGCGGAGGCTGCGCGTCCGAGAACAGCAAGCGTTGCCGCTCGTGCGTCGTGCGCGCGTCGTACACGACGTAGTCAGGCAGGAAGTCGGGCAGGTTCTGGCCGCCGCCAACAGCTTCGGTGGTGGGCGCCGTCTCCACGATCACGTAGCGGTTGGGCGCGAGCGGGTTCGGGTACACGAACTTCGCGCCGACGCCGGGTGCGGAGAAGAGGCGGGCGCCGAGCAAGATGCCGTCGGCCGTCGCGCGGATCGGTAGCTGCGCCTCGATCCGCGACAACACCGTGTTGCTCCCGGGCGTGCCGTAGAGCACGAGGTGATGGCTGCGCATCAGCGCATCGGTCACCTCGCTGTCGGCGACCACGCTCTGGTCGACGCGCCACAGCCACAGTGGCCAGCCTTTGGCACCGCGCTCGGCTGCCTTGCGCAAGGCAGCGGTGTCTGCCTCGATCTTGGTGCCGTACACGTGCACGATCGAGTCGAAGTACGCATCCGTGATTGGCCCCGAGCTGTCGGGCTGTTTCACGAGCTGCTTCGTGCTGCTTGCGGTGGGGCTGCCGAGCTTCCAGTGCCCGGCCTCGCGCGTGAGCGACACCGTCTGCCCGAGCGCGGCCCGCGCACCATCGAACACCACTTGTCCGTCGACCTCGATCGCCGCGTGCGTTCCGGCGGCGAGCGGCACGTCGGCGAGCAAGAGCGACACGCCCGTGGTGTTCCTGGTCTCGACACGGATCCGGTCGGTGTCCACGACAGCTCGTACGCGCGCGAGGCTCGGGAGGCGCTCGATGCGCGTCACCGTCAGCCAGTGTTGCCGGTTGGCGCGGTAGTCGCCGGTCACGATGCGCACCTCTCTCGGGTGCGGGTTGCGCACGATCTTCTCGAGGCTGCGGTAGATCGCTCCGTACTGATGCACGAGATAGAGCAGATCGTGTCCGGCGTCGTACCAGTGCTCCTTGTACGGCACCCCGAGCGTGGCGATGTGTTTGGTGAACGCCTGCACGTAGGCCGGGCGCATCGGCCCCGGATCCACGCGGCCGTGAAAGTAACGGAAGTCAGTGTTGATGGCGTTCTCGGCGAGCGACATGGCCGAGAGCGGAGACAGTTCCTCGGCTTGCAGCGCGTCGGTCCTGCCGCCAGCGTACTGCAGCCAGCTGGGCGCGCCGGAGATGGCCAGTACCGCGCTGAAGCGCCAGGCGTGGCGCATGCCGAGGCTGTACGCGCCCACGCCGCCATTGGACAGACCGCAGAGCACCACGCGATTGTCGTCGACGTGGTAGTTGGCCTGCACGTCGGCGATCACGTCGAGCACGTCTTGCTCGCCCATCCAGCGCCACATCACCTGACCGAAGCCATCCGGCGCGACCACGATCCACTGCGGCGGCCAACGCGGCGTGAACTCGTCCCACAAGTGCGCGTCGTACAGCTTCCAGTTCATGTTGTTGCCGAGCACGACGCCCAGGAACAGATTCCCGTTGGCCGAGCCGCCGTGCAGCACGACCATCAGCGGGTAGCTGCGCGCGGGGTCGTAGTCCTTCGGCACGTACACGGCGTAGCCCTGGCGCAGGTTGGAGATGCGCGAGACGTAGCCGCGCATCGTGATCTGCCCTCGCTCCGCGAGCGTCGGGTCGCTGCCTTTGGCCGCGACTTGCAGGGCTTTTGCGGCGCGATCCCTGAAGGTCTGGGCCTGCTCGGGATAGCTGCGCTCGATGCGATCGGCGACATCCAACCGATAGGCGAGGCTCTCGAATGCCGCAGCCGGGACCTGCGCACCTGCTTTGCTGCGCGCTTGCTCGAGCTTCGCTCGCAGCTCCGCGCTCGTCGTCTGTGCTTGCGCCACGCCCGCGAACGCCGCGCACAGGCAGGCTGCGAGCAACGCGAGGCACGCGAGGTACGAGGGCGTCGAGCCGGTGCGGGAGGGAAGCCGTGTGGTCATGCCGTGGTCGTGCGCATCTGTAGCGCGCCGCTGCGCGTATTCCAAATCTGGCCTGCGCGGCGGGCGTGTGCCCATGGTGGGTTTTGTGGCACACTCTGTCCCCCGCGGGGCCGTGACCAGGTCGCGACCGGCAGGAGAGGGGGCCAGCATGGGTACGCGCGTAGAGACCGATTCCATGGGCCCGATCGACGTGCCGAGCGACCGCTATTACGGCGCCCAGACCGCACGTTCCATGGTCCACTTCAAGATCGGCTGGGAGCGCATGCCCGGCGAGATCATCGCGGCCTTCGGGATACTCAAGAAGGGCGCGGCGCAGGCCAACCAGGAGCTGGGGCTGCTCGATACCCGAACCTGCGCCTTGATCTGCCAGGCCGCCGACGAGGTGATCGCCGGCACGCTCGGCGATCACTTTCCTCTTTTGGTGTGGCAGACGGGCTCCGGCACGCAGTCGAACATGAACGTGAACGAGGTCATCAGCAACCGCGCCAACGAGCTCGCAGGCGGGCAGCTGGGCAGCAAGCAGCCCGTTCATCCCAACGACCACGTGAACATGTCGCAGTCCAGCAACGACACCTTCCCGACGGCCATGCACATCGCTGCGGTGATGCGCATCGACGCCTACTTGTTGCCGCGTGTCCGGCGCCTGCGCGACACACTCGCCAGCAAGAGCGCGCAGTACATGGAGCTCGTGAAGATCGGGCGCACGCACTTGCAGGATGCGACGCCGATCACGTTCGGCCAGGAGATCAGCGGCTGGGTCGCGCAGCTTGATGCCGCCATCAAGACCATCGGCGCCACGCTGCCGCAGCTGCGCGAGATCGCGCTCGGTGGCACGGCCGTCGGCACGGGGCTCAACACGCACCCGCGCTACGCCGAGCTCGTTGCGACGAAGATCACCGAGATCGCCGGTCACGACTTCGTATCGGCGCCGAACAAGTTCGCTGCGCTCGCGTCGCACGACGCTTTTATTGCTGCCAGCGGCGCGCTCAAGCAGCTGGCGGCGGCATGCATGAAGATCGCCAACGACGTGCGCTGGCTCGCCTCGGGTCCGCGTTGCGGCATCGGCGAGCTCACGATCCCGGAGAACGAGCCCGGCTCGTCGATCATGCCGGGCAAGGTCAACCCCACGCAGTGCGAAGCCATGACGATGGTGTGCTGTCAGGTGTTCGGCAACGACGCGACCATCGGCTTTGCCGGCAGCCAGGGCAACTTCGAGCTCAACGTGTACAAGCCAGTCATGGCGTACAACCTCTTGCAGTCGATCCAGCTGCTCGCCGATACGTGCCAGAGCTTCGAGGCTCACTGCGCCGCGGGCATCGAGCCCCAGCGCCAGAACATCGAGAAGAACCTGCGTAACTCGCTCATGCTCGTCACGGCCCTGAGCCCGAAGATCGGCTACGACAACGCGGCGAAGGTCGCCAAGCGTGCCCACGAGATGGGTGGCACGCTGCGCGCCGCCGCCATCGAGCTCGGAGTGCTGAGCGGCCCCGAGTTCGACGCCTTTGTGCGACCGGAAGATATGGTGGGGCCGCTGAAGCTGTAGCTGTCGATACTTGCGCTCCGCGTGTCGGGGGAGTGCTTTGCCACGGAACTACAACAGAGTCCTCAGGAGTTGGGTGACATGACCATCGAGATTCGACAACACACGCCCGGCCGCGATCTCGCGGATTTCATTCGCGTCCCGTATCTGATCTTCCAGAACGATCCGAACTGGATCCCGCCGCTCGACTTCATGGTCAAGGAGCAGCTGACACCCAGCAAGAATGCCTTCTTCGAGCACGCCGAAGTCGCGCTCTTCACGGCGCGCAAGAACGGGCAGCTGGTGGGGCGCATCTCGGCGCAGGTGGATCAAGAGCATCTGAAGCGCTGGAACGACGAGGCCGGCTTTTTCGGCTTCTTCGACACGATCGACGACCCCGAGGTGGGCAAGGCGCTGATGGCCGCTGCCGAGTCGTGGTTGCGTCAGCGTGGCGTGAAGAAGATCCGTGGCCCCATGTCGCTGTCCGTGAACGAAGAGCTGGGCACGCTGGTCGAGGGCTTCGACACGCCGGCCATGCTGATGATGAGTCATCATCGGCCTTACCAGGGCGCGATTGTCGAGGCCTGCGGTCTGACCAAGGTTAAGGACTTGTTCTGCTGGCGCTACGACATGGACGAGCTGCCGCCACGCGCGCAGAAGGCCTACGACGAGATCAAGGCGCTGCCCGAAGTGAAGCTGCGCACGCTCAACCCCAAGAACCTCGAGCCGGAGCTCAAGCTCATCCTGGAGATCCAGGACGACGCCTGGCGCGACAACTGGGGCCATGTCTCGCTCACGGCGACCGAGGGCAAGAAGGCCGTGGAGGCCTTGAAGCTCGTGGTGAAGCAAGAGCTCGCGATCCTCGCCGAGATCGACGGAAAGCCGGCTGGCATGTGCATCGCGCTGCCGAACTTGAACGAAGCGGCGCGCGATCTCGGCGGCAAGCTCTTTCCGTTGGGCTGGGCCAAGCTGCTCTACCGTCTGAAGGTGAAGACCCCCTCCACGGCACGGCTGTGTCTGCTCGGCATCAAGAAGGAGTACCGCAGCGTGCGTCGTTATGGCGCGCTGTCACTCGCGATGGTCGCCGAGATCCAGCAGCGCGGGCGCAAGCTCGGCGTCAGCTGGGGCGAGCTGTCGTGGACGCTCGAAGACAACGCGCCGGTGAACCTCCTGATTCGCTCTATGCGCGGCAAGCTGTACAAGAAGTACCGCGTCTACGAACGCGCCCTGTGAAGCGCAGCGCATGATCTGTTCGGCGTGACTCGTAGCGCGTGAAGCGCGCGCTACGAGTCGCGTTCGATGATTCGCGCGCTACGAGTCGCGCGCGGCTACCATGCCCTCGATCAGGGCGCGCAGCGGCTCGAGGTCGAAGGGTTTGTCGATGCGCGGGCTGCGGACCTCGGCCAGGAAGCGCGCGGCGCGCTGCGTGAATGCGCCGCCCGTCATGAATACGAAGCGCTCGGCGATCTGCGGGTGGTGCTCTTGCGCGTACGCGTGCAGATCCATGCCGGACTCGACGGGCATCACCAGATCGCAGAGCACGACGTCGTAGTCGGTGCCTGCATCGAGCACCGCGCGGGCGGCCTGGCCGCTGGTGGCGACGTCGACGTCGTGTTCGTCCCGCAGCGCGAAGTGCAGGGACTCGGCCACCGCCCGCTCGTCATCCACGACCAGCACTCGACCGCGGCGTCGCTGCACGGGCCGGTCCGAGACCGGCTCTTCGTAGACGTGCAACGCGACCGTGATCAGCGTGCCCTTGCCTGGCTGGCTGTGCATCGCGATGGAGCCGCCGAGGTCGTCGACGATGCGCTTGGCGATCGGAAGGCCAAGCCCCGAACCGACGCCCAGGGGCTTGGTGGTGAAGAACGGCTCGAACGCGCGTTGCTCCACGTCGTCGGTCATGCCGCAGCCGTTGTCGCAGACTTCGACGTTCACGAAGCCGCGGGCCCCCAGCCGGATCGCCACGCGGATCACGGAGCGCGCCGGGTCGCACTCGGCCACTGCGTGGGCAGCGTTCTCGAGCAGGTTGAAGAACAGTTGTTCGAGGCGCGTGGCATTGCCAGTGATGCAGGGAACGGGTGCGAAGTCGGTTTCGACGCGCGCGCGTTGCCGGATCTCGTGACGCGCCATCTGCAGCGCACTCTCGATCACCTGATCGAGCTCGATGGCGCCGCGGATGTTCTCGTCCTTGCGCGTCAGCGTCTGCAGGTCTCGGACGATCGCCTTGACCCGCTCGGCACCCTGACGAGTGTCGGTCAGACGGCGCTGCATCGCCTCCGCACGTTCGGGGTCCACACCGAGCTCGCGCAACTCGCGCGCGAGGAACTCGAGGTTGAGCAGGACATACGCCAGGGGGTTGTTGATCTCGTGCGCCACACCGGCGGCGATGGCGCTTATGGCTGCGAGCTTGTCCGCCTCGATCAGCTTGGTCAGCATGTTGTTGCGCTCGGAGACGTCGCGCGCGAAGGACAACACCGCGGGCTCGTGCTCGAAGGTGATCGGCAGCGACGAGATCTCGAGCGAGCGCTGCTGGCCGCTGGGCGTCGACAGGCGGTACTGCCTGGGCGCGGAAAGCAGCTCGCCCTGCTGCATGCGTGTGACGCGCTGCGCGGCGCTCGTCACTTCGTCCCGGACCATGCGCTCCGTGATGTCGAGTCCCACGGCTTGCTCGGGGCTTGCGACCTCGAGCAAACGCGCCGCGGCTGGGTTCGCGAACGCGATCTTGGGCCAACGGAAGATCATGATCCCGTCAGGCGCGCTGTTGATGACCTGGCGAAACATCTCCTGCGATCGGCTGAGCGCGGCTCGTGCTTCGTCACGGGCCGTGGTGTCGAGGACGAATGCAACGGCGCCACTCTCGCCATCGAGCACGATGCGACCGACCGCGATCTCGACGTGCACGCGCCGCCCGGACTTGTGCACGAGCGTCGTGTTGAAGCTGTCCGGGCCAAGCTCGCCGCGCGCGCGCGTCTGCGCGAGCTCTTGGATCGCCGGCAGACACTCGGGCGCGACGTACCTCCACACGCCCTCCGCGAGCATTTCGGCCTGGGAGCTGCCAAGCAGGCGCTCCACCGCGTCGTTCATGTACACGACCTTGACCTGCAGCGCGTCCGTGCCGAGCTGAAGCACCACAACGCTCACGTTGGCGCAACTGGCGGCTTCGGTGATCGCGTGGAACAGCACTTCCGCGCGCGACTGCTCGGACGCCAATGGAGGATCGTTGGCCACGGGCGCGCAGTGTAGCGCGGCCGCTGCCGGCGATTGCAGCGACTTCGTGAGGCTGTACGCATGTTCACCGAGCGGCGCCGCGTCCGACGACAACCGAGCCGCACGTGCGCCGCTCGGCCGGCGGGGTGCGGCCGACGTCGCTGACGGCGGCGATCCGCAGCGCGGGTCTGCGTGGATCGGGCGCCCTGCCGTGGTGCGTTGAGCGATGCACATCGCTTGGCAGAGGCCCGAGCTGGCCGTTGTGCAGGAATTTGGATAGCTGGGATGTCCCCGGGTGCAGTGATTTTGCACGGCGTGGTCTTGCGCGACTGGAACAAGGAATTCCTCGATCCGAACGCGACCTGGAGCGACGTGCTGCCGTGAGGCGTGCGTAGCCTTGCGCCGGGCTCGCGTGACCCGCGAGCCCGTGCGCGCCACTCAGCGCTGGACTGTGAGTTGCGCACCGTCGGTCGACACGATCACGCCGCCGTGCGTTCCCAGATCGATCACCGACGGGATGCTGGCCCGCAGCCGCGCCATCACCTCCGGGTGCGGGTGCCCGAACGGATTCACCGCACCTGCGCTCACGACGGCGAGTTGCGGCGCGACGGCACGCAACAGCTCGGCGCTGCTCGAGGTGCGCGAGCCATGGTGCGGCACCTTGAGCACGGTCGCGTGCAGGCGTGCGGCGGTGGAGAGCAAGGCACGCTCAGCCTGTACCTCGATGTCACCGGCGAAGAGAAACGCATGCTGGCCGTATTGCACGCGCAGCACGAGCGAGTTGTCGTTCGCGTCGTAGCCGGGATCGAAGGCTGGACAGGGCCAGAGCACCTCGACGAGCGCTCCGCCCACAAGGCGCGGGCGTCCGCACAGCTCGTCCGGATGGCGCACGCGCGTGCCACGCGTACGCGCCGACGCGAGCAAGTGCGCGGCCGCTTGCGAGGTGCCGACCAGGTCGACTTCGGCTTCGGCTTGTCCGCTGTCCCATAACTCGCCGATCGGCAGCTGCTCGCTGATCGCTTGCAGTCCGCCATAGTGGTCGGGGTGCGGATGCGTGAGCACGACGAGGTCGAGATGATCGCGGCGCCTGGCTCGCAGCAAGGGCAAGAGCACCGCGGCTCCCGGATCGGCTCCACCACCAGGGTTTCCCCCCGCATCGATCAGCATCAGCTTGCCGTCCGGCAGGTCGACGAGCGCAGCGTCGCCCTGGCCCACGTCGAGGAAGCTGACCCGAAGCTCTCCGGTGGGCGCCTGCGTATGGCGCAGCCGCAGCTCGAGCAAGCCGAGCAGCGCGAGCATCGCAACGCCGACCTGTGCGCGTGTGCGTGTTCGCGTGCTGAACAGCAACACGCTGGCGCCGAGCACGAGCGTCGCGCCTTGCCAGATGTCCGGCGGCGGCCAGGCGATTGCGGGACCGAGCGCGGCGAACGCGCGACACGCCTGCAAGAACGCGCGGCTGGTGAGCGATAGCGGTAGGCCTGTGAGCGCCGCCAACGGCGGCAGGAGTGTGGCGACCGCCGCGTGCACGGCCGCCAGCACGAGCAACGCCGAGCCCACGGGTACGAGCAGGAGGTTTGCGAGCACGCCGACCAGCGGTACGTTGCCGAAGGTCCACAGCACGATCGGCGCGGTGGCGAGCGTGGTGCGCATGCTGAGCGCGAGCGCGCTGCGCAAGAGATCTGATAGCCCCTGCGCTGGCCGGTGCGGAGCAGCCACGATCGCAGCCGTGGCCGCGATGGAGAGCAAGAACGCCGGGCGTAGCGCCTCGCATGGCTGTAGCGCGCCGAAGATGAGGCAAGCGAAAGCCGTCACGGCGGCGGCGCTCGGGCGCAAGCCGCACGCAATCAGGCACCAGCTGAGCGCGGTCGTGATCGACGCACGCCAGCCACTGGGTGCTCCGCCTGTGAGTGCCGCGATGGCGAGCGCCCATGGAATGCCGATGGCCACCGCGATGCGCCGAAGCTCGAAGCGCTGCGCAAGCCAGGGCACGAACGACAAGAGGCGCGTGAGCGCGATCACACACAGCCCGGCCAGCAGGGTCACGTGCATGCCCGAGACCGCGAACACGTGGGCCATGCCGCTGCTGCGCACGGCGGCGGCGTCGTCGTCGCCCAGCGTGTCTGGATCACCGAGGATCAACGCGCGCGCGACCTCGCTGGCATCGGGGTCGAGCGTGGCGTCGAAGCGCGTACGCAAGCGCGTGCGGATCGCGTGCAACAGGCGTGCGGGCCACGGATGCTCGAGCACCTCGAAGGCGTTGGTCGTAGGCAACTTCGCGTCGCCTTGCGTGGGGTGCGGGTTCGGCAGGCGCGGGTGGGGCGACGGGTTTCGGAACGGCACGCGTGGCGCAATCGTCGCGAGCGCACTGATGCAGGCTCCTTCTGGCAGCGCCACGGGTCCGACCCAAAGCTGCGTGCCGGCGGCGACCGCTGCGCCATCGGCCAGACGCGCGCCCTGCGTGATGCGCACGCGCGCTCGCCCGAGGCTGCCGCGACCGTAGCGCACCTCCTCGACCCAGCCGCGCAAGCGCGCCACGCCCGCCGGCGGCAACGCTGCGTTGCTGCTCGACGCGGGCCCAAGGCACAGGCCGGTGCCGAAGGCGGCCAGGGCCAAGAGCAGCGGCGCGGCGCGCGCCAGCCAGCTAGAGGCCGCAACACCGCAGGCCGCCGCAAAGGCGAGCCCGACCGCCAGGCAGATGAGCGCCAGCCACCCGGCCGGTACCGGCAGGGCCCGCGTGCTTGCGGCAAACAGCCCGAGCATGAACCCGGCGGCGAGCGGGATGGGCGTGCGCACGGGCGCTGGACTCGCAAGCTTCGTGCCCGATTCCACGCCACCTAAGTGTCTGAATTCACGGGCCGAACCCCTGGCGCCCGCCGGCGGCCGCTTGACATCGCCGGCGCTGGCGCCTAGATATTCCCGCAGACACAACCCTTACGCACGCGTAAGAGTTAGAGTTAGACACCACGATGGCGCTGCAGCTCCCCGTACTCAAGGACCTCGGTCCACTCGCACCCCCCTCCGACGGCAGTCGAGGGACGCTGCTCACTCGCACCCTCAAGGTCGGCGAGCTGGCGCGCCTGGCGGGCAAGACAGTGCGCGCGCTGCATCTCTATGAAGAGCGCGGCTTGCTCGATCCGATCGAGCGCTCCAAGGGCGGTTATCGCTTGTATGCGCAAGACGCGCTGGTGCGCGTGCGCTGGATCTCGAAGCTGCAGGAGATGGGCTTCTCGCTCACCGACATCCAGACGATGTTGAAGCAGTGGGAGCGCAGCGGCTCCGCGCCCGACGCCATGCTGCGCGTGGGTGACCTGCTCAAGGACAAGTTGCGCGAGACGCGCGAACAGATCTCGCGGCTGTCCGAGCTCGAAGCCGAGCTTCGCTCGAGTCTCGAGTACCTCGAAACCTGCCCCAGCTGCAGTCCCAAGCAAGAGCTCACGGCCTGCAACGCCTGCGAGCTGCACGATGCCAGTGAGGCCGCGCCCGATCTGGTCGCCGGCTTTCATGCCCAGTGACCCTCAAGTGACCTGACGCCCGAGACCCCACGACCCATGACACCGAAGCTCCCAATCTACATGGACAACGCGGCGACCACGCCCTGCGACCCGCGTGTGGTCGAGGCGATGCTGCCGTATTTCACCGAGAAATTCGGCAACGCTGCGAGTCGCTCGCACTCCTTCGGCTGGGTGGGCGAAGAAGCCGTCGAGTACGCGCGCGAGCAAGTCGCCACGTTGCTCGGCGCTGCGAGCGAAAAGGAGATCGTGTTCACCTCGGGCGCGACCGAAAGCGACAACCTCGCCATCAAGGGCGTGGCGAACTTCTACGCCAGCAAGGGTAACCACATCATCACCTGCAAGACCGAGCACAAGGCCGTGCTCGACACCTGCAAGCGCCTGGAGCGCCAGGGCTTCGTGGTCACGTACTTGCAGCCTGATCAGCAGGGCCGCGTCACGCCGGACGACGTGCGCAACGCGATCACCGACAAGACCATCCTCGTGAGCCTGATGCTCGCCAACAACGAGGTCGGCACGGTGCATCCCATCGCCGAGATCGGGAAGGTCACGCGAGAAAAGGGTGTGCTCCTGCACTGCGATGCCGTGCAGGGCGTAGGCAAGATCGAGTTCAACGTGGACCAGATGAACGTGGACCTCGCGAGCATCTCGGCGCACAAGATGTACGGCCCCAAGGGCGTGGGCGCGCTCTACGTGCGGCGCAGCAAGCCGCGTGTGCGCATCGTGGCCGAGATGGACGGCGGCGGTCACGAGCGTGGCATGCGCTCCGGCACGCTGAACGTTCCGGGCATCGTGGGCTTCGGCAAGGCCTGCGCGCTCGCCGTGAAGGAATGGCGTCAGGATGCGGCGCACAGCCTCGCGCTGCGCAACCGTCTGCGCGACAAGCTCTGGAGCCAACTCGAGATGATTCATCTCAACGGCGCCGACGACCCCGCGCGCGTGCCTGGTAACCTCAACGTCTCGTTCTCGTTCGTCGAAGGCGAAGCGATGATGATGGCGATCAAGGACGTGGCTGTGTCGTCGGGCAGTGCCTGCACCAGCGCGAGCCTCGAGCCGAGCTACGTGCTGCGCGCGCTCGGCGTGGACGAGGAGCTGGCGCACAGCTCGATCCGCTTCTGTCTGGGCAAATTCAACACCGAGGACGAAGTGGACTACGTGGCGGATCTCGTGGTCCGGCAGGTGGTGCGGCTTCGCGAAATGTCACCGCTCTACGAGATGCACAAAGAAGGCATCGACATCAAATCCATCCAGTGGGCAGCTCACTAGATACATACCCGCGAAACCGCCTTCGGCTTTTCGCGGATCAGCAAAGAGAATTATCGTCATGGCCTATTCCGAAAAAGTCATCGAACACTACGAGCATCCGCTGAACGTCGGGACGCTGGACAAAGAAGATCCCACGGTCGGAACGGGCCTGGTCGGCGCACCTGCGTGCGGCGACGTGATGCGCCTGCAGATCCGCGTGAATCCCGAGACCAACGTGGTCGAGGATGCGAAGTTCAAGACCTTCGGCTGCGGTAGCGCGATTGCGTCGTCGTCGCTCGTGACTGAGTGGGTCAAGGGCAAGACCATCGACGAAGCGATGGCACTCAAGAACTCGCAGATCGTCGAAGAGCTGAACCTGCCGCCCGTGAAGATCCACTGCTCGGTGCTGGCCGAGGATGCGATCAAGAGCGCGATCGCCGACTTCCGCAGGAAGCAGGCAGAGCGCAAGAGCAAGGACGCGAGCGTAGCGTCGCAGAGCGTGCAGCCGCAGAAGTGAAGGTTCGTCTCGGCGCGTCCGAGCTGGCACAGAGCATCCGATGTCCTTGACCACGTACACCGCAAGCAGTCGAAAGACCGACCCGAGCGAGCACGTCCCCGTCCTGCCGAGCAACCAGAGCGACGAGCAGGCCGGCGTGCGGCTGACCAAGAAAGCCATCGAGATGGCCAAGCAAGCGCTGATCAAGCGCGGCACCCCCGACGCGGCCCTGCGCATGGGTGTGCGTGGCGGAGGCTGCTCCGGCGTCTCGTACGCGATCGAGTTTTCCGACAAGGTTCGGGAGCGCGACAACGTCTACGACTTCGACGGGCTCAAAGTGCTGGTCGATCCGAAGAGCCTCGTGTACCTGCGCGGCGCCGTGCTCGACTACCAGGTGAAGCTGATGCAGCACGGCTTCCAGTTCGTGAACCCGAACGAGAAGAGCGGCTGCGGATGCGGCGAATCGTTCTCTATCTGAGGCGCGCCCAGAACACGGCCGCCTGAACTGCGACAAGCATGGACCCGTTCGCTACGCTTGGGCTCGCGGCCCGCTACGATCTCGACCCCGCCGAGTTGGAGAGTCGTTATCGCGAGCTGCAGAAGGCGCTGCATCCCGACAAGCACGCGGGCGCGCCCGCGTCGCAGCGGCGCATGACTTTGCTCAAAGCGGTCGAGGTGAACGAGGCGTACCGTACGCTGCGCGATGACATCAAACGCGCCGAGGCCCTGCTCGTCTTGCACGGTGGCGCGACGCTGGCCGGTCAGCGCGAGGCGGCCGACCCCGACTTGCTCATGGAAGTGATGGAGCTACGCGAGACGCTGAGTGACGCCAAGTCGCGCCGTGACGAGAGCGAGATCAAGCGGCTGGCCGAACGCGTCGACGGGCTGCGGCTCGCGGTGCGCGCGGAGCTGAGCGCTGCGTTCGCCGCGTTGTCAGGGGCACCGGTGCCCGCACAGCTTGCGCGATTGCAGGCGAGCGTGTCGCGGCTCAAGTACTACCAGCGCTTCCTCGACGAAGTGAGCGCGATCGACGACGAAGCGGAGGCTTCGTAGAGCCATGTCACTGCTGCAGATTCACGACCCGAGCGCTGCGCCCCGTCCGATCGGCATCGATCTGGGCACGACCAACAGCTTGGTTGCCTACGTGCCGATGGTCGGCGAAGCCACCTGCATTCGCGACTGCGACCTCGATCCACTGATCCCTTCCGTCGTTTGCTACCGGCCGGACGGCGCCATCGTGATTGGCAAGGACGCCAAGCGCATGGCGCAGGAGCTGCCGCAGGACACCATCGTGAGCGTCAAGCGCTTCATGGGCCGTGGCGCCGGCGACCCCGAGACTCGCAAGCTCGGGCCGTATCGCTTCGCGGCGACCGAAGGGCCGGTGGTGAGCTTTGCCGTCGCGGG
>DASVHQ010000108.1:0-2072 GCA_036382515.1 Polyangiales bacterium | reverse complement strand
CAATGCGCGGCTTGCCATCTACATAGCGGCGATAATCGGTCTCGGGATCGAAGGGGAGGAACGGCGTCGCGCTCTGCGCTGCTCGCTGGGCGAGGAATTGGTCAAACAGCTGTTTCCAAGCACGGGCGTGGATGGAAGCCGTGCGCGTGATCACCCCGTCCAAGTCGAGGACGAAGGCGCCGAAACGTCCGACATCGATGATGACCATAGCGGAGGTTACCTGCCGTCGTCGCGATCGAGGCGGAATACAATCACCGGACAGATAGATTCACGGATTACGTACTGCATTGTGCGCGCGCGGTCATGCTCGAGTAAACCGCGCCAGCCGAGAACGATGAGATCACTATCGTTCCGTCGCGCGAAATCGACGATAGCCGAGCCAGCCTCGCCCTGAGCAAGCACGAGACGGATGTTGACCCCGTCGGTTGCGTGCCCGACAGCGCGCAGCCGATCCAGGAACTCCTCCGCCCATGCGGGCCACTCGTGCTGGGGCTGGTCGACATAGCGGGGGGAGACCAGTGTCCCAGGTTCAGTGGGTCGCTCGGCACCGGCCGTAGCGACGTGAAGCACCACGAGTTTGGCTGCGGCCTTTGATGCGAGGTCGGTGGCAGGGCCAATTGTTGCGGCGCTGGTCGGTGTCCCGTCATGAGGCAATAGCAGTTGGCGCAGAGCCCAATCTCTGCGGCCGCGGGTTGGAGGTACGAGAACGACCGGGCATCGCGCTGCGCGAAGAACGGCCTCGGCCACACTGCCAAATGTTCGCGGTCTGGCATCCATCCGTGTCCGTGGGCACATGACGATCAGGGCTGCGTGTCGCTCGGTGGCTTCATGCACGATACGGGCCGCGGCCGCACCCGTACGCTGATCTACAACCAGCCCACGCAGGTCTTGGGATGAGAGCTTCATGCGGTCGGCCAGCGCGGCGGAGTCCAAGGTATCCTCGGAAACATGGAGAACCGCGAGGGTGGCATGAAACAATTCGGCAAGCCCACGCGCCACGGGCACCGCCGCCGTCGCGCGGACGGAGCCGTCGAGGGGGACCAGCACTGTCTGCGCAGAAGTCATTGGCCCACCTCTTCCCAACTACCCCATCCTGAGTGGTCGCCACGCAGGACATAGCGCCGGCCGGGACGGGCGAGGCATACGGGGCCCTCGGGGACCGAGAGACAGAGCTCGCCACCGCTCTCGACATTGACCTCGATACACCTGCGGTCAGCTTCCAGGCGCAAACGCAGCAAGCGTCCCCGCCATTGCACCGGAAATGCCATTTCGGTCCAGCCCGGGAGCAGATGTGGGTCGAGCGCAATGCCGTCCTCACGTGCGCGTAAGCCGGCCGCGCCGAATACCGCAGCCTGCCAGAGGCCACCTAGGGCGCCCATATGAACGCCGCCGGCGGCGTTACCCATGTTGTTGGCCAAGTCGATCTCGGCAGCTTGGCGGAAATAAGCTTGCGCAAGAGCCCCATCGCCGAGCCGGGCGGCGACGAGGGCGTAAAGCGCAGGGCTCAGCGAACTGCCATGGGCGGTGCGGGGTTCGTAATAGCGGAAGTTCGCCTCGTGCACCGCGACAGGCCATTGATCCCACAGCACTGCGCTGAGCGCGACCACATCTGCCTGCTTGATCGCCTTCGAGCGACGCACGCGCTCCGGTCCGAGATAGGCGTCAATCGGCATGGCCGAGGCTCGCTGGCGCACTACATCGACCTCATCGAGTTGGAAATAGCCAGCGAATTGCTCGAAGAGCTTGGTTGCAGGATCGAAACCCGTCGCCAGCTGCCCAGCCAGCGCACGCCACGTCGCGGGTTCCTTCTCGGCAAGGTCAAGGTTTGTGCATAGCCGCTGCCAGTCGGCGACTTGCTCGCGCTGCAGGATCTCAATGGTATCCGCAGCACGTTCAAGGTTGAAAATCGCCATCGTATTTGTGTACGCGTCGTCGTCGATCATTTCGTGATACTCATCAGGGCCGATCACTTGCCGAATGTGGGCGCGACCATCAGGCTCAACTTGTGCCCGGCTTACCCAGAAGCGTGCCGTCTCCACGAGGATCTCGGCACCTGCCGCTAGCATGAAGCC
>DASVHQ010000107.1:0-5067 GCA_036382515.1 Polyangiales bacterium | reverse complement strand
CGCGGCCGAGGTCGGGCAGATCCTCTTGCCCAACGCGCTCTACCCCGACGTGCACATCAGTGACGTCGCCACGGTGACCGACGGCGTCGAGCGTGTGCGTTCCGCAAGCTTCCTCGACGGCAAGCCGGCGATCGGCCTGGTTATCCGCAAGCAATCGGGCTCGAACACGGTGGCGATCGCGCACGACGTGCACGCGGCCGTCGCCCAGCTGCGCCCGCGCTTGCAGCAGAAAGGCGCGACCATCGCCATTCCCACCGACAACGCCACGTACATCGAGCGCGCCATCCACGATGTGCAGCTCGACCTACTCACGGGCGCCGCGCTGGCCGTGGCGATCATCCTGCTCTTCCTGCGCGACTGGCGCGCCACGCTGATCAGCGCGCTGGCGCTGCCCACGAGCGTCATCTCGACCTTCGCCGTGATGCGCTGGCTCGGCTTCAGCTTCAACCACCTCACCACGCTGGGCTTGTCGATCTCGGTGGGCATCCTGATCGACGACGCCATCGTGGTGATCGAGAACATCCACCGGCACCTCGACAAGGGCGAGCCGCCGAAGCTGGCCGCTTCCAACGGCACCGCGCAGATCTTCCTGGCCGTGCTGGCGACCACCTCGTCGATCGTGGCGGTGTTCGTGCCGATCGCCTTCATGCACGGCATCGTGGGCCGCTTCATGTACCAGTTCGGCATCACGGTCTCGGTCGCCGTGGCCGTGTCCATGCTCGTTTCGGTGACTCTGACGCCCATGCTCAGCTCGCGCTTTTTGCACGCGAAACACACGCGACACGGCCGCATCTACCAGGGCATCGAGCGCGTGTTGCTGAGCATCGATCGGAGCTACGGGCGCACGATCGCCTGGGCGCTGCAGCATCGTGCGCTGACATGCCTGTTCGTCACGCTGGCGCTGGGACTGTCGGTCCTGGCCGTGCTGAACGTGAAGGCCGACTTCTTGCCCCCGGAAGATCGCGCGCAGTTCATCGTGAACGTCGAGCTGCCCGCGGGCAACTCGGTGGGAACGACCAGCGCGTTCGCGGAAGTGGTCGCAGCAGACCTGCGCTCCCAGGTTGCCGGCATCGCCCACACGTTCACCACCGTCGGCGGCGGAGGCCAGCCCCAGAGCAATCAAGCGCAGGTGCAAGTCTCCCTGACGCCGAGCACCGAGCGCAGCTACAGTCAGGAAGAGTTGATGGGTTGGGTGCGTGGGCGCTTCGGCAAGACGCCCGGCGCGAAGATCACCGTGCAAAAGATCGAAGTCGTCGGCGGTAACACCTTCCGGGCTCAGCCGATCCAGTTCTACATCCGCGGCGGCGATCTCGATGAGCTGGCGCAGGTCAGCGACAAGCTCGTGGCCGAGCTCGCCAAGATCAAAGGCCTCGTCGATCTCGACACCACGTATCGCGGCGGCAAGCCGGAGCTCAACTTCGAGGTCAATCGCGACGCAGCGGACCAGCTCGGCGTGCCGGTTGCGAGCGTCGCGAGCACCGTGCGCGGTCTGCTTGCCGGCGACAGCGTCAGCGAGATCCGAGACGGCGTCGACGTCTACGACATCACTGTGCAGCTGCCTGAGGCGGAAAAGGCCAAGCTCAGCTCGCTCGGCAACCTGCAGGTGCGTTCGATCAGCGGTGCGGCCGTTGACCTCGGCAACATCGTCACGGTCAGCCGCGGCAAGGGTCACAGCCAGATCGAACGTCAAGCCCGCCAGCGCCAGATCACCGTGCTCGCGGGCCTGCAAGGCATGGCGCTCGGAGAAGCGACGAGGCTCGTGAAAGAGGCCGCGGAGCGCACCGTGCCCCACCACCTCGTCACCGGTTTCGTGGGCATGGCCGACGTCATGAACGAGAGCGCCCTGTCCATGGGCGTCTCGCTCTTCCTAGCGGTGGCAATGGTCTACATGATCCTGGCTTCGCAGTTCGACAGCTTCCTGCAGCCGCTCAACATCATGCTCTCGCTGCCGCTGTCGATGATCGGCGCGTTCGGCGGGCTGTATTTGACGGGCAAGACGCTCAGCATCCTGGTGATGATCGGCGTCATCATGTTGATGGGCCTCGTGACCAAGAACGCCATCTTGCTCGTGGACTTCGCGAATCAAAGGCGCGCGGAAGGCAAGAGCGTGAATCAGGCGCTGATCGAAGCCGGGGAGGCTCGCCTGCGCCCGATCTTGATGACCACGGCTGCGATGGTGTTCGGCATGCTGCCCGTCGCGCTGGCGTGGAGCGAAGGCGGCGAAGTGCGCGCACCGATGGCCATCTGCGTGATCGGTGGCCTGCTCACCTCGACCTTTCTCACGCTGGTCATCGTGCCCGTGGCGTATTCGTTGACCGAGCGACGCAAGACCAGGCGCGCAGCGAACGCACCTGCAGCCGACGCACTCTCGCCGCAGGCCTAGGCCTTCGAGCGCGTCGAGCTTCGGGGCTTGCGCTCAGCTCGCGCCTGCGGCGAGATCAGGCGATGTCGAAGCTTGCGCCATGCGTCGCGCTCTGGTTGGTCGGCGCCTGCGCCAACCTCGGCACCGGCCCGGCGGCGTCCGGGGCGGGCGCTTCCGCCGCGTCGTCCGCTGCCCCTGGCCAGAGCGCGCGCGCAGCAGGCAACGCCGCCGCCTCGACCCACCCCGCGACATCTGCGGTCGCGCACGCGCCGGCGACCATCCTCTGGACCGACACGCTGCAGACCGGGAACACGCCCTGGGGCTTCGACGGGCTCGCAGTCCAACACCCGATCGGCATCGACGTCGCGGCCGACGATGCCAACGGCGCGAATCTGTCTCTGGTCCCCGACCCGCTTGCGGCCCGCGGCTTCGCTCTGCGGCACTTCGCGACCTTCGACACTGGAGGTTCACGTTCACAGGCAGGCATCTACAGCTTTGCCAACAGCGTGTGGAACGATCAGGCAAAGAGCGCACAGGGCGTGTGGGTGGCGCAGCAGTGGTACTTCCCGCAGGCGCTCGGCGCTGCGGGCGACTCGGCACCCTGGATCAACCTGTGGGATTGGCACTCGACCGACGCTGATGGCGGCAACCGCTGGCACACCTCGCCGGGGCTCATGCTCGACAAGGATGGCAGCATGCGCGTGCGCTGGGCCTGGGGCGGGCCCGCCGGCAGCGTCAACCCGACGAGCGCTGTCTCGACGATCGCGCTGCCGGTGGGCAGGTGGTTCGACATAGAGATGCACTACGTCTGGACTACGGGAAAGACGACCTTGTCGCTGTGGATCGACGGGTCGCTGGCGCTCGAGCAGAGCGGCGTACAGACGCGTGCGCCCTCGCATGAGAACGTGGAGACTTACGTGAAGTTCTACGGCTCCACGCAGGGTGGCACGGCTTGGTCGCCGACCCCGAGCGTCAAGTACACGCGTAACGTCCGCGTCGCAGCCGAGCGTATCTGGCGCTGAGCCGTGAGCGCACGCGCAGGCCGCGTCGCCACGGTGTTGCTACAGCGTCGCGCCGATCGCCTCGTGAATCGCGTTCGCTGCCCGCTTGCCCGCACCTGCGGCCAGGATCACCGTGGCCGCTCCGGTCACGGCGTCGCCGCCCGCGAACACGAGCGCCTTGGAGGTCAAGCCGGTGCGTTCGTCGGCGACGAGGCAACCCTTCTTGTTGGTGAGCAGGCCGCTGGTGGTGCGGGTGAGCAAGGGATTCGGCGTGGTTCCGATCGCGAGAATGACGTTGTCGACTGGCAGCACGAATTCGCTGCCTTCGATCGGGATCGGTCGCGCGCGCCCCGAGGCGTCGGGCTCACCGAGCTTCATCTTTTGACACTTGAGACCACTCGCCCAACCGGTGCCGTCGTCGATGACTTCGAGGGGGTTGGTGAGCCAGTGGAACTCCACGCCCTCTTCCTTGGCGTGATGGTACTCCTCGACGCGGGCGCCCATCTCTTTCTGGCCGCGCCGATACACGATCATCGCCTTGTCGGCGCCCATGCGCAGCGCCGTGCGGGCTGCGTCCATGGCCGTGTTGCCGGCTCCGATCACCGCCACGCGCTTGCCGACGCGCACGGGTGTGTCGGACTCGGGGAAGTCGTAGCCGCGCATCAGGTTGATGCGCGTGAGGAACTCGTTGGCCGACATCACGCCGTTGAGGTTCTCGCCGTTGATGCCGAGGAACGCGGGCAGGCCGGCGCCCGTTCCGATGAACACCGCGGCGTAGCCGAGCCGACCGAGCAAGTCGTCGACCGAGAGCGTCTTGCCGATGATGACGTTGCAGAGGATCTCTACGCCCATGTCTTTGAGCAGGCCGATCTCCCAGTCGAGAATCTCTTTGGGCAAACGGAACTCGGGGATGCCGTAGCGCAGCACGCCACCCGCGGCATGCAACGCTTCGTAGACGGTCACCCGATAGCCCAGGCGCGCGAGCTCGCCCGCGCACACCAGGCCCGAGGGGCCGGCGCCGATCACCGCGATCTTCTGCTTGCGCGTGATCTCGGCCTTCAACTTCGGCGCCTGTTCGCGTTCCCAGTCGGCCACGAAGCGCTCGAGGTGGCCAATCGCGACGGGGTTCGCACGCGCACTCAGGCTGCACACGCCTTCGCACTGCGATTCCTGGGGGCACACGCGGCCACAGATCGCGGGCAGGGGGTTGGCGGCCCGCAGGATCTTCGCGGCATTTGCCATGTCGCCGGTGACCACCGCGTGGATGAACTCGGGGATCGGAACACTGACCGGGCAACCGTTCTTGCACACCGGGTCCTGGCAGCGCAGGCAGCGCTCGGCCTCGAACTTCGCGCGCTCGCTGGTGTAGCCGGTGTTGACTTCCTTGAAGTCGTGCGCGCGCAGCTCGGCCTGGCGCACGGGCATCGACGTCTTCTCGGTACGCTTGACCGGCATTACCGCGCCTCCCTCTGCGATCTGCAGTTGAGCCGGTCGAGCGCGTCTTTCTCTTCCCGCACGTAGGCCTTGTTGCGTCGCATGGCCATGTCGAAGTCGACCTCGTGCGCGTCGAAGCACGGCCCGTCGACGCAGGCGAACTGCGCCTTGCCGGCGACTTGCACGCGGCAGCCGCCGCACATGCCGGTGCCGTCGACCATCAGCGGGTCCATCGAGACCAGCGTCTTCACCTTGGGGCCGCGGGTGGTC
>DASVHQ010000106.1:0-30849 GCA_036382515.1 Polyangiales bacterium | reverse complement strand
CACGAGCAGTCCCACGCCGATCACCCAGTTCAGCTCGCGGGGCGGCCGGTATGCACCGCGCAAGAAGGTCCACGCCATGTGGAGCAACGCCAGAGCCACCATCATGTGCGCCGTCCAGCGATGCAGGTTGCGCAGGAATGTGCCGGACGAGACGACGAACGCCAGATCTTGCATGTCGTGGTACGCTTGCGGCACCGCAGGCCGGTAGTAGAACATGAGGAAGGTTCCACTCACGGTCAGGATGAAGAAGCAGCCCGCGCTGAGACCTCCGAGGTAGAGCGTTCGGGTGAAGCGCATCGCACGCACCCTGACCTTCACGGGATGAAAGTGAAGGAAGAACGTGGAGAACACGATCAGCGAGCGACTGCGGTTCGAGCTCGGAAACTCGTGCCGAAAGACCGAGCGCCAGACGCGCGTGTTCACGACAGCCTGCATGATGCGTCGCAAGATCAGACCTCGAGCACGGTGTCTGCGGGGACTGGACAGCCGACGTCTGCGATGAGCAAGCCATCCTCGAGGGTCAGCTTCAGATGCACGAGGCCGCTCGGAGCAGGCCCGCTCGTCACGTTCCCCGCGAGGTCGAACGAGCTGCCGTGGCACGGGCACACGATGCGGTCTTGACCCGGCGCGTGACGCGTCACGCAGCCAAAGTGCGAGCACACGGCGCTGATCGCGTAGAACCCCGCCGGCCCGTGGATCACGTACACCTTGCGCGCTCTGGCGACCAGCAACGTGCCGACCGGAATCGCTTCGGGTCGACCGACCGCGAAGCGTTCGTCCTCCTCGTACAGCACATCAGGCTCGAGGTAGCGAATGCCTGCGATCACCGTGCCCAACCCGGCGAGCCCCAGAGCGCCCGAGCCGAGTAGACCCAGAAAGCGCCGCCGCTCCAGCTCCTCACCGATCACGGGTACCTCGAGATCATCCACCAGCGGCATGTGCTTCCCCTTTCAGAACGCCTGGTCGGCCAGGCGCACCAGCGCTTCCTCGCTGTCGACGTAGAACGCGCGCATCGTGATGACTCCGGTCGGACAGCGGCGTGCGCACAGACCGCAACGGATGCAGGCCGCGTCGTCCATGGTCAACGCCAGGCGTCTGCCCGGTGCGTCAGCGCGTACCAGTGCGACCAGGTTGAGCGCCTCGGACGGGCACACATCGACGCAGCCGCCGCACTGCAGGCACGCGGTGCCGGTGGCAGCTGTCGCTCGAAACACGGGCTCGACCCAACAGTGCAGGCACCGACTGCTTTCGGCGCGCGCGTCTTCCTCGCTCAGCACGGCCTCGACCTCGGCGCGCTGGGTGCGGCTCTCGACGGGGATCAGCGGCAGGTCTCGCGGCTGCAGGCGCTCGTGGTCGCCGTGCGCCAGCGGAGGCTGGTAGCCGAAGGTCGGAAATCTGCGAACGCGGATCGCCGTTGGTGCATCGCAGCGGCCCGTGAGCAGCGTGTCGATCGAGCGCGCTGCGCGGCGGCCATCGGCCACGGCTTCAATCACAATGCGAGGTCCGAAGGCGATGTCCCCGCCGGCATACACACCGACGCGATTGGTGGCGAGCGTGGCCGCATCGACGCTGAGCGTGTTCTGTGGGCCGACGTGCAGACCGTGATCTTGGCCGAGAAACGACAGGTCTGCGATCTGTCCGATCGCCGTGATCACCGTATCGCAGGGAAACTCTTCCTCGGTGCCGGCGATCAGCTCGGGGGCGAAGCGTCCCGCATCGTCGAAGACACGACGCACCTTCAGGGTCTGCAGCGCGCGCACTCGGCCTCGCTCGGAGAGGATCGCCAAAGGAGCCCGCTCGTTCTGCAGACGAATGCCCTCCTTCACGCCCTCCTCGATCACGCGCGCGTCGGCCGGCATCTGGCTGCGCGATTCGAGGGTCACCATCGTGACTCTGCGGCCGAGGATGCGCGCGGCCACTACGGCTGCCTCGAACGCGAGCTGGTGCTGCTTGCGTTCGCCCACGGAGACGTCGCCGAAGCGACGTGCGGTGCGCGCGACGTCGTACGCCACGTTGCCTCCGCCGATCACCACCACGCGCTCTCCGACCTCGATCGGCACGCCAATGTTGACGTGTGCGAGGAAGCTCACCGCCGTGAGCACACCTTCCGCGTCGGAGCCGGCGATCCCGAGCTGGGCGTCTTTGCGACAGCCGACAGCCACGAACACCGCGTCGTGGCTCGCGCGCAGCTCGGCGAAAGTCAGCTCGCGTCCGATCTCCACGCCCAGACGCAGCTCGACCCCGAGGAACTCGATGAAGTCGATCTCGGCCTGAAGCACCGCGCGAGGCAGGCGATGTTCGGGGATGCCCAGCCGCATCATCCCGCCTGCCACGGGCGCTGCGTCGTAGACCGTGACGCGATGGCCCATCAGCGCGAGATCGTGGGCGCAGGCCAGCCCAGCGGGTCCGGCTCCGATGATCGCGACGCGCCCAGGCCGCTCGGTCACCGGACGCGGCGCGCTGATCAATTTGCGAATCTCTTCGAACGGCCGGCCACTCTCGACCCCGCGGCGTTCGTTCACGAAACGTTTCAAGGCGCGGATCTGGATCGGCGCGTCCGTGACGCCACGCCGGCACGCGAGCTCGCAGGGATGCGCGCACACGCGGCCGCACACCGACGCGAAGGGGTTATTGCGCCGCAACAGTGAGTACGCCTCGTCGTAGAGGCCCTGCGCGATCAGTCCGACGTAGCCGCCGGCATTGGTATCGACGGGGCAGGCGGCGCGACAGGGAACAGCTGACCGAAGATGTTCGGCATGCGCGGGCGCGTTGCCCTTCCACCAGCTGGCGGAAGCGTCTGCTGCGGTCGCGGCGTCCACACCGGCACGCGCTCGGTGTGCTTGGTCGGGTCCACCGCCGTGCGCGTCTTGGTCCCTCGAACGCTGCACGCTTGGCCTCCGCCCTCGGCACACGCGCCCTGCTCCGCCGAGCCATGTGCGCGAATGCCAACCACCGCCGAGTAAGCGACCGCGCAAGCGGCCAAGCACGGAGCGAGCGTACCGCGGCGCAGGAGGCGAGGCAACGCGCACACGGTGCAAGCGCCAGCGCGTGGCAGATCGTCACGCAACGAGCCGCCGCGAGCGCCCGACGGTCAGCACGAACGCGCCGAGCACGCCTGCCGCGACGAAGAGCGCGCGCGGGTCGAGCACCGGTGTCCCTGCAACGTGCAGAGACGGCATGACGAGCACGATCCGCTCCAGCCACAGGCCGGCAAGCACCCCGACGCAGACCGCGGCGAGCACCTTGCGCGAACGCCGGCTGCTTGGATGCAGCAGCAAGACGAAGGGTGCGACGAAGGTCGTGGCCACCACGACGAGGTAGAGCGCGCGCCACGGTTGCGCGCTGCGCTCGAGCACGAAGCCGATTTCGTCGGGCAAATTGCCGTACCAGATCGGCAGATATTGCGACCAGAACATGTAGATCCAGAGGATCGAGAACGCGACCATGAGCTTGGTGAGCGCGGCGCGCTGAAACTCACCCACGCTACCGGCGGCAAGCGAGAGCAGCGTCACCAGAGCGATCCCGGAGTAGAGCGCTCCCACGAACAGGTGGGGTCCGATCAGCGAGCTGACCCAGTCTCGGTCGACACCCAAGACGAAGTCGATCGCCCAGATCGAGAGTACGACGCAGTAGACCATACAGAACGCGACTGCGAAGGCGATCGGCCGCTGCTGCTTCGAGCTCGGATCGCGCGCCGTGCGGAAGCCGTGGTGAGCCATCCCGAAGAGCGCCGCAGTGGCGACCAGCTCACGGATCGAGAAGAACGGAGCGTTCAGCCAGAACGCTCGCGCAGGATTTGCGTGCTCGGCCCAGGGCGCCCAGAGCCGGAATGCGACGACGATGATCGCCAGCAGCGCCGCGGCGGCCGGCATGAAAGCAGTGGCGCGCGCGGCCGCAGGATCGAGCGGGACGGACCAGCGCGCGTGCATCACCGAAAGCAGAGCCCGGAACGCGACGGCGCCCATCGCGACACCGGCAAAGAACAACCAGCTTGCGATCAAGGCTCCGAACACGCCCTGCGCGTTCGCGCCCGTGGCCCCCCAGCCCAGCGCCACGAGCCCCGCCACAATGGCCGCCAGGCACGCTCTGCTACCAGCGCGCCCGATCACCCGCTCCGTCTCTTGCCACCAGCGCATCATGGCTTCGCTTCCTCTCCCTTGGGCGCCGCTGGCTCGCCCGCGGCGGCCGGAGCGTCGCCTGGGCCTGCCTCACCGTCCGGTGCGTTGCCACCGGTGCTGCCGGTGCAACCCTCACGTTGCAGGCTGCGCACGAACGACACCAGCTCCCAGCGATCGCGCGAAGTCGTGCCCTCGCGCAGCGACGGCATCGCTTTGCCACCGAGCGTGATCGTTCCGTAGATGAAGCCATCGGTGCGCCGACAGATCGACTGATGTCTCACATCCGGCGCCTGCGGCATCTTGTCGGAGACCTTGCCGTCGCCTCGACCCTCGGGGCCGTGGCACGCGATGCAATACAGGCGAAAGAGCCGAGCGCCACGCGCCGCAGCCTGCGGATCATTGGCGAACGGGTTCTGGGCGTCTTCGAGGTCTTCGCGGGCCTCGACGAGGTCGACGGTGCCGACCGCCACACTGCCCTCCGGCGCTTTGCGTGGTCCTTCGAGCGGCCCGACCGACGGCTGCTGGGCCATGCTTGCAGGCCACTTCTTGCCCTCGCACCCGACCCCGAGCACGAGGCAAAGCACAGCGAGCACGACGATCGAGCGATTCATGGCGACACCTCGAGCGCATCCCCGAGCAGGACGCGGATCTGCGCCACCTCGTCCGCGGAGCGCTGCGAGAGCGGCACGAGCAGCGCGATATGCCCGTGCGCGGCCGCCAGACGCGCGCGCTTCGCCACACCGCGCCGCGCGAGCGCCGACAAGAAGATCACGGCCACGAAGTTCGTGAGCCCCGCGCCGAGCATCGTCAGCTCGAACATGACGACGGAGAAGGCCGGCCACGCCAGCACAGGCTTGCCGCCCACAATCAGCGGCTCGGCGAGCGAGCCGTAACTGACGAGACCGATCGCGGTGGCGAGACCGAGCAGCCCGCCGCACAGCGCCAGCCAGCCGAGCTTGTGTAATCCCAGGGGATGACCTGTTTCCTCGACCACGGGATAGGCGGCTGGACTGGTCAGGCGCACGTCTGCGACGCCGCGCGCGTGCAGCTTGCGCACGGCGTTGGCGGCCGCATCCGGATCATCGTAAAGGGCCATGAGGGGCTCAGGCATGGGACTCCCCTGCGGTGGTTGGGATGGCGATGGCCGCGTGTTCAGCTGACTGCGCGTGCCCCGCGTCGGGTGATGACTGAGCGTGCTCGGCTTGCTTCGTCTCGGAGATGGAGATGCTCGGGAAGACCTTCACGAAAATCATGAACAGCATCGTGAACCAACCGAAAGCGCCCGCCGTGATCATCAGCTCGTATCTGGAAGGGGTGTAGCTTCCCCACTGCGCGGGGTCGTAGCCGTGAGAGAGCGAGGTGACGACGATCATGTAGCGCTCGATCCACATGCCGAGCGACACGAGGAACGCGACGACGAGCAAGAGTCGCAAGTCGACACGAACGCGGCGCGAGAAGCACAGGAGCGGCGCGATCGAGTTGCAGAAGATCACCGACCAGAAGATCGGCGCCTGCGAGCCGACCATGCGCCACACGTAGAGATCGCGCTCGGCGCGCTCGCCGTGAAACACGGAGAGGAAAACCTCCGTGACGTAGACGAGCGTCATGATGAGGGACATCGCGAGCATCAAGCGCGCGAGGATGTCGAAGTGCGACTCGCGAATGTAGGCGTGGAGGTTGTAGGCGCGGCGCAGGATGGCGAGCAGGATGATGGCAAGCGCCACGCCCGAGAAGATCGCGCCCGCCACGAAGTAGGGCGCGAAGATCGTGGAGTGCCAGCCGGGCGTGATGCTCATCGCGAAGTCCCAGGACACGACGCTGTGCACCGAGACGGCGAGCGGGATGACCACGCCGGCGAAGATCGGATAGGCCTTCTCGTAGAGCGACCACTCGCCGTCGGTGCCGGAAAATCCGAGCGACAGCGAACGGTAGAGCCAGCCTCGAACGCCGCGCAATCGGCGACCGAGCGACGCGAGGTCCGGCAGCAAGCCCATGTAGAGAAAGAGCGCGCTGATCGTGACGTACGAAGTGATCGCGAAGACGTCCCAGACCAGCGGTGAGTGAAAGTTCGGCCAGATCTGGCGTTCGTTCGGATACGGCAAGAGCCAGAAGCACAGCCAGGCGCGCCCGAGATGGATCACGGGAAACAGGCCCGCGGTCATGATTGCGATCACTGTCATGGCTTCGGCCGAGCGACCGATGCCTGCGCGGATCGGTGAGCGCGCGAAGAAGAGGATCGCCGAGACCAGCGTGCCCGCGTGGCTGACGCCGATGAAGAAGACGAAGTTGGTGATCAGCGTGCCCCACATCACGGGGGTATCGAGGCCGGTCAGACCGAAGCCGACCTGCAGGATCTGCGACCACGCCCAGCCGCCGAGCGCGGCGAAACCGGCCGCAACGAAGAGCGCCAGCCAGAAGCGCCAGGTCGTGCGCGTGATCGACGCTTCCATGTCGCGATCGATCGTGGCCGCCAAGGACGGAGAGGTCATCACGTGGTCTCCCTTCGGCGCCGCGCGAGATAGGTGACGCCGGGCTTGGTGTTCAGGTGTCCGAGCACGTGATAGGCGCGCTTGTCGTCGGCGAGCTTGGCCACGCGCGAGCCGGCGTCCTGCAGATCGCCGAACACCAGCGCGCTCGCCGGACAGGTCTGAACGCAGGCTGGCGTGACGTCGCCGTCACGCAGCTGGCGGCCGTCGAGCTTCGCTTGCTCCTTCACCTCGCGGATGCGCTGCACGCAGAACGTGCACTTCTCCGTCACGCCCCGCTCGCGCACCGAGACGTCGGGGTTGAGCCCGAGGTTGGTGGGTGCCGGATGCGGATTGTCGTACCAGTTGAAGCGGCGTGCCTGGTAGGGGCAGTTGTTCTCGCAATAACGAGTGCCGACGCAGCGATTGTAGATCTGCGCGTTCAGACCTTCGGCCGTGTGGTACGTCGCGTAGACCGGACAGACGCCCTCGCACGGCGCGTTGTCGCATTGCTGGCACATCATCGGCACAAAGCGCAGGTCCGGGTGCTCTGCCGAGCCCTCGACGAAGCGTTCGATGCGCATCCAGTTCATGGTGCGGCCGATCGCAGCTTCCTTCGGGCCGACGATCGGGCTGTTGTTCTCGACCTGGCAGGCGGCCACGCAAGCCACGCAGCCGTTGCAGCGATCGAGGTCGACCACCAAGCCCCAACGGTGCGTGGGGTGTTCGTGCTCGGCGTACATCGAGAGGTGCGTGTGCTCGCGCCCACCCTCCTGCTTCTCCAGCTCCGCTTCCGTCAGCGCCAGCCCTCGACCCTCCTGCCGATCGCTGCCGTGGCCTGGCGCGAGCGCCACGTGACGACCGAGCTTGTGGATCGCAACCCGGGAGAGCAGCCCGAGTGCAGGATCGACTCCGCGGCCCAAGAGGCCCGTGGCGAACGGCGCCCCGACCGCAGCGATGTCTCGCCGCAGCCCTGCGTGCTCGTGCACCGGCAGTTCCAGCTGACGACCGGCCAGCACGAGTCGAACCACGTCGCCAGTCGCCACACCGAGCGACGCGGCGGTCGCGGGATGCAGCTCGACCCAGCCACTCCACGAAATCCCAGTGACGGGGTCGGAGATCTCGCTCAAGAGCGAGCCAGGCGAGCGACCATCCTCGGGGTGTCGCAGCGAAGGCGTGACGACGAGCGCGAGACCACTTTCGGGACCGTCGAGGCTTGCGCTGTCGAGCGCGAATTTCAACGGGTCGTCGACGAGCGCAACCACATGCACCGGCCGCGCATCGAAGATGCCGCCGCGCTGGAGATCGGCGGGCGTGAGATTGTCTCGAATCTTCTCGGCGAAGCTACCGGTCGGTAGCCCGTCGGTGCGCTCGAGCGTGCGAGCCGCGTCCAGCAGCACATCGGCCGCGGCACGCGTCGGCAGCAGAGGCGACATCGTCGGCTGTTGAATCCCCTGTACGCCGGGGCGCGGCGAGACGGTGGACCAGCTCTCGAGGAAGTGATGATCGGGCAGCACCAGGTTCGCACGCTGCGCGAGCTCTTCCGCGTGATTGGCGAAGACCGCAACGAAGTCCACGTGCTCGAGCAGCTCCGTGAAGCCCTCGAACGCGGCGCCAAAGCGCAGCGGGTCGGCGTGGTGCACGACGAGCACGCCAATACGCCCGGCCCGTGCCGTCTCGATCAAGTGATCCAGACTCTGAACGCTGGGCTGTGCATCCTGCTCCGCGGGCTCGGACCAGTGAACGGTCTGGCCCACCGCGCCCGTGAGCACGTTGAGCACTTGAATCGCGCGAGCGAGCGAGACGGCGTTCTGCCCCGCCACCACACGCCCAGGCCCGAGCACGAGACTCGGACGTGCACGCACCAGCTGCTCACCGAGGCGCTTGATCGTGCTCGCAGCCAAGCCCGTGCGCTGCTCGACGCCCGCGAGTTCGTAGTGCGCGAGCGCCTGAGTGAGCTTTGCGACGGTGGCTGCAGGCAGAGCGGACACGCCCGCGCCGCCCGACGTCAAGGCGATGCGCGCCAGCGCCAGCACAAGCTCGATCTCCGTGCCGGGTCGTACCGACAACCACTCGTCGGCCGCCGCAGCGGTGAGCGAGAGGCGCGGACCCACGTAGACGAAGCGACGCTCGCCTTCGCTCGCCTTCGCTCGCAGCTCGGAGAGTGCCCGCGCGTGCTCCACGGGCGAGCCCCAGTCCTCGAGGAAGTCGGCGCCGATCGAGAGCACCATGTGGGCCGCAGCAATGTCATAAGACGGCTGCGTCGCCACGCCGAACGTCGCGCTCGCGGCGGCCCGGATGAAGGCCGGCTCCAGTGGATCGAACGTCACTCGCTGGCCCGGCGCCTGTCCAAGCGCCGCGAGCCAGGTGTCGAGCAGCGTACCGACGGCGCCCGGCTCCGGTCGCGACAACACGAACACAGGTCGGCTCGCGGCCAGCGCCTTGCGCAGCGCGTCAGCGAACGCGCCCTCGGCAGCGTCCCACGACACCTCCTTGGACGCCGCGCCCGCGTGCTCACGCAGGGAGGGAACGCCGAGGCGCTTCGGATCGTAGAGACCTTCGATGGCGGCTTGACCGCGCACGCACAGCGCGCCGCGTCCGATCGGATGCTCCGGGTTGCCCTCGAGCTTGACCACGTGACCTTCACGACTGCGCGCCGTCATACCGCAGCCGGCCGAGCACTCGCGACACACCGTACGGTAAAAGAGCGACAGACCGGGGATGGCGTCGGGCGGTGGCGCGACCCATGGGATCACGTGTCGCGCGACGGTCTCGCCACAGCCGAGCAACACAGTACTGCCCGCGGCTGCACCCACGAGAAAGCGACGGCGTGAGACCGGTGGTATGTCTACGCTCATGGGGTCACCTCACTTGTGGCACGTGATGCATTCGGTGGATGCGCCCCGTTGCTTGTGACAGGTCATGCACCAGCCCATTTTCATCGGGCTCACGCGCGTGACCTTGGACATGGCGGCGACATTGCCGTGGCACTTGGAGCAGTCCAGCCCGGCTCGGATGTGCATGCGGTGCGAGAAGTAGACATGATCCGGCAGGTCGTAGACGCGCGGCCACGACGGCGCCTGTCCATCCTTGAACAGCTGCGAAAGCGCCTGGATCGGCTGCTTGTCGCTGGCCACGAAGCGGTGGCAGCCCATGCAGCGACGCACCGAAGGAATCCCCGCGACCGGAGATTTATCGGCCGACGTGTGGCACGCCAGACACGGGATGGCGTTGCGTCCGGCGTGCAGCGAGTGATCGAAGGGGATCGAGGTGCGCGCATCGGGCGCGGCTGCGGGGGCTGGTGCGGGCTGCGCCGTGGCCGACTTGCAGCCCGTGCCCGCCGCCAGGCCTGCGAGCACAGCGAGCGCGGCGAGCACCCGCGATGGTGCCCAGCCACGCCACGACTGTGCGACTAGAACGTGATCTTCAGCGTCGCGGTCCCGCCTTGCACCTTGAGCGGGAACTTCTTCTTCTTGTCGGCGCTCGAGACCTTCTTGCCCCACACCTGCACTTCGTAGCTGCCGTCCGGCAGGTTCGGCAGCGTGAAGCTGCCGTTGGCTGCCACCAGCGCGAAGTACGGGTTCTGCAGCACCAAGATGTACGCCTCCATCTCCGGATGCAGCGAGCAGGCCTGCGCGTAGGTGCCGACCGTGTTGAAGAGGTGACTCTTCGTCCCTCCCGGCTGCCAGGTGCCCAGGTTGTAGGCCTCGCCGTCCGGCGTGAACACGTTGTGAGCGACCGAATCGTGGTTCGCGAAGTCGACGGTCGTGCCCACCACGATCGGCAGCACAAAAGGCGTGAACCGCATCTTCTTTTGGTCCATCGACGCGTGCGCGGTCGGCGGCGGGAACTTCCCCGGAGCCTGCGTCACGAAGACGACCATGTTCTCCGTTCCACGTGGGTGCGTCACGGTGCCCGCGATCCCACCAGCTCTGGCGATCACCGAGACTGTGGCCAGTGCCACCATCGTGATGAGACCGATCAGCGCGCGTATCCCTGATTTCGATGACATGGCTTCTTCTCCTTGGGCACGGGTCCAGGCCGTGCCACAGCATGGTGCGATCGTCCGCGCGCGCGCCACCCGCCCGCGCGCTTGCCAGCGCGCGAACGTTTGGTCCTAGTCGTGTGGAACGATGTCGAGTCAACGCAAGCTCTCCTGGTCCGTAACCGCGTAGGTGGTCAGCTCGAGGCTGCCGCGAGCCACGCCGCTCGCGCGCAAGCAGACACGGCATTCAGAACGCAAACGCAAAGGTCAGCGCGGCGCCCTCGTTCTCGATCCCGACGACGCCCGTCGCCATCGACGGCATGGCCATGCCACCCGCGGGGCCCCAGCCCGCGACCGGCGCGCCGTGCGCACCCTCGAACCACCCGACCAAAACCAATTTCACGTTCGGGCGGATCAGCGCTGCGATGCCAGGCGTGATGCGGTAGTCGCTGACCACGGCCGCGCCGGTCGGCGTCAGGCGCACGTACTCGAAGCGCAGCGCCGGCACGAGCCACGGCAGAGCGACCCACGACAGCTCGTCCCACTGCACCTGCATGTCGGCGCCGGTTCCGTCGGCGAGCGCTCGATCGTGGTGCTCAGTGCGCGCGCCGGCGTCGAGGGTGAGCGAGCCCCACTGGCCGCGCAGACTGCCGCCGAAGGTCAGCACTTGATCCGAGAAGATGCTGCCGCTCGGTGTGCCACCCGGCGTGGCGGCCGTGCCACCCAGCGGGTTCGAGAAGCGCGACTGACCGCGTTGCACGAACAGGTCGACGCTCAGCGCAGTCTCTGCCCACGGGCGACCACCCTCGGGCGCCGCGCCGCCAGCCTCACCGTCCAGACGCATGCCGCCGAGCTTGAAGCCGACCATGGCGTACGCATCCTGCGTGTTGCGAACGTCGATGTTCGAGCCCGCGTCGACGCCGATCGCGTAGTCGAAGCGGCCGCCCATCACGCCGTTCATCTCGACGCCGTTGTAGTTGCCCCACAGATCCCACTTGCCGCCGTCGGCTCCGTAGAGCTCGGTGACCGACGCCGTCAGCCAGCGCGTGTCCGCCATGTAGCTCGAGTGCAGACCGTAGCTCGAGAGCGTGGGCGGATGGCGTCCTGCCGTGAGATTGAACCAGTGCTGCGGGCCAAAGAGATCACCAAAGTGAAACTCTCCGCGCTCGAACGCGATGCCGCTGTCGTCGACCGTGAGCTCCGCGTAGTACGTGATCTGGTCATCGATGGGTCCCGCGGCCCACAGGTGCGCCTCGGCGGTGAGATCGGCCAGCGAAACGGCCGTTTTGTTGTCGGCCTGAGCTCCGCCCGACGAGCCATCCGGGTGCAACACCGCCTGCCCGTTGATGCCGAACGCCAGTGGCACCCCGCCCGGCACCGACGCCGGCCACACCGAGTTCGGAAAGGTGCGCTTGGACACGTCTTGGCCTAGCGGCGTCGGGTCCTGGCGCAGCGACTCGCTGTTGGTGCCGGGAAAGCGGTAGCCATTTCTGCGGAAGGCTTCGCCGAACGGTGTCAGCACGGGATAGACCGTGTGGCAGGTCTGACAGCTGGTGCCGTACTGCCTCGCGAACGCGGGCACCGCGTGCGCAGGTGACGCGATCAGCACGAGCGCTGCCGAGAGCGCACAAGCGACAGCTGTAGTTACGGCAGTCCATCTGCGGTTTCGGTCGACTCGATGCATCGTGTTCCTCCTGAGCTGCAACGCGGGCTGGAAGTCGCTCGCGGATCGCCGTTCTCGTGACGGCACGGACCCGACCGTGTGCAAGGCGTGGACCACAACGCCTCACCTGGCTGGCGCACCCCCTGCGCGCTCACCGTGGGATCATTTGGCCGTCGACGAGGCGAAATGCGACATTCGCGCTCGTGTGGCGTTACCGATCGGTGCCTGGCGATTGGCTCCCGGAGTTACCGTCCGGTAACCGCCGGAGCGCAAGCGCGGTACAGCGCCGAGCGTTACACTCCCGATCCATGATGCAGCGTCGAGAGATCGATTGCCGAGACGCCGAGACCACCAGCGACGCGCGCATGCCCTTCGATCCGCAAGATGCGGTCTTCGCCGCCGTTCGTGCCGCTGCGCTCGTCGGCGCCAGCACGTGGGCGTTTCTGGCGCTACCGGCAGGCTCGATGCGAGACGCCGCGCTCGCCGCGTTCGGCGTGTTCGTCCCCTATTGCCTGATGATGTACCTGGCCGGCGCAGGCATCCTGCGAACGCGGACCAAGGGCACGTTCTACGCCGTCGCGGCGCTCTCCGATCTCGCGTTCCTGGCGGTGTTGCTGCAAGTGTCCGGCGGCAACGCCAGCCCGTTCGCGGAGGCACTACCGCTGTGGAGCGCGCTGTACGCGGCTGTCTTCGGGTTGCGCGGAGGTCTCGTGACCGGCGCGAGCATGCTCGCGCTCTTCGCCGTGTTCGGGATCGCAAGACACGTGCACGTCGATGCCTGGCATGTGCTTGCACAGCTCGCGACGGCGGCTATCTACGGACCGATCGTCGGTTATCTCTTCGACTGCGCGTCGCGTCGCAGCGGAGCGTTGCGCACGGCGCACGACGAGATGACGGCCGCCCACCGCAGGCTCGTCGACGAACAGACGGCGCTGATCGACGAGGAGAAGCATCGTTCGGTTTCGGTGCTCGCCGCCGGCATCGCGCACGAGATCAACAACCCCCTCTCTGGCATCATGCAGTGCGCGCGCGCCTTGAGCGAGGGCACGGTGCCCGACGCTCGCAAGTCCGAGTACTACAGCTCCATCCTCGAAGCGGGTGGTCGTGTGAGCGGCGTGATCGCCGGGCTGCGGGACTACTCGCGCAGGCAATCGGCGGTCCCCGGTGACCTCGACGCCGCCGAGCTGGTCGCCTCGTGTCTACACAGCATCACGCCCTTGTGCGAGGAAGCCGGTGTGCACGTGCAATCCACGCTCGCCGAGGGCGAGGTGCGCGTTCGCGCCGAAGGTTCCCAGCTACGCAAAGCGCTGACCAACATCGTGATGAACGCGATCTACTTCAGCGCACGGGGCCAAACCGTGTCTATCCTTGCTTCCAAGCGCGGCTACCTGTGGGGCATCGCGGTGGAAGATCACGGTGCCGGGATCTCGGCGGAAAACCTGGCCAAGGTGACGGTACCCTTCTTCTCCACGAAGCCGCCCGGCGAAGGCACGGGGCTCGGTCTGGCAATCACCTACGGTGTGGTGCATTCGTTCGGAGGCGAGCTCGAGATCACGAGCGCGCAGGGCCGCGGCACGACCGTCACACTGTGGCTGCCTGCCGCGACAGGCCGAAGCCATGCTTAGCATCCTGCTCGCCGACGACGAGCCGCTGATCCGGATGACCGTCAGCGATGCGCTGCGCGCACGCGGTCACTCGGTGCAGGTGGTGCGAGACGGCGCCGAAGCACTGGCGGCGCTGGAGAGCCGTGCGTTCGACGTCATGATCTGCGACATCCGCCTGCCGAAGATCGACGGACTGACGGTGTTCCGCCACGTCATCGGTGTCAGCCCGAGCACGGTGGTCGTGCTGATCACGGGGTTCGGTTCGATCGCGGACGCTGTCGCGACGATCAAAGATGGCGCGTACGACTACGTCACCAAGCCCTTCGAGACGCAGGAGCTCGTCCTCGCCGTCGATCGGATTGCCGAGCGCAAAGACTTGCGCGCCGAGCTCGACGCTGCACGCGCGGCGCTCGCGGCACGCGGCTCCGAAGAGCTGCTGGTCGGCCGCACGCCTGCGATGGTTCGGCTGCAGGAGCGCATCGACGCCATCGCCGACAGTCATGCGCCGGTGCTGGTCACCGGCGAGAGCGGCACGGGCAAAGAGCTCGTGGCGCGTGCCATCCACGATCGCAGCCCGCGCCGCGACAAACCCTTCGTAGCCATCAACTGCGCGGCCTTCCCGGAGTCGCTGATCGAAGCCGAGCTGTTCGGTCACGAGCGCGGAGCCTTCACGGGCGCGCTCGGCAAACGCGAGGGGCGGTTCAAGATCGCGGACGGCGGGACCTTGCTGTTGGACGAGATCGGCGAGCTACCACTGGCAGCGCAGGCGAAGCTGCTACGCGTGCTGCAAGACGGCACGTTCCAGCCGGTCGGCACGAACACCACGCTGCACGTCGACGTGCGCATCATTTCCACGACCAATCGAAACCTCAAGACCGAGGCTGCCGAGGGTCGCTTCCGGGAGGACCTCTACTACCGCATCAACGTGGTGGAGATCCGGATCCCGGCACTGCGGGAGCGCCGAGGCGACATCCCGATCCTGGCCGAGCACTTCCTGCGCCGCTTCCACAAGGGCGCGGGCGAGCCGCCGGCAATCTCGGCCAGAGCGAATGCCGCGCTCGCGCAGCACAGCTTTCCGGGAAACGTGCGCGAGTTCATGCACGCGGTGGAACACGCCCTGGTGTTCACGCGCGGCCGCGAGGTCCAGGTCGAGGACCTGCCTCCCGACATCGCAGGGGGCGGCACAGCACTCGCACCGAAGACCGGCGAGCCACGCCCACTTTCCGTTGCCTTGCATGAGTTCGAGCGAGAGTGCTTGCTGGCTGCGCTGCAAGCAGCCGACGGCAAACGAGCCCGCGCGGCCGATCTGCTGGGGATCTCGCGAAAGAACCTGTGGGAGAAGCTCCGCCAGCACGGAATCATGACGGACGGCCCCTGAACGCTGAACGCCGAACGACCGACCCGTGAGCCCGCTCACGTGATCGTACGCATGGGCCGCAGGCGGGCAGCTCGCGCAGGCTTGCAAACCGGGTCGCGAACGTGTTCCGCTGCAGCCCGCTATGCCCACCACCATTTCGATGATGCATGAATTCTCGGCCTCGGCCGAGCGCGTGTTCGCAGCCCTCGACGACAGTGCGAACATGGGAAGCTGGCTCGGGGTGAAGATCGAGCTGATCAAACCCGCGGCCAGCAGCGGCCTGGGCGCCGTGCGCCGCCTGCACCTGGGCCTGTCGACCATCGACGAGGAAATCTTCGAGCGGCAGGCGCCGACGCACATCGTCTACAAGATCGTGCGCGGACTGTTCCCGCTCGATCACCACCGCGGCGAGATCACCGTGACGGCGCACGGGGCCGATCGCGCACAGGCGGTCTGGCAGATCGAGCTCGGCTCGAAGGTCCCCTTGCTCGAGAGCATCGTGGGTTCCGTGCTCCAACTCGCCATCCAGCGCGGGTTCGTTCGCCTCGACAAGCAGCTCGCGGTCTGAGCCGCGGCGCGCCCAGCTCACCACGCGGGCTCTCGGTGCACCCGCACCCAGCGCGGAGTCAGTCGTGACCCAAGAGACTCACCACGTCTTCCTCGTCCCTGGCTTCCTCGGCATCGAGAACCTGGGCGAGTTCGAATACTTCCAGCACGTGCGCGACTTGCTTGCGCAGCAGCTCCGCGGGCTGGGTTTGCGAGTCGAGATTCACGGGGTGCGCAGCTACGCCACCTCCTCGGTGCGCAAGCGCACGCTGCGCTTGCTCGAGACCATCGTGGAGCACGCCGGGGGCGACGACACGCCGTTGCACCTGGTCGGCCACTCGACCGGCGGGCTCGACGCGCGCCTCTTGTGCACGCCAGATGCACGGCTCGGCGGCACAGCCGACACCACAGCCATCGCCGCTCGCGTGCGCAGCATCGTGACGATCGCCTGCCCGCATCGCGGCACACCGCTGGCCAGCTTCTTCACCACACGCCTGGGTGCGCAGCTCTTGAGCGCGCTCTCGCTCGGCACGGTGTACCTCTTGCGCTTTGGTCGGCTCCCGATCTCGGCCGTGGTGCGCATGACTGCACTCCTCTTGCGCTTGCACAGTCGTCTCGGCAGGCTGGAGCAGAGCATCGCCCATCAGCTCTTCGATCAGCTGCTCGGCGATCTCTCGGTCGAGCGTCGCAACGAGCTCAGCCGCCTGCTGCAGGACATGGCGCAGGACCAGGCGCTGATGCCGCAGCTCATGCCCGAGTCGATGGACATGTTCGATGCCGCCGTGGGCGAACGGGCTGGCATCGCCTGCGCCTCGGTGATCAGCGGGGCGCAGGCTGGCTCCTTGCGAACCGTGCTGAAGCTCGGCTTCGATCCGTACGCGCAGGCCACGCACGCGCTCTTCGAAGCACTGCATCGGCTGACCAGCGAGATGGACGCAGCGTATCTTCCGCCGCTGACGGCGGCACAGAAAGCGCTGCTGGAGCGGGGCCTCGGGCATCTGCCCACGCCGCGCGACAACGACGCCATCGTGCCGGTGCTCTCGCAGGTCTGGGGCGAAGTGATCCACGCGACGCGTGCCGACCACTTCGACGTGATCGGTCACTTCTCCGACGCCACGCGCTCGCCGGTGCACTACGACTGGCTCGCCAGCGGCTGCGGCTTCGACCGCCAGAGCTTCGAGGCGCTGTGGGGCGACGTGGCGCGTTTCATCGCAGACAGCGCCAAGCGCTGACGCCGCCGTCACGCGGTCGCAGCCACCTACTGCAGGCTCGGCGGCGCAGGTGCGCGCAGCACCACGACCAGCCAGCCGCCGCACAGCAGGATCAGCACGACGAGCGCGGCCTCGAGGCCGAGCGCGAACGGGGTCCTGTCGAACCAGAGATCGTGTGCGCGCGGCGTCGGGTCGTTGCGCGGCGCAAACTTGCTGACCGCGAGCGTCTGCCACGGATACGGCGTGTCCTTGGTCCACTTGTCGTCGGAAAAGTAGCGCTGCACGAGAAAGGCCTGTCCGGCGATCGGGCTCATCTCGGGCACGAAGTGCAGCAGCAGGAGATCGTCGCGCACCTCGAAGCCGTTGCGCGTGCCCAGCGCCGCCACGTTCCTGGGCTGCATCTGCTGCAGGTACAGCGTGGTCGACACGATCACCGAGAGCGCTTGCACCGCAAAGCCGGCCGCCGCGAGCAACACGAAGGCGTTGCGCGGGATGCCGCGGCGTTCGAGCGCGACCAGCGCCGGGATGCACGCCAGAGGAATCACTGGCGTGAGCAAGCGTGGGCCCCAGCCCCAGTCGCCGCTCCAGTCCCACCACTTCGCCGCCGTCAGCAGCAGGAACAGGCACGGAATCGCGAGCAGCCACAGGTCGCGCCGCTGGCTGCGCCACAACGAAGGCACGCCGTAGACGCTGGCCACCAGCAGAGGAGCGTAGAGAAACACGCTCTTGCCCGAGCTGAACAACAGAGCGTACAGGCCCGACCACAGCGGCACGTTGAAGCCCATGCTGGCGTCGCGCTCGGCCCCGTAGCCCTGGCTGAGCACGTTGCCGTAGCGCAGGTAGCTGTAGCCCGCCGCCAGCGCAAGCCAGGGCAAAAGGCCCGCGACAGCACACGCGAAGCTGATGAGCCGCGTTCGGTCCCAGCGCTCGTGCCACTGGTCGATGAGCACCGCCAGCGGCAGCACGGCCAGCAGAATCTTCGTATTGAGACACATACCGAAGAGCAGGCCGCCCACGAAGAACGTGAAGCGCCGCTTGCCATCACGCGCGCGTAGCCACACGACCAGCGTCCAGACCGTGAGCATGGCCTGCAACGCTTCGCTGTAGAGACTTCGACCGGCTCCCCACAAGGGCGTGGTGAACACGCTCGCCAGCGCCAGGACCGCAGCGTGCGCGGGCGCTGCGCCGACTGCAGCCGCCAGCTGCAGCACGCCCACCGCGAGCGTGGCCGCCACAGCATGCGGCACGACCCCCACCGCAAACCCGGGCAGCGCCGGGCTCTTGGGAGCCGCGAGCTCGGCAACGCGCCGCAGGACCTGCGCCGGCACGCACTGCAACACTGTGAGCAGCGGGTACTTCACGTAGAACTTGCCGCTCGGTCCGCGCGCGATGTCGGTGCGCGTCTTGGCCACGGCCATGCCGCCGCCGGTCAAGAGGGAGTCGGCCGCCTCGCACATCAGCCTGGCGTCGCCATTGATGGGCTTGGGGCGCCCGCTCGCACACAGCGCCACGAATACGAAGCACCACACGCACCACGGCAAGGCGGCTCGGCGCGTCAGCGCCGCTCGGAAGGCTCGTAAGAAGCGCATGAGGAACACGGCCAGCGTCATCGCGCGACGGCAGCCTGCACACAAGCCCACCCCGCACGAGTCGGCGAATGATATGGTCTCGCCGCTCCTGCAGGTAGCCCCATGCCAGCGCTTTCTTCGAGCGATCCACGCGCGCGCACCGCAAACACCAGCCACGTGCGCGTGCGTGTGCTCGGGGCCGCCGCGGCGCTGGGCCTGCTGGCGCTGGCCGTGTGGCTCGTGACGGTGGGCCTGCAGCCGCAGCCCGGGACGGGCTTCACCCGGGTGATCGAGGCCAAGTGTGCAGCCGAGCCTGCAGCTGCGGCGCTGTCCAGCGTGGTCCGCGAACCGAGCGTGTTGGCCGGCAGCGCGGCGCACGGCTGCGAGCGCTGGACGGCGTTTTGGGCCGTGCGCCGCTTGCGGCGCAGCCTGCTCGAAATGGACGCCAGCGGCCGTGCGGAGCTCTCGATCGACGGACGGCGCGTTGGCTTGCCACGCGGTCACCACGGCCTCTTCGCCCTGTCGAACCTGCAACCCGGGGTGCATCGCTTCGAGCTGCGGTTCTGGCCGGCGAGCGCAAACGCCTACCTGCGCCTGCGTGAGCTGGACAGCCGCGATTCGTACTATCCATACGTGGTCGCACCGCTGCAGCAGCAAGACTTCTTCGTGCAGCAAGCGGGGGCCGAGCGTGCGCTCTTTGAGCCGGTCGCTGCACGCAGCCACTGGCCAGTGCTGTGCCTGTGCCTGCTGCTGTTGGCGTGCACGGCCGCGTGGCTTTCACTACGCGCGCAGCGCGGTCGCACCCCGCCGTGGCTTGCCATGCTCTGCGTCGGCAGCGTGATCGTTGCAGCGTACGGCGTACGCATCGCGCAGCTGCCGTTCGAGGGGACCTACACCGACGAGCTCGCCTACGCGACCTCCGGCCGTCACTACGTTCGCAACGTGCAGCTCGGAGACTTCTCCACCGCGGCCTTCCAGTGGAACTTCGAACACCCGCCGGTCGCGAAGTGGATCTACGGCCTGTCCTGCGAGCTCGGCGATCACGACGGCGCGCGCCACGTGTCGGCGCTGCTCGCCGCCCTGGCCTGCGGCCTCACGGTGGTGCTCGGAGCGCTGCTCGTCTCGCTGCGCGTGGGCGTCAGCGCCGGTGCGTTGTGCGCGTTCATGCCGCACCTGGTCGCGCATGCGCGCTTGACCGGGCTCGAATCGCCGGTGGTGTTCTTCTGGATGGCGAGCTTGGTGGCGGCCGTGTGCTGGGCGCGCAGCACGCTCGAAAGCAACAGCGCCGCGCGTGCGCTCGCGGGCGACGCCTGGGCGGCCTTCTTCATGGTGGCCCTCGCGGTGCTCGGCCTGGGCTCCCGCATGACCTGCGTGTGGCTCGCGCCGATCTTGCTCTGCGTGCTCGGCTACGGGCTGCGGCACCTGCCCGCGCGCCGCTGCCTGGTAGCGCTCAGCGTTGCAGCTGCCGGCGGCATGCTCGCTCTGCTCATGCTCTACGCGCTGTGGCCGTGGCTGTGGAGCCGGCCGGTCGAGGGCTGGCACCAGATCCTCGCCCGCTGGGGTGGACAGCACACGAGCGAATTCTTCATGGGCGAAAACCGGCGGCCGCCACCGCCTGGCTATTACTTCGCAGCCTTCGCCGCGACCACACCGCTGGCCGTGCTCGCGCTCGGCCTGCTTGGAGCCGTGATCGGCGTGCTGCGGCGCAGCCAGCGCGTGGCCGTGGGCTTTCTCCTGCTGTGCCTGCTCACGCCCTTCGCGCAGAGCCTTTCGGCGTTTCGACAGGACCTCGCTCGCTACGTGATCCCGTCGTGGTTCGCGCTCGCGCTGCTCGCGGCGCTCGGCGTGGAAGCCTGTGCGGCGGCGGTAGCGCAGCTTTTGGCTGCATGGCGCGGTGAGCGCGCGCGCCTGGTCATCGCGGTGGCGGGCCAAGCCTGGCTCGCCGGCTACGTCGCGCTCGCCCTCGCACGCATCGAGCCGTACCCGCTCGATTACTTCAGCGAGCTCGTCGGCGGGCCCACCGGCGTGGCAGCGACACGCTCGTTCGAGCTCGCCTGGTGGGGCGAGGGCATCGGCGAAGCCGTGGGCTGGGTGAACGACCATGCACCGCGCGGCGCACGCTTTCGCTCCGCCGTTGTGCCATCTGAGGTACGCCCGCGATTGCGCGACGACCTCGTCGAAGCACCACGCGGGCGCGTGGACTTCGTGATCACCAACCACTACAAATTCCAGGACGAGCGCCCTGCAGGCTGCGCGCTCGCCCACCGAGTCGCCGCGCAAGGCGCCGCGCTAGTGGACGTGTATCGCTGCGCAGGACCCTGAGCCGAAGCGCCCGAGTGGCAGATTGCGCGAAGAAGCTACTTCTTCTTGGCAGCCGCGGCGGGCGTCGTCGGCGTGGTCTCCGCCTTGGTCTCCGCCTGCTTCTTGCGCCATTCGGCCAGCTTGCGGGTCGCCATGATCTTCTGCTTCTTGCGGGTCGGTGCGTCTTGCGGCGTGGACATGCCGGCATCCGTAGCACGAAGGTTTTTGCGCTTGCAACCCATGGTGTGCGGCCGCGGCGACCTCGCGCGGCCCAGGACCCTCCTGCGCCCGGGTCGCAGGCTCCCCGGCCCCGAGGTTCCAGAACGGGTGACAGCCGGCCTCGCCCGGTCCGCCGCTCACCCGGCCTGGGTGAAGACCGGCGCGAAGCCGCCACCCGGCGTACGGAAGTTCGTGGTCTGCCCCTGGTACAAACGCGCCGCCAACAGCTGCGCTTGCCCGTCGTACACGTACACCCGTAGATCCAGCTTCAGCGGCACGCGTTGCCCATCGACTTCGATGGTGCGTTCGCTGGGCTTCACGGTCTCCTGGGCGATGTACTCGCGCTGGGCCATGTCGGTCCAGGCGCCAGTGGTGAGCTTGTCGCCGCGATACGCGGCCTTGCCACCGTAGCCGCGGGTCATCTTGAAGAAGAGCTTCTTGCGGCTCTGCCACAGCTCGGCGCGGTTTTGATCGGTGACCAGCACACTGCGCGGCACGCCTTGCAGCAGCACGTCGATGGCGTCAGGTGCAACACCGAGCGGCTGCAGACGTTCGCGGTCGCACAGCCAGGTGAGGTGGCGCTTGTCGCTGTAGAGCGCGTGGCCGCGTGGGTGCGGAGTGAGCACCACGGCGCCTTGCTCGTACGCCTGCCGTAACGCGGCGTGGGGCTCGGCCTCCAGATAGAAGTCGGTGAGGCGGTTGTAGACGAGGTCGATGCAGGCGTCGCCCGCGCGCAGCGTGCCATCGAAGTGCAGCTCTTCCGGCGCCACGATCAAGGCTTGCAGCCCGGCGCGGCGGAACAGGTCCTGAAAGAGCAGGAACTCCGGATACAGATACTGCGTGCTCGGCGCGTCGTCGATGATGGCGATGCTTCGCAAGGGTGCATCACCACGTTGTAGGGCCCACTCGCGGCGGAACATCGCGACGAAGGCCTCTTGCACCGCGTCGAGCGAGGCGTGGCTCGGCAGCAGGCCTGCAAGCTCGGTGCAGCACGCCTTCTGTGCGCGCGCCAGCACAGCGTTCAGCAGGCCGCCGCCGGCATTTGTGTTGATTTCAATCAACCTGGGGCCGTCGTCGCCCAGGTGGAAGTCGTAGCCGTAGAAGACGCCGAGCGGCCCGAAGTCATGCTGCGCGATGGCCGGGGCGTTGACGAGCACCGCGTCGCGATAGCTGGACGTGCGCACGACGGACTCGACGGCCCGTACGATCGCGAGCATGGCGTCGACGTGGCGCCGCGCGAGAAACACCGGCACCGATGCGAACAGATGCGGTTGTTGCTTGAGAATCGATGCGTAGAGATCGGCGTGCTGGCCGCCTTGTTGCAGCAGCACCTGGAGGGCAGCTGTGTCGAGCGAGAGGCAGGCGCAGTCGCGATTGAGGACTTCGGCTGTGAGCTCCATGGGTGCCCGCACTGTAGCATCGTGCGCAGCAGCTGGCAGGATGTTCGTCCCGCCCCGTGCTCGCGCCGCAGCGCGCACGCTCAGCCGAGCGATGGAGCCTGCGTCAGTGTATCGTCGGACGCAGCGCGCCTGGGCACGGTGCGCTGGCCGCGCAGATGACCGATCGCAGTGAGCACCGCCTGAAGCGCAGCGCTCGTCGTGTCCTCGCTCAGTGCGACGCCGATGGCCGTGGCATCGCCGCAGCCGATGCGCACGCAGGCCATGGCTGCGGCGCCGGTGCCGCTGCCAACGGCGTACTCGTCGAACGACTCCACGCGCACGGCCGGTGCGCCGTCGATCTGGAGCGCGGTGACGAGCGCTTCCACCGCACCCTGGCCTTCGCCCGAGACGCGCATGGCCGACACGTCGGCATCGAGGTGGATGCGGTCTGCGACGCGCCTGACTTGATAGCTGGAGAGCCGGAACCCCTGCGGGATCGAGACGTACGCCGCATCGAACAGCCGGCGGATGGCCGAGCCTTCCAGCTCGCCACCGCTCTGCTCGGCTTCTCTCTGCACCAAGCGCGAGAGATCGATGCACAGCCAGCGCGGCAGAGTGATCCCGAAATCGCGCTCCAGAACGTGCAGCACGCCGCCCTTACCGGATTGGCTGTTGATGCGAATGACTTCTTCGTAGCGCCGGCCGAGGTCGCCTGGATCGATCGGCAGATAGGCCACCTGCCACGGCTCATCGGCCTGTTGCAGGTGCAGGCACTTGCGGATGGCATCCTGGTGGCTGCCACTGAAGGCCGTGTAGACCAGCTCGCCAGCGTACGGATGCCGCGGATGCGTCTCGATCGCCGTGCAGGCCTCGACCGTTTCGATGATGCGATGCATGTCCGAGAGGTCGAGCCCCGAGTCGATGCCCTGCGAGTACAGATTCATCGCGAAAGTCACGAGATCCATGTTGCCCGTGCGCTCGCCGTTCCCGAGCAGCGTACCCTCGACGCGGTCGGCGCCGGCCAGCACGCCGAGCTCGGCCGCCGCCACACCCGTGCCACGGTCGTTGTGCGTGTGCAGGCTCAGCTCGATGTGCTGGCGGTGCACGATGTGCTCGCCCATCCACTCGATCATGTCGGCGTAGACGTTGGGCGTGCTCATCTCCACGGTCGCGGGCAAGTTCACGATCGCCGCCTGCCCCAGGTCGGGCCGCCACACGGCGAGCACGGCGTTCACGACCTCGGCTGCGTACGGCAGCTCCGTGCCGGTGAAGCTCTCCGGTGAGTACTCGAACACCCAGCGCGTCGCCGGGTGCCGGGCCGCGTGAGCCTTCACCGACTCCGCACCGGCCACCGCGATCGAGCGGATCCCGTCACGATCGAGGCCGAACACCCGCTCGCGCTGCACGATCGACGTCGAGTTGTAGAGGTGCATCACGGCCTGCCGAGCTCCCAAAAGAGACTCGAACGTACGCGCGATCAGATCCTCGCGCGCCTGCGTCAGGACCTGGATCGTGACATCGTCTGGGACGAGCTTCTCTTCGATCAGAACCCGTACGAAGTCGAGCTCGACCTGAGACGCCGCAGGGAAGCCGACCTCGATCTCTTTGACGCCGACGTCGACCAGCAGCTGGAACATGCGCCGCTTCTGGGCGATGGTCATGGGCCGCACGAGCGCCTGGTTGCCATCACGCAGGTCGACCGCACACAACCTGGGCGCGCGCTCGAGCGTCTTGTTCGGCCAGCGGCGGTCGGGCTTCTGCACGGGCGTGAAAGCGCGGTACTTCTTGTGGTCGTAAGTCATCGGGGCAAGTCTCCTGAAGAAGGGCAGTCTAGCCACGGTGCCGCGCAATATCTCTGCGATATAGCCGTGTTTTTCAATTATTTTGATATAAACCTGCGCTTTACGGCTATATATTGGTCTATTATTGCGTCATGAAACCGAAGGTCTTCCAGCCCGATGCCATCGATCTCCAGCTGCTGCGCGAGCTCCAGGCCGACGGGAGTCTCACGAACCAGGAGCTTGCGGAGCGCGTCGGCCTCTCGGCGTCGCCATGCTTGCGGCGTGTCAAGGCGCTGGAAGCGGCTGGCGTGATCGAGCGGCGCGTGGCGTTGTTGGACCGCCAGCGCCTGGGCCTCTCGCTCACGGCCATCATCCAGATCTCCATGGACCGCCACACGCCGGAGCGCTTCGACCGCTTCGAAAAGACGGTGAAGCGCTACCCGGAAGTCGTGGCCTGCCACCTCGTCACCGGGCAACAAGCCGACTACATCCTGATCGTCGTCGTGCCGACGATGGAAGACTACCAGGCGTTCCTGCTCGACAAGATCACACGCATCGAAGGCGTCTCGGGCGTTCACTCGAGCTTCGTGATGCGCAGGGTGATCGACACCACGGCGCTGCCACTGGGCTACCTCACGGCGAGCTGAGCGGATCTCGTCACGGCATCATGTGCTGTGCCGTCCAGCAAGCGGCTGCCGTCTTGCAGGTCTTGATGGCGGTGATCGTGTCGTGAAGCTTGGCGACCTGCGCGCTGGAAAGTCCTGCCGCGGTGTTCTTGATCTCGTACGGGTCCGTCGTGCGATCGTGGTATTCGGTCTCGCCGCCGACGTATTCCACGTACACGCGGTTGACGCTTCGCAGTGCGTTGTAGGTCGGCGGGTTCTTGACGACGCCGGTGTCGGCGTCGGGATCTGTGGGATCGAACTTCGGGTCGTGGTGCTCGATCAAGGCCACGTTCCGCCAGTCCGCCACCACCTCGCCGTGCAGCAGCTGAACCAAGCTGTGTCCGTTGGCGGTGGCCGGCGCCGCCGCTTGGCCGAGCTCGGCGAAGGTCGGACACAGGTCGATGTTCTGAGCGATCTTGTCGATGGTCAGCCCCGCCGGCACGCCGGGACCAACCACGATCAGCGGCACATGGATATCGGTGTTGAACGCCGTCATCTTTCCGGGGAGCTGCGAGTGCTCACCCATGTGATAGCCGTTGTCGGAGCCGAAGAAGATGTACGTGTCTTTGTCGTGTCCGCTCGCGATCAGCGCCTGGCGTAGCGCACCGATCATCTCATCGACCGCTTGCACGGCTTGGGCGCGCAGGCGGAAGGCGTGGTTCATGTCCGTGACCTGCGCCGCCGTGAGAGCAGGCAAAGCCTGCATCCACGCTGGATCAGTCGCGGTCGGTCGAGAAGCGAACGCAGGCGTGCGCGGATACGTCAGCCCCGCAAAGAGCGCTGCGTGCCGGGGCGCTGGCGTGTAGGGAGCGTGCGGCGCGAAGCTCGCGATCTCGATCATGAACGGTTTGGCCGAGCTCTGTTTGATGAACGTCTGCCCGAGTCCGGACACGACGTCGGTCAGGTAGTCGGCGGCTGTCTTGCCGTAGTGGACGAGCTTGCCGTTCTCGTTCAAGTCGTAGTTGAATTCGGGATAACCGTTGCCCGCCACATCCCAATCCGTCCAGCCCATCGAAGCGTTGTTCGCGGTGGGGTCGTAGCCGTTGAGAAACTTCCCCAGCATCGCGGTGCGATAGCCACTGCTCTGCAGCGCAACGGCGAAGGTCTGGGGATCGTTGCCCTGGCTGAGGTACGTCGCGTAACCGCCATCGTTGCCGGTGTTGGTGAACACACCGCTGTTGTGTGGGTACTTACCCGTGAACATCGACGTGCGTGAGGGACAGCACAGCGAGTCCGTGACGAAGTAGTTGGAGAACGTCACGCCATCTCGCTGCATCTTCAGCACGTGCGGCATGTAGCTCACGAGATTCATCGACAGATCATCGGCCAGCACGAAGATGATGTTCGGGCGAGCTGCCGAATGGCCTCCGCCGCCTGCATCGCCCGTCAACGATGCATCAGCCGCCCCGGTCGACAGGCTGCCACCCGCATCTGCGGCGGACGCGCTGCCACCGGCGCCTGCGTTCGTGCCCGCCGTGCCGCCGCCATCTTTGGCCATCCCGGGCGTTGGCGGCCGTTCGCTGCCACAGGACACGAGCAGCCCCGCGGGCACCGCGAGCAGTGCGAGCAAGCAAGGAGCGAGGCGCGTGACGGCACGCCGGGTGCGGGCTCGACTGTGGACGCTGGTGATCATGCTTTGGTCTCCATCGACGGACTTGCGGGGTGTAGGTTCCACGTCCCGCTGCAAACCGTCCAGTGCTGGAGATGTTTCGCGGCGTTTCACCCGTTGTGGAAGCTCACGCCCGAAGCGCGGCCACGCGAGCGAGTTCAGGACGATCACCGGCGCGCGAACCCGTGCCAATTCCGATTCCACCTCTGGCATGGGACCAAAACGTCACGGCGCGCTGCCAAAGCGCCCCATCTCTGCACGCGTGCGCCCCTGGCTGACCTCTGTGGGTGTGCGCGTCGTGGTGGCACGCCGGTTGCTCTTGAGCAGGGCCAGTTGCAGCACTTGCCTCAACGGCGCTGCGCACCCATCCCACGCCAGGACCGCCGCATGCTTCGTCGTGAGCCTCGACCACTTCTCGTATCGTCGGAGGTCGTGCAGCGCCGGATGCTCGGCGGGCTGGCCGCGGCGCTCGCACTGTGTGCATTCCTGGTGATCGTGCCGTGCAGCGTCTCGCTGATCTTGGCCTCGTGGGTCGCACTGCTCACGCGCCCCTTCATGCTGTGGCTGTCCAAGCGTCTGCACGGTCGGACCAAAGCCGCGGCGGTCGTTACCTCCCTCGTGGTCATCGGCATCCTGGGTCCCATCGTGCTCGCGCTGATACCGCTTGTGAGCTCGGCCTTGCAGCTGGCGAACGAAGTCGGTCGTTCACATCAGTGGCACGACGCGGCTCGCAGCATCATCGGCGACGGTGCGGGTGATGCAGATCTGATGAAGCTCGTGCGCACGCACTTCTCGACGGCCTGGGGCGCCGCCGCGATCGCGCTGCGCACCTCGGCCAACGTGCTCTTCAACGTCGCCATGTTCATCGTCGCGCTCTTCGCCTTGTCCACCAGCGGCGAGAAATTGCTCGCCTGGCTGCGTGCCCACTCACCGCTCAAGCTCTGCCACTTCGATCGCCTCGCGGACACGTACGCCGAGATCGGTCGCAGCCTCATCATCGGCGTGGGCGCGACCGCGCTCATCCAGGGCCTGATCGCCACGCTCACCTACGTCGTGGTCGGGATTCCACGTGCGCTCGCGCTCGGGCTACTCACCACCATCGGTGCGCTGATCCCGGGCGTGGGCACGCTGCTGGTCTGGGGCCCCGTCACCGTGATTCTGGGCTTCGGCGGTTACCCGGTGAGAGCGTTGGTGGTCGGTCTGAGCGGGGCGATCATCATCGGCTCGGTCGACAACTTCCTCAAACCGATTCTGTCCAACCGCGCGCATCTCGGGATGCCGGCAGTGCTGGTGTTCATCAGCATGCTCAGCGGCATCGCCGCGTTTGGACCCGCAGGCCTCTTGCTCGGCCCGCTGTTCGTCAGGCTTGCCATGGAAACCCTGGCAGTCGCACGCGAAGAACAGTGGATCGGCGTAAACGATGCTTCGCCTCTGCTCGGGAGAGCCGGCCGTCGTGTGAATCGAGCGCCGTGACCGACCGACACGACAAATGGGTTTGGACCCGGCGCCTCCTGGTGAGCACGAGCCTCGCGCTACTCGGCGCGCAACTCGTGTATCTGCTCGCGGCCAATACGATCTTGTGGACTCGGAGCCTCGATAGCTGGATCACCGGCTCGACCGAGGGCCTCAGCCTCAAGGTCGAATCGGGCTGGACGCTGTGGCCAGGCCGCGTGCATGTGCGCGGCGTCGAGCTGCACTTCGCCGACCACAACGTGCAGTTCTCGGTGGCGGTGGAGTCCGCCGTGGTGGATCTCGCGCTCTGGCAACTGCCTACCAAGACCTTCCATCTCACGCGAGTGCGCGCGCAAGGCGTGCACTACCTCTTCCGCCACCGGGTCAAAGATACCGTGGGCATCGAGCGCCGCCTGGCGTTGTATCCCAAGATCGCCGGCTACGCCGACCCGCCCCTGTTCGTGGGCCCGGCGCTGCCGCCGCTAAGCGACGCCGACTACAACCTGTGGACAGTCCAACTGGACGACGTCGACGTGGCCGTCCGCGAGCTGTGGTTTCTGGAGTTTCGCTTCACGGGCCAGGGCCGCGCCCGAGGCGCCTTTCGCCTACAGCCGCAGCGTGACGCGCGCACCGACGCGTGTTCGCTCGACTTGAACGGCGCGTTGTATGCCGGAACGCAGCCAGTGGCCTCGAAGCTGACGGGCCGGATCGACGCACAGCTAACTCGACACGACCCGCGCCTGGTCACGGGCGCAGAGATCTTCAAGAAGCTCTCGTTCGACATCGACCTGCGGGCCACCCTGCCCGACTTGAGCTTCAGCAGTCTATACGCCGGCGCGCACGGTCTCACTTTGCGACGTGGCGCCGGCAGCATGTCAGTGCGCGCACGAGCGAGTCAGGGTGCATGGCGAGATGACACCGTGCTCGACTACTCGACCCGGGACATCACCATCTCGCAGGCCAATGCGCCGAGCGTGACCGGCGCGCTCGCGCTGCGCGCGAAGATCGTGAAACCTGGCGTCGACAGTCGCTTGCAGCTCTCGGCTGCGTCGCGACAACTGGAACTTTCGTTCGCCGGAACGGCGAAGCACATCGAGCGCCCGCGCGCGCGCGACCTGCGGGTCGTTCTGACCACCACGGCCGACCTCACCAAACCCATTCGGCTGGCCGCTCTTTCCGCACGACTGCGCCTGGCGGCCCCCGAGCTGCGCTGGCTGAACGGCCCGCTCGAAAGCGAAGGCTTGTTTGGCAACGGCAGCGCCACGGCGAACGCCCAAGCGCACTGGTCCGAGGGCAAGCTTGCTCGCGTCCACATCGCGATGGAGGCGAAAGAAGCTGGCTTCGCGCTCGCGGGGCGTGCGGTGCAAATCTCCGGCACGCTCGACTCACAGCTCAGCTACGACCCACGCACCTACCGTGGCAGCGTCCAGCAACTCACGGTCGAGCTGCCACTTCTGGTGGTGGCCGCAAAGGGTGTGTGGAAGGCGCTGCCCGGGGGCTTGCACGTTCGCACTGAACGCTTCGTCTGGCGCGGCCTACCACCCGGCAGCTTTCGCTCGCGCTTCGCGTTGGACACCGATTCGATCAAGCCGCTAGTGCCCCTGCTGATCTCCTCGAGCCTGCTGCGCGGGCTAGCGCTCACCGTCTTCCATCTGGGCCAGACGCACGCCGTGATCGAAGTGGACCAAAGCGTCGCGGCGCTCGAGCTGCGGCTCGCGCATGCGCAAAGTGGCAGCGTGCGAGCCTCGGGCGTGCTGAAGAAACAGAACAACGGTCACGACGCCTGCGGCTGGTTCTTCATCAACAGCGCGAGCCTCAACGTGGGGCTCGTGCTCCAGGCCGGCGCTACCTCGGTCAAACCCTTCGTGCCGAACGATTGGTGGCGCAAGCGCCCCACGACGCTCGCCTGCGAACGAACGCCATCCTGAAGCACCGAGTGGACAAACACCTGATCACCGCGCTCTTGCTGCTCGCGACCTGCACGTGCATCGGCAAGCCCGCGCTGGCGAAGGATCGGCCACTGGTGGGCGTGGCCAACGACGCCGAGCTCACGCCGCCGCGCCCAGGCAACGGCTACTGGAGTGATGCCAAGCCGCGGCTCTTCCTCTCGACGCACAGTGAGCTCGGTCTGCCCTATGCAAAACCGTATTTCTCGGCGGGCTACGGAACACCGCACTGGATCTGGGCCGGTGTCGACGTCAACGCGATCGCCACACCCGAGTTCTGGCAAGGCTACTTCGGGTTGCGCGCAGCGACGCCGATTCTCGATCTCGCTTTCGGTGCACGCGACACGGGCTCGTTCGACAAACCGTTCATCACGCCCGCACCCCTCCTCACGCGCGACTTGGTGCGGGCGCACGCGGGACCGCGCGCGCACTACTGGGCGTGGGAAGCGGAGATCGTGGCGACCGCTCCCTTGCCGCACTCTGCGTTGGTCGCGGACCTCATCGTCGTGCGCACCTTGGATGTGCCCGCCGGTCGCTACGTCTTCGAAGAGTCGTATCGCGCGGTGGTGAAGAACCCACAATTCTTCGTGCTTCGCTGGGCGGCCGTCGCGCGCCTGGGCAATGAAAATGCGCTCAAGCTGGCCGTGCTGACCGAGTGCGTGTTCGGCACCGGTCGCGGGCAGGCCGTGTGGCGCATCGGCCCGGCCGGTGCGCTGCAGCTGACCGATCATCTCGAAGCGGTGGCGGGGCTCACACTCAACGTCGCCGGGCCCGACTCGCTCGGTTTGGTGCTGGGCGCCTATGGCGTCGCGGGCCTTCGCTATCGCTGGGCGACCGGAGAGAAGAAGCCGGCGTTGCCGTGGTCAGGCGTGCTCATCCCGTGAGCAAAGCGGCTCACACCCAAGCGCCTGAGTGGTACCTGTCGCGCGTCGCGCTGCCTCGCTCGTCACTTGGGCAGGCTCGGCGGCGATGTGCTTGGC
>DASVHQ010000105.1:0-10523 GCA_036382515.1 Polyangiales bacterium | reverse complement strand
GCGCGCGGCCAGCACTGCGCGACTCACCCACAGTGCCAGCGCCGGCGCGAACGCGCAGTCGAGCAGGGCGACGGCCCAGGCCGGCAAGAGCGCCGTGCAACACATGGCGATGCGTCCGCAGAGCCACAAGCCGAACAAGCCTGCGAGCTTCAAAAGCGGCGTGGGCTGCTCACATGCATGCGGTGCGCTGGGCGCAAGTCAGCGCGCACGACGAGCACGCCGCTGCGCGGCCGCGGACTTGCCGTCACCGAACGCACCGAGCGCCGAGGCCGCGGCTTTGAGCGATCGAGGCGCAGCCGCGCTCGCGAGCCTCGAGCGATGCATCACGGCCAGCACGTCCGTCTGGGTCACGATGCCGCTGAGGCGCCCGCCCGAATCCAGGATCAACACCTCGTGCACGTGACCCGCTGACAGTTGAGGCAGCAGCTCGTCGATGGGCGTGTCTTCGTGCGCGAGCTCGAAGTGCACCGACGGAAGCTCGGCCACGTAGCCAACAGTGGTGCTCGCCGCAGTCGGTGCGTCGATCGCACCCGCCACGCCGCCGTGCTCGTCGAGCACGGGCAAGACGCGCAGCGCGTGGTGTCGCAGCTTGGCCAGCGCCTGCGCGGGGCTCTCGCCGCTGCGCGCCGTCACGAGATCACGCGACATGATGTCGGCGCAGCGGATCACGCCATGCAAGCGTTGCTGCGCCAGGGTCTCGACCTGGCGGAAGAGCGCGATCAGATCGTCGCGGCTCACGTCCAGATGCGTGTCTTCGCTGGCGAGGGCTGCATCGACGTCGTCCGCGGTGAAACCGAGGCGCAGCTGCGGCGGCGCATCCGCCGTGCGGTGCAGGGACACGGGTGCCGGCGCAGCGACGTGCGGGTAGCTACGGCGCGCCAGGTTGTTGAAGACGAGACCCACGCACAGCAAGAGCGCCGAGTTCAGCGCCACCGGCACGAGCGCGAAGTGATAGCCGGCATGCGCGATCGCTGGGCCGCCGATCACCGCCGTCAGCGCCACGGCACCGGCCGGCGGATGCAGGCAACCGAGCAGGCTGGTGACGGCGATGGTCGTGGCCACGGCGAGGGCGGCTGCCAGCAGTGGGTCGGGCAAAAAGCGCAGCGCCGTGACGCCGATCAGCGCGGCGGTCACGTTACCGCCCAGCACCGACCATGGCTGCGCCAACGGGCTCGCCGGCACACCGAACACCAGCACGGTGGACGCGCCGATCGGCGCAATCAGTAGCGGCACCAGCTCGCTCGAGCCAAGCCAGGCTCGCGAGACCCAGCCCGTGATGAAGATGCCGAGCAGTGCGCCGAGCCATGCGAACGCACGCTCGGAGCTGCGCACAGGGGTACGCACCGGGGCAAAGCGCAAGAGCCAGGCGTGCAGCGGGTGGCGATCGGTGACGAGCTTCAAGCTTTGCTGGCTCATACGCAGGCGCTCCCGGCCGGCCAGGTCACGAGCGATGCGGTCTGGCCCGCGCCCCTCTACCACGGCCTGAGCGTTCGACCCTAGGTGGTCATCCGGCCAGGTCGGATGCGGATGCACAACCTACGCCTTCGGGAAGACCGTGCGCGGCGGGCCTGTGCCACGCCCGCGCCGGTCGCAGTGCTCGTGGTAGCGTCCTGGCCGTGGACAAGCCCGGCAAGATCCGCGCACCGTGCAGGCCGACCGAGCGAGCCGCGCGCCGGTCGATGGCCTGGCAATCGCACGCGCGCCGTGTAAGGTAGCCGCAGCATGAGGCAGGACGAAACTTCGCTCGTGAACCAAGCCGTCGATCAGGCGCGCGAGACGCTGGCGCGCTCGGGTCGAGTGCTGCCTGCGGCCTACATGCTGGTCACCAGAAATCCCCAGACCTCGGCGCCACTCGCTCAGCCCACGGCCATCGGTACGCAACTTGAAGCACCGCTCTCGTCGCACGCCGACTACCAGGAACTGCTCGTCAGCTTGCGCGAGGAAGCCGCGCGCCTCGCCGCACTGGCGGTGGTGTTGTGCGGCGAAGCACTGGCCGAGATCGACGACGCCGGCGCTCTGAGCCAGCGTCGCGTGTTCTTCGTGCGCATCGAGGATCAAGAGGGCGTGCATCACCTGCATGCCGCCATCGAGAGCGCCTCGGGCGGCGGGCCACGGCTGGGTACCCTCATGGCCTCGCCCGACGCCAGCGACGACGTGGATGCACCGCTGCTGCCGCGCCCTTGTCCCCGTGGGGCGCATGCACCGCCGATCGCGCAACTCACTGGTCGCGCCCAAGAAGACGATTGAGCTCCGTCCGCCAAGCCGGGCGAGCACGCTGTCCCACGCCTGGTTGTCGCGCGCGATCAACCGGAACTCGTCCCACTTCGGCGCAGCACACCACCGTCCTGCGGCGACGACCGCTCTCACATACCCCCGTCGGCCGAGCTGTTCACCCGCGGGGACGGCTGCTGGCCGCGTGCTACGCTGCTCGGTCGCGCCCCCGCCCGCCCCTGAAACATGCTGCGCCGCTGGCTCCAAACGATCCTTCACCCCCGTCATCCCGTTCTGCACGGCCTGCTGCTCTTGGCCGTGCTCCTGGTCTACGGGCTCGTCATGGCGCGGCGCACCATCGACCCCGAGCAGACGCAGGCGTTCACGGAAGGCCCGCTGCTCCTCTATCTATTCCTGCTCCTGCGAGCCCCGCTGCGCGACCGCTGGCCGAGCTCGCTCGCCGCCGCACTGCCCATCGTCTGGATCTACGCCGTCCACGATGAGTACTACCTGCGGCTCGGCAAGGTGCCGAACTTCGCCGACTTCGCGATGCTGCCGGACCTGTACGTTTCGCTGTCGCCGGTGCGCGCGGTGCTGGTCACGCTCCTGGTCGCCCTGCCCGTCGTCGTGTGGCTCAGCTTACTCGACTACAGCCCACGCAGCCTGCGTCGCTCGGTGCTGTGGCTGCTCGCGCCCTCGGTGCTGGTCATCAGCGGCGTGCTCGCGGCCCCCGCGCGCGCCTATCATGCGATCGACACGCTGACCGCCGACGAAGAGTGGACCGACGGCCTCACCGCCGACCACTGGGGCCGGCTGTACACGCTGTTCATGCGCGAGATCCGTCGGCGCGGTTTCTCGCAGGGTGTGTCGGGCTTCACCCCGCTGCACAAATCTCCGATCTTCCTCGACCGCTCGCTGCTCTCGAAGCTCGACGGCCGCAACGTGCACCTGATCGTGCTGGAGAGCTTCATCGACCCACGCCTCTTGCGTAGCGTGCGCTTCTCCGAACCGCCGCTGTCGCCGAGCTTCACGGCCTGGGCCGACCCGTACATCGGTTCGTCGGTGTCACCGGTGTTCGGCGGCGAGACCGCACGCGCCGAGTTCGAGGTGCTGTGCGGCGTGCCGTCGCTGCGACTGTACGCGCTCGAGTTTCTCACCTTCACGGGTGCATCCACCTATTGCCTGCCGCGCATCTTGAACGACGCCGGCTACCACACGGTGCTCACGTTCCCGCACGGCCCGGTGTTCTTCAACACGCGCCGCGCCTATCCCGGACTCGGCTTCCAGGAGCGCATCTTCGGCGACAAGCACAGCACGCCCGACGAGGAATCGATCAAGCAAGGCGACCAGTCCTACCTGCACGACGCCGACCTCTTCCCGCAGAACCTCGACAAGGTGCGCAGGCTCGTGCAAGCCGGCAAGCCGTTCCTCAACTACATGCTCACGATCTACGGGCACTGGCCCTTCGACATCGACGAGCAAGCGCACCCGAGCCACGTCGGCGTCACGCCCGACAGCGAAGACCTGCGCAAGATCACCAACCAGATGTACCAGCGCACCGAAGCGCTCGATGCCTATCTCGAGGGTCTGCGGGCGATCGATCCGCGCGGGATCGTGGTGCTGGTGGCCGATCACTTGCCGCCGCTGCCCGGCGGCACCGGCGACTACGAGCGGCTCGACTACCGCGGGCGCGGCGTTCTGCCCGAGAAGGCAAGCGGCTCGCGGCTGTACGAGAACTTCGTGCTCGCGCTGGTGGGCGGTCAGCCGCGCAAGCTGCCCCTGATGCGGCACTTCGACCTGCCGCACTTCATCCTGGACGAGCTCTCACACGGCGCGTACTGCAAGGCGAAGCGCTGCGATTTTGGGGCATTGCCGCTCGATCGCAATCGGTATTTGGACGAGTACCGGACGGTGTTGGGGTTGGCGTCGCGGCACTGAGTCGGGGCGGATGGGGCGCGCCGGGCGGGGAGGGGGCTCTCGGGCTCAGACAGTCCTCGGCGAGTGACGCTGTTTGCCGTGAAGTGGCGGTGATTGGGCCTGCGGAACTCGCCCAAGAGCCCCCTCCCCGCCCGGCGCGCTTCGTCCCTCCCAGAGGCCAGCTGACGGACTACCGGTGCCCGGCGCGGGCATCGGCCAAGCACCTCGGCGTGGAATTGGTGGGGTTCCAGCTGACAGGAAGAACGCATGACCGCTATGCGACGCCCCGGCCTCGGTGAGCCCACCGGTTGCACAGGCCAACGACACCTCCGCGCGAGGCCCGACGCCCGGACCGACAGCAGCCGCGAGCGACGCAGCGCGCGCGGTGGGTGGGTCGCTGCTGGGCGAGCTCCGCAGGCCCAATCAGCGCTACTTCACGGCGAACAGCGCCACTCGCCGAGGACTGTTTGGGTAGTGGGTCAGTTTGAAATTATGACTCGGCGATCCGGTTCAGAGACAATTGGGGGGGTGTCTGATTTTGATCCAATCTTCGACGCTGCGTTCGGAAGACTCAACGCGGCAAAGCACGCGCGTTACGAGGCTGGCGTGAAAGCCGGTAGCATTGGAGTTGGCGGTCGCGATGAAGCGCTGGCCAAGTTCGAGGCGGCAAAGGCCGATGAGCGATCTGCCGAAATCGACCTATTCGCGGTGATGATGACCGAATATCGCAGGGGCGCTGCTGACAGGCTTGCGGCTGAGAAAGCGGCGGCAGAGCGTGAAGAATCGACGTCCAAACGCACCGAGGGTGAACGTGAGACGGCAAGGATCGAGATGAAGGCCGAGCGTGAGTGGCAGCGCAAGCACTCGGAGTCGATGCTCAGATCGCAGAACGCCATGATGTGGTTGACCGGCGCTATCGTGTTCGCGTCCCTCATTCAAGCAGGCGCGGGCGTAGCAGCATTCTTCCGCCATGACCCACCGCCAAGCATTACCGTTCACTCACCGGCCGTGAACGTCTATCCACCGGGCATCACAGTGACGCCAGCGCCCGTGACGATCACGCCTTCCGCCGCCCCGACTTCGAACCCCACGCCGCAATCTCTGTCTCCGGGATCAATGCGATCAGGTCGTCGATCGACCACACGCGATCCGTGAGTCCCGCCTGCATCGCGGGGGGAACGCGCAGCGTTTGATGCACGCGGCAGAAGTTGTAGTAGGCGAAGTGGAGCGACACAGCGTGCTCCAGGTTCTCAAGCTTCTTGCTGAAGCCGTTGGTTAGGCGCGTGAACCGTCGCATCGCCATGCGCATCGTGAGGTTCTGGCGCTCCACAAAGCTCGTGCTGACGTGCTCGGCTTCCAGCTCGCCGCAGATCGGCTTGGTGGTGATGCCGGTGCACGCTGCGGGGCTGTAGCGGCCTGCGCCAGCGTCGGTCTCGCCGTACTGCTTGATGAGCATGGCGTAATCCACGTCAACGCCGAACGCGCCTGCAACTGCTTCAAGGTACGGCTTGTGGCCATCGGTCGTCAGCTGCACGCGGCTCGTCAGACGAGCGGCCACGTCCTGCATGAACTCCCAAGCGTAGCCAGCGTCGCGTGCGCCGATGAGGTACGAGATCACGAGTTTGCTGTCAGCGTCGATCGCGGTCCACGTCCACATAGAACCCTTGCCACCCTCGATCTTCTGCGCGTTGGTGAGGCTCTTTTCCTTGGCGTAGACGAAGCTCCAGATTTCGTCGCACTGCACGCGCTTCGCGTTCACGCCACGTACCTTGGCGTCGTGGAACTCGCGGCACGCCTTGCCCAGATCGCACAGCAGCTTCGTGATCGTGTTCTTGCTGGCGCCAGTGATGCGCGACGTTGCGCGCAGGCTATTACCGTCAACGAGGCACTTCACGATCTGGGCGCGGGTCTTGGTGTCCAGGCGATTCATACTGACCATTATGCATGAGCGGTCTTGAATGGCAAGCCGAAATTACACTAAGCGACATGACGGCAGTTGACAATGGTTTCCCTGGGAATATAGTGGGGAACAGGATGGAGGTCCGGTTTCAGAGCGCCGATCTCGACCGCCTGGAAACGGACACCGGCTTCGATGCCGGTTTCGGGCAGGCGGTGGTGAAGGCGTTTCGAAAGCGGATGCAGGTCATCCGGGCCGCCGCGGACGAGCGGACCTTCTACGAGTTGAAATCCCTTCATTTCGAAAAACTGAAAGGAGACCGCAGTCAGGACCATTCGATGCGACTCAACGACCAATGGCGCCTCATCCTCAGATTCGAGGGACAGGCTCCAAACAAGATCGTCTGCGTCGTTTCCATTGAGGACTACCACTGAGGGCGAGAGAAAATGAGCGCACGTATTCCAGCAGAAGTATTTCCGCCTGGCGAGTTCATCAAAGATGAGCTGGAAGCCCGCGGCTGGACTCAAGTCGATCTCGCGGAGGTTCTCGGTCGGCCGGCCAAGCTTGTTAGCGAGTTGCTTGCGGCGAAGCGTCAAATCACCCCGCAGACCGCGACTGGTCTGGCTGAAGCATTCGGAACCGAGCCGCAGTTCTGGATGAACCTGGAGAGCGCATACCAGCTCTCGAAGACGAATCAACAAGACAACTTGGTTGCGCGCCGTTCGCGGCTCTACGCCAAGGTGCCTGTAAAGGAGCTTGTGCGGCGTGGCTGGATCGAGTCGACGGACAGCGTCGATGTTCTAGAGTCTCGGGTGTTGAAGTTCCTTGAGATCAAATCAATCGATGAAGAGCCGGCATCAGTCGCGTATGCAGCCAAGGCAACTCCCGGCGAGAGACCCTTGGCTCAGGTGCTATGGCAGCTTCGGTGCAAGCAGATTGCTCGTCGCCAGTTGGTCACGAAGTATTCGGAAGGTCGTCTGCGGAGTGCCGTGGACCATTTTCGAAAGCTGCTCATAGATCCGGCTGACATCGGAAGTGTAGCGAGGGTTTTGCAAGAGTGCGGCGTGCGCCTTGTTGTTGTCGAAGCTCTCCCCGGATCGAAAATCGACGGAGCGTGCTTTTGGCTGGACGACGACTCTCCGGTTGTCGCCTTGTCAAACCTTCACGACCGCATCGATAATTTCTGGTTCGTTCTGCGCCACGAGATCGAGCACGTTCTGCGGCGCGATGGCGCCGTCGTTGATACGGATCTCGGTTCGAACGATCCGAACGCTTCAGAACAGGAACGCATTGCCAATTCTGCCGCCGGAGATTTCTGTGTCCCAAAGGAAAAGTTGGACAACTGGATCCTTCGAAAGGGGAGGTTCCTCTCAGAAGCTGATCTACTTGGCTTCGCGAGCGTAAATCGCGTGCACCCCGGCATTGTTGCTGGACAACTTTGCAAGCGAACGGGCAACCACAAGCGGTTTTCGAAGCACCGCGTGAAGGTGCGCCAGGTCTTGATTGCGACCGCGCCGGTCGATGGATGGGGAGAGATTTACCCCGCCGACTGAACAGGAGCCTCAGATGATTACGTACAACAAGCGATTGCAGTTGGTCTGGCGTGAGTACGAGGCCCACCTCGGTGGGCCCGGCAAGATCGATGACGCCGTGGCTTGGGGGCTTGAGACTGGTCGTCTCACAGAACCCCGTCTCGACCCTAAGAAGAAGCTGCGGCGCGACATGAAGGACGCCGTTCGCAGCGAGGTGGCGGCAGACGATCAGGGCCGAGAGTACCGCGTAAACGCTTCGGTGACTTTCGTTGGCGACGACGGGATCCAAGAGTCGCTATTTGGCAACATCGACTCCCCGACGACGCCGCACGAGTTCGTAGTTGAGCACTTCGAGCAGCGCCGCAAGGATCTCGTGTTTACTGGCTACCGACTGAAGATCAAGGTTGACCACTACAACGGCGCGCATCCAGATCGAGAGCCGCATCAACTCATCCTCGATCTCACAGACGACGTGGCAGAACGCGAAGCCCTGGGCATCGACGGCGGCGGCGACAAATCATCCATGGACGAAGACGAGGCCCAGGATTGGGCGGAGGCGGCGGAAGAGTAGATCTACTCGTGCTTCCACCGCGCCCGAGCGGCCTTGGATGCAATCTCAGCTCGCTTCTTCTTGCTGAGCGACTTCGCTCGCGCCTTCCCGCCCTTCAGCCCGCCTGCGCGCCCAAGCGCGACCGCATGCGGGTTCTTGCCCGAGTCGTCGGTCGGCTCGTCACCTGTCGCGCTCGCCACGATGCTGGCCGCGAGCTTGTTGAGATCGGCTGGTCGCTTCGGCTTCTTGGGCATACGCCTACCTCTCTTTGACTCTACCGCACATGGGGTACGCCTGGGCGTCCGGGTGGCTACACGGACATGTTCTTGCTCATCAGCCGTCAGCGCGAAGCCTCGTGGCTTGCGGGCGCGGCGCCAACACGTCGTCTCGCGTAGGATCGCCATGCATTCAGTTTGGCGATGCTTGAGCGGTCATGCAAGGCGGGTCAGAATTCAAACTGACCCACTACCACTGTTTGAGCCCAGCAGCGACCCACCCACACCGCGCGCCCACCCGGTCACGCTCTCGCTCTCACTCCCGCCGCGCCACACTCGCTCTAACGCATTACGCACACTGCGCGCATCGTGGAGTCGTAACCGCCGTCGTGATCGAGCAAGGTGAAGAAGAAGCGTACGAGCTTGCCGTTGGGCCCCACAGCGCTCTTCTCGGCCTTCGACAACTTCCAGCTCAGCTCGTCCTGCATCTGGCCGCCGACTACCGCGTGATCGGGCGGGAACAGCGTGAAGCGGCGCTCGAGCTCGCCGGCCGTCGCATACACGGAGAACTCCAGCGTCTCGGCCACGCCCTGATGCAGCTCGCGGGGCTTGGCCGGGTAGCCGATGCGGATCGTGTCCACTTCGCCGTCCGCGGTCGTGATCAGGTTCGCCTTGGCTGCGTCCTTGCAGTCGTCGTCCATCGCGGGCACGTCGGCCGGCTTGGTCTCGAGCCACGCCGGAACCGAGTCGAGCACGGCTCCGCCTGCGGCTGCGATCTTGAGCGTCGCGAGGCCGATGTCGGGGTTTTGGTTTTCGTCCTGGCCCGTGTGCTCGATCGGGATCGTGCCGTACACGCCGATGGTCTCCACGTCGCTCGGCTTCACGCCGGCCTTCGCATCGCAACCGAACAGGCTCGCGCTCTGTGGGTTGAGGAAGGGTGTGCCGTTGCGACAGATGATGCCGAGCACGAGCTTGGCGCGCACTTTGCTGTCGGGCTCGATCTTCACGGTGAGCTTCGGTGTATGGGTGACGCAGGTCGAGCTGATCGAGCCGACCGTGAGCGACTTGCCCTCGTAACCCTTGCAGCTGCCCCCCTGCATCGGGAGCACCGCGAACGGCGCAGCGGCGCCGCCCGGAGCCTGCACCGCATCGATCAGCTCCTGGCAGGTGGGAATGCCCGTGAAGTGCGTGGGCGCCGTGCACGAGATGAAGAGCGACGACAGCTCGCTGTCGCTCTCTTCCACGCTCGGAAACGCCATGGTCCAGGTGAGCGTGGCCTTCTCGCCAGGCTTGGGCGTGGCGCGCGTGGGGTCACCCACCACGGCCGTTTGCGCACCCAGCACGCGCATGTGCACGATGGAGGTGGCCTTCGGCAAGTTGTCGTTGCAAGCACCGAGCACCAGAGCCAAGAGACACAGGCCCAACGCGACACGGAGGGTAGCTAGCCTACGCATCACAGCTCACCTCGCACACCCAGGCTCGGGATGATCGGCAAGCCCGAGACGTTCATGAATCTCTTGTACTCGTAGTCGTAGACGATGCCCTCCGAGTTGGCGTGGTTGTAGATGTTTTGCACGTCCAGGTAGAGCGCGACCTTGCCGGGGTGGAGGCTCCAGGCCTTTTCGATGCGCACGTCCAGGCGATGGAAGAGCGAGTTGCGGCCGCTGTTCACCGGCCCGAACAGCGGCGAGTACTGGCCGGTGTCCTTGTTGTAGACCGCGCCGACCACGGGCGTGGTCGGGTTGCCCGACACCAAACGGAATGTACCCCCGAGCTCCCAGCCGCGGCCCAGGCGATACACACCCGAGAGCGTGAGGATGTGCGGCTGATCGAAGTCGAAGAGGCGATAACCCTCGTGGCGATCTTGGCGCTCCGAGCGCGAGAGCGTGTACGACAGATAGCCGAAGAAGCGCCCGGTGGGGTTCACCTTCGCGGAGACTTCGAGGCCGTAGATGCGCCCGCTCCCACCGTTGATGAACTGCGGGGCCTGGCCGAACTGTGTGCCGATGATGCGGTCCCACAGGTACTTGTAGAAGCCCTCGACGCCGAGATGCACGCTTTCACCGAGGTCGCGCTCCACGCCGACGTCCGTGTGCATGGTGTGCGTGGGCCCCAGGTGCGGGTTACCGAACGCGATCGAGGATTCCTGGTACTGCGGTGGCTGTGAGAACGTGCCAACGCCCGCCTTCAGCCGCGTTTGA
>DASVHQ010000104.1:0-6710 GCA_036382515.1 Polyangiales bacterium | reverse complement strand
CAGCGACGTGGGCGCCCTGGGCCATCTCGCGCGTCGCTCCGGGCGGCTTGACGTTCCTGGGCCTGGGTGCCGGCGGCAGCATCGCCAACAACGGCTCCACGCCTGCAGCGTTTTCCACTCAGAACAGCGTTGCTTGGTACGACGATGCCGCCGTGCCTGGCAACACCTCGACCAAGAACTTCTTCGACGGACAAGGCTGGCTCGCGCATGTCATTCCCGCCGATCGCTTGCTGTTCGTGCAGAGCTTCCCCGACGTGGCGATCGGCGCGGCCGCCGAGGCCGAGATCGAGATCTATGTCGATGGCGCGCGCAAATATGTCGAGCTCGAGGCCCAGGGCACCAAGACGTCGATCGCAGCCGGCGGAACCTTGTCATGGACCGTGCGCTGGTCGCTGACGAAGTTGGACGCCGGTGTGAGCCTGTCAGTGGGCTCGCAGTCACTGCTCGACGCAGTCAAGGCCGTTGGCGGAAGTATGTAAGGCCAGCCAGAACGAACGTTTGTGGTCGTGCGCCGCTGAGCGTTGAGTGTGGTAGAGGCAGCCTTCAGCGACAGGTGGGAAATTGCGCGTGACCTGACACCTCGCCGTTGACCATCAGGTGCACGCCGTCATCCTCCAGCACCTGCCCGTTCACATCGGTCACGCGAAAGTCGTAGGTCGTCGTATTGGGGCCGTTGGCCACATAGTAGGCGAGATCCACGGTGGGCGCGCTCAGGTTCTCCCAGGCGCCGCCGTTGCGGCGATATTGCAGTGATGCGATGCCGTAGCCGCTGTTGCGGATCTGCACGGCAAGCCAGTTCATGCTGGTGCCGTCTTTGAAGTGATAGACGATCGGACCGCTCGTGTTGCAAGGCACGTAACGCCAAGAGATCGGCGAGGTGTTGGGCACCTCCCCGCCGAACGGATAGTTGCTGGGCACGATTGCGCTGTACGCGGTGTGACTGAGATCGATGTGGCCCGCGACGCACTTGGGGTTGCTCGCGATCGGGCACTGATCGACGGCGTGGACAATCGTCTTTTGGCCGGTGGGACCCGTGACCTCCGCGCACATGCCGCACACAGCCGATGCGCCGTAGTCCGCTGTGGCCATCGCGCCGTACAAGTCATCCGACGGCCACGGCATCCCGCAGTTGCCCAGCGGGGTCTTGTCGTACTGGGTCAGGCCGCCCATGTGCGTTGGCTCGGCCTTGCACATCATCGCGCCCGGGTCGCCACCGCCGGTACCCGACGTCCCACCCGCTCCCGGCATACCGCCGGTGCCCGACATTCCTCCGACCCCGGACGTCCCACCCGCTCCCGGCATACCGCCGGTGCCCGGACCCGTGCCGCCTGAACCCGACTCTGCCCCCGACCCGCCCGCAGATGGAGCGACCATCCCGCCCTGGCCTGATGAGCCCGGCGCAATCCCGCCGGCTGCGCTGCCTGGCATTGGCATGGAGACGGCGCTCCCACCCGCTCCAGTCCCGGCAACGCCCGGCAGCGCAGGAGTTCCCGCCCCGCCACTACTACAGGCCACGAGCCAAGCCACGCCTGCAAGCGTCAGCAGCTCTGTCTGGTGCCGGTTCCAAGCGCACTGCACAAGCAACCCTGGTGATTTGCGTCGCATTAGAAACCATAGTGACCAGCGCGGCTCAAAGAGGGTCAAGGCCACGGCGAGGTATCCTCGATGGCGCGGTGGGCAGCTTCGGTCGGCGGGCGCCGGTCGGAGACGCGAACGTGCGCACCGCGCGCAAGCAAGGCAAGGACGTGCTCGACTTCATGGTTCGCAGCGTGACGTCCCACCTGGCTACCGCCCTGAAGCAAACGCGTCCGTACCGTGACGTGCGCTGCGAGCGCCCTATCGATACGCGGGTGCGGCTGCGTAGGCCTTGCCGAGCGTGGTCAGTGCGCCGTTGCCATCGACCAACCCGCAGTTCGTCGCCCACGGATACCACGCGTAGCGCTGCACGCGCGGGTGCCTAGCGAAGACCTGCAGCGCACCTTGGTAGAACGCCACGACGCTGGCTTCGTCGGGCGCACTTTGGTTCAGACAGCCCCACTCCGTGAGCCAGATCGGGCGATTGCCCGCGACGCCTTCCGCCCACGCGATGTGGCTCTCGAGGTCCGCAGCCTTGGCGTCGCACGAGCCGGCGTTCCAGCCGTACCAGTGGGTCGCAAACACGTCGACGCGCAGCGCCTTGGCATCGACCTGCGTCATGAAGTCTTGCGCCCAGGTGCGACCATCGGACGCGGCTGCGGGGCCCACCAGCTCGATCGCCGGATTGTCGAACGCGGGCCAGAGTGTGAGCGCATCGGCCACGCTCATGTTCGCCTGGTCCTTGTGATCGGGCTCGTTGAAGCCGAGCACGTGCGCATAGCCCTTGCCGACGAAGCCTGCGACCGCAGTCTGGATGCTGCTGGCCGCCTGCGAGCCCCAGATCATCGGCACGAATTCGCCGCCGGTCTTGACGTCGGCGCACGGCTCCGACTCCGTGGGCCCCCAGTTGTAATACCAAGACACGCCCAGCGCCGTGCGCGCGTTGCAAGGCGAGTTCGCCACGCCCTTGAAAGGTTGCGTCGGCGTAACCGGCGTGCCCACGACGCAGCGCGCTTCGAGCGCCAGGTGCTTGACCGTGCCGTGACACGGGTCGCCGAACACGGCGTTGGTCGCGGGCACGTTGCAGCTGACGCGACCGACACACAGATCACTCGCAGCGGCAACGGCGCTCGTCGACGCGCACGTGCCAGCGACGAAGCTCCCGCACACGCCGGTCGGGTCGCCGTAGCTCGCGAACGCGATTGTGCCGACGATCTGTCCGCTCGGGCATGTGATCGTGACGACGCCGCTTTCGTCGGCCGTGCCGCAGACGCTCTCACCGGGCAAAGCGCTCGCGGCATCGACGCTAGCGCCCGCGTCCTGGGTCATGCCCGGCGCACCGCCGCTGCCAGTGCTCGCAGCATCCGCGCCGTTGCCCGCGCTACCGCCGTTGCCCGCACTACCACCGTTGCCCGCGCTACTGCCGTTGCCCGCACTACCGCCGTTGCCCGCGCTACCGCCGTTGCCCGCGCTACCGCCGTTGCCCGCATTCGGAGAAACACTCGTCGAGCCGGCGGCTCCCGAACCGGCAGTCGCGTCGCCGGGCGCGCGGCCAGCCTCGCTGCCGCATGCCAGCAGCTGAGCTGCGACCAGCACGACCACACAAGCTCGGCATTTGCTGCGCATCGCTGCTCCAGGTTGCAGGATCATCGTCGCGCGCTGCCCGTGTGAGCAGCCGCGCTTGACAATGTACCTCGAGCGCCGGGTTCTCGTTCAGGTTTCTAACTTGAGCGCACCGATGAGCTTCACCGATGAGCACGCCCGCCGCCGCCGGGGTAGCTGCTCAGGCGGGTGACGCGGCGCGGGGCGGCTGGCAGACTGGGCACATGTTTAATACCGGCTACCGGCTCAGGGAGCCACGAACTTGGCAGGCTCCTTGCTTCGATCCGGCTGGGCTGGTCGCCGATGCTGCTGACCGGCACAATCTGGCACTGCGGTAGGAGAGCTTGTCATGCATCTTGGACGCCCCCTTACCAACGTCGTGCTGCTTGCGGCCTGGTTCTGCGGCGGCTGCGACGCCGCCTCCGCCGCGGGCAGCGGCCACGATGCCGGCAGGTCGATGAGCACGGATGCCTCCGTGCCCGCAGACTCCTCCGTGCCCGCAGACTCCTCGGTCGACCAGTGCACTGCGCAGCGCAGCGAGGTGAGCCGTTTCGTCGCGGCGCACCGCAGCTGCAAGCTCGATGGCGAGTGCGCCGTCGTCGGCGCCTGCAGTCAGGGGTTCGGGTTCGAGGCTGTGTCGACCTCGGCGCAGAAGGCTGCCCAAGACCTGTCAGATGCAACGCCCCAGCCGTGTGCGACCTACGATGGACCGCTCTATCATGCCGTGTGCACGGCCGGACAGTGCGCGCTGCAGCAGACAGGAGGCGCGTGCGGAATGGCGCCTGGACCGAGCGCCGAGTGCCCCAAAGCGCAGGAACGCTACGAGCTGGGATGCGCGCCAAGTCCCTACGACGTCTCGAGCGTGTCGCGCTGCTATCAGCGCTGCGAGCAAGGCGCCACGACGACCTGCCAACACGGAACGCAGTGCCAGCTCGCGAGCGTCGGTACTTGCGCCGATTCCACTCGAACTGACTGCGCGAAGTGCGAGGGCACGCCGACGTGGGTGTGCTTGCCGCCGCGCGGAGCGGGCATCGTCTAAACCCACTACCGCCCCATCCTTGACGGAAGGGGGAATTTCAGGTTTGGATGTCTTGTCCGTCATTGATGCTCGAGATGTTCGCCAGCCGAAGCTCCTTGACCAGTCTGTCCTGCAGTGTCGAGTTGGCTCGCTCGACGCGCCCCTTGGCCTGCGGCGTGTTGGCGCACATCGTGTCGATGTTCAGCTCGCCCATCGCTCGGCCAAACTGCGTGTAGCCGTCGCCTGACGCGGGCTGCTTGGCGTTGACGCGAAAGACGCTGGCCTTTTGGACAAGGACGAACTGCTCGTGGTGGAGGTCTTTGCGAAGACCACACGCGCCACGCCGAAAGACGTGATCGACACCTGCAGGCAACGCTTGCGTACCTGGGACGCTGAATGAGGTCGAACATGGATGCCAAGAAGACCAAAAAGCTGAAGCAAATGGGCGGTCGAGTGACCAGCGTTGCGGACTTCCTCGAGCTGAGCGAGGAGGACATGGCGGTGATCGAAGCGCGGCTCACGCTCGCGAAGGCGGTGAAGCAGCGTCGGCTGCAGGCGGGCATGACGCAGGCTCAGCTCGCCAAGCTGATTCAGTCGAGCCAAGCGCGCGTGGCCAAGATGGAAGGCGGCGATCCGCAGGCCAGCCTCGAGTCGCTGATCCGAGCGCTGACGGCGGCAGGCTCGCGAGTGAAGCTCACGGTGATGCGTGGCAAGCGAGCGGCGTAGCTCTGCCGTGCGGGAGGGCGTCGCGCGGATTCTCGGCACGGGCCGGCCTTGCTCGCGGACGCTATGGGTCTCGGCTCGACGACGCAGACGATCGCGTCTGAACCGCCGCTCATGCGCAGGTCGATGTCCCTCGTGGTGCGCGCACGATCGAGACGCAGTTCGAGCGCTGCACCCCCTTCAAGATCGCTCGGCGGCCCAGGAAAGGACATCGAAGATCCGAGCGAGAAAGCGATCGAACACCAACAGTTGGCGCACGCGTGAAATGGCAAGGAGTGCGCGAGCCACCTGATGAAGTATGGCCCAGCCAGCCAGCCAGCAACCGGCTCGCTGACGTTGGTGTAGAAGTAGCTGTCGAAGCTCAGGATCTGCGGGTTACGCGGCAGCGGCCCACCGCCGACGCGATCGCTGCGTCGATGCCGTGAGGAAAGCCGTTCGTCGTCGCAGCTGACAAACGGTGCCGAGAAAACGCGCCGCTCAGTCCTGGAGCCCGGTCTCGACACGCGCGAACGCGGTCAGTGGGACGCTGTCTGCGAGATAGTACCAGGCTCATCGAGCTTCGAGATCTCGGCTTCGGAATTCACCTGCACCGCGTTCGCGTGCAGTGTGGTCACGGACTTGGCTCCCGCCTTGAGCGCGATCCGCGCCAGACTCTTGGTCGCATCACGCAGGCCTTCCTGCAAACGTGGCGTTCACTTGTACGTCAGCTTGGGCGAGCCGTCGTCGCGCAGCGAGAGCGTGCCGCCTTCGTCCGGGTCGGAAACGTCGAAGCCGTCGTGCATCAGCGCCAGTAGACCGCTGAGGGGCGCCGCCGCAGAGCACGACGATATTGGCTGCAACGCGCAGCGTTCGGCCGTTCAGCCGGTCGGTCTTCGGATCGCGCATCAGTGCGACGACCTCGTGGGCCTTGCGCCCTTGCGTCGTGACCTTCTGCACCCAGGCGTTGGCGTAGACGTCCGCACCGGCGCGCACGGCATCCGGGACCAGCGTGACCAACATCGACTGCTTGGCGTCGATCGGACAGCCGAGCCCGCAGTAGCCGGTGTGTGCGCAGTGCGTCACGTTGCGCGCAAGCAGCCGCTTGCTCCAGCCCAGGGCTTCGGCGCCGTTCCACAACACACGGTTGTTGGCGTTGAGCTGCGCCAGTTGCATCTGCTGGATGCGCAGGCGCTGCTCCACGCGCTCCCAGTGCGGCACCAGCGCCGCGTGGGTCAGTCCCGTCACGCCGTGATGTTCGTGCCAGTGCTGGATGACGTTCTCGGGCGTGCGGAAGCAGGTGGTCCAGTTGACGACGGTGGTGCCTCCGACGGCACGACCTTGCAGGATCGAGATGGTGCCGCCTTCGGTCGCAGGGCACGGACAGGCCGCGCAACCCCCTCCACGGCTCGCCGATCTCGCCGTTCTTACGCATCTCGCGATCCGTGCACGAAGCCGGGCGGGCGGCTGGCTCGACGTTTGGCGATTTTGCATGCACTCCCTCGCGCGGATCAAGTAGCCTCGGCGCATGCGGACATTGGTCGTTGGTGGAACAGGCCTCATCGGTCAGTACGCGGTGCGTGAGCTCCTGCGACGCGGGCATACTGTGCGTGTGCTCGCGCGACGCGAGCCGGAGCCCGGGTCTCTACCCAACGGTGTCTCCTTTGTGCGCGCCGACATGGTATCGGGCGAGCTTGGGCCGGCGCTCAGTGGCGTCGACGGCCTGGTGCACACCGCAGGAGCCGACCCGCGCCTGCTCGCTCGGGGATCGGCGCTGGCTTTCTTTCGCCGGGTCAACGTCGACGCCAGCGCGCGT
>DASVHQ010000103.1:0-60564 GCA_036382515.1 Polyangiales bacterium | reverse complement strand
TCCGCGATGGCCCACGGCCACGACCCCGACCCGCAAAAAGCCTTGCAGATCGCCGTGGCCGCCATGACCGCCAGCCTCACGCTCGACGCCGAACGCTCGACGCTGTACTATGATTTGGTGCTGGTCTCGCTCAGCGAGGCCGCCCGCAAGAGGCTGCAATCCATGGACCCGGCGAAGTACGAATTTCAAAGCGAGTTTGCCAAACGCTACCTCTCCCAGGGGCGCGCCGAGGGTGAAGCCAGGGGTGAAGCCAGGGGTGAAGCCAGGGGCGAGACCAAGGTGCTGCTCAAGCAGCTGACGCTCAAGTTCGGGCCACTTCCGGCCGGCATCGTCGATCAGGTGCAGAGCGCTCCCACCCAGCAGCTGGAGCTGTGGGCCGAGCGCATTCTCAGCGCCAAGAGCCTCGAAGAAGTGCTCGGCTAGCTCCAAATGTCCTGGCGCACAAACCGCCCGCAGCGCGCGTGCTAGCCACGCGTCACTGTGCCCGCCGTTGCCGCATCCTCTGGTCGCCGCTCCTACGATCACCGCCTGCGCCTGTTGGTCTCGCAGGGCGGCCGGCCTCCGGTCGCCCTCGACGTACCGCGCTCGCCCCGGCACTCGTGGCGCACGCGCAAGCTGCCAGAGGTCGTCTCGTGCCGGAGCTTCTCGCTCAGCGAGCAGGAGCTCCAGCGCGACATCGAGCGCCTCGAGCGACGCGTGGCCGTGCTGTCTGCCGTGGTCGTGCTTCTGGTCGCGCTCGTGCGCGCCTTCGACCTGCGTGGCCGGCTGCCGCGGCTGCCATCCGGCCGTGCCAAGAAGCAAGTGCTGCGCGCGATCGAGCGTGCGCGAAACACGTTGCCGCTGACGGCGGCGCTGCGTGTGCTTGGCATGCCCGGCCCACGCTACCGCGCGTGGGTGCGCGCCGAGGTACGCTGCCGGCTCGACGACCGGCCCAGCTGCCCGAAGACTTCGCCCGCAAGAATCACCGCAGCCGAGTTGATGACGGTGAAGGACATGGTCCACAGCCCCCTCTACCGTCACATGCCCATCACGACGCTCGCACGCCACGCGCAGCGAATCGGCAAGGTCTGCCTCTCTCCCGGAACCTGGCGGCGCCTGCTGCGCGAGCGCGGCTGGACACGGCCCCGGCTGCGTCTGTATCCCGCCAAGCCCAAGCTCGGTGTCCGCGCCCTCGCGCCCAACGCCATGTGGCACATCGACGTCACGGTGCTGCGCCTGCTCGATGGTACTCGCGTCTACATCTCGGCCGTGATCGACAACTTCTCGCGCATGATCCTCGCCTGGGATGTCAGCGATACGCTCTCGCCACTGCTGAGCTGCCGCGTGCTCGCCGACGCCGCTCGACACCTGCCCGCCCCTCCAAGGGACACAACACTCGTCTCCGACTCCGGCTCCGAGAACATCGCCGCGGACGTCGCAGTGGTACTGCGCGACCAACAGATCGCTCACATCCTCGCCCAGGTGGACGTGACCTACTCTAACTCCATGATCGAGGCGTTCTGGAGATCGCTCAAGCATCAATGGCTCTACCTCCACTCCCTCGATTCCATCACCGCGGTGCGCAGACTCGTCGCCTTCTTCGTTGACCAACACAACACCGTGATGCCACACGCAGCCTTCGACGGCCAGACGCCCGACGAAATGTTCCGTGGTACGGGCGCCGGCGTGCCTGCGCAGCTGACGGCGGCGCGTGTCAACGCGCGAGAAGCGCGACTTACGCACAATCGCTCGCTCGACTGCGGTGCGTGCAACTCGACTGCGCGGTCGACCTCGCCACCGCTTGCGCATCGCTCACCGCCCAGGTAGACCAGCGCCGGCATCAGGATTCCTCAGTGATTTCCTGCGTGCCGCAAATGCGGACGCCAAAGTGCGGAAGGTCCTGATTCGTAGCGGGGTTAGACGACTTCGAGTGAAGGTCAGGGAAATCAGCATGTTTGTCTCGCTCCGCCCCACGCGCGCCTTGCTCTACGCCCTGCCAAGATCCGACAATAGCGATTGCTCTATGGAAACAAAGCTGACGCGTTCAAGGGCTCCGTTCATACGCTCTGCGCTCGTTTGCAAGCCATTCATCCTGGTGGCGTTCGCTCTGCTCGCGGCCTGCCAGTCGAGCGGTACGGCCCGCGGCGGCGCGACGGGCGGCGCGACGGGCGGCGCGACGGGCGGCGGGACGGGCGGAATGAGCGCCGACTCCGGGGGCACAACCGGCGCAGGTGGCCGGATCGGCGTCGCCGGGGCGGCCGGGACCGAGTCCTCTCCGGGCGGCGACGGCGGCTCGACCGGGCAGGGGCTGCTCACCGCGGTTGGACTCCGCTGCGAGTACTTGACGGATCCGCTCGGCATCGACACGCCGAAACCACGTCTGTCGTGGGCGCTCGAGTCCAGCGACAGGAATCAAGTCCAGACCGCCTATCAGATCGTGGCCAGCGACGCGAACGGCGGGGTGCTGTGGGACAGCGGCAAGGTCGCGTCCGCGCAGCAGCTCCACGTTCCTTACGGTGGCGCCACGCTGGCGTCTGGACAGCGCGTGTCGTGGACCGTGCGCGCCTGGGATCGGGACGCCAGCCCGTCGGCGCCGAGCGCGCCCGGCGTGTGGGAGATGGGCCTGCTCTCGAATACCGACTGGAAAGGCAAGTGGATCGCGGGTTCGACGGCGCTGGTGGACCCGCCCGCGCCGGCGCCGTTCATGCGCAAAACCGTGTCCCTGTCGAAAGCGCTCAAATCGGCGCGCATCTACGTCGCCGCGGCGGGCTACTACGAGCTTTACATCAACGGCCAGAAGATCAGCGATCAAGTGCTGGCGCCCGGGTACACGCGGTTCGACCGACGCCTGCTCTACGTCACCCACGATGTGACCGCTTCGCTCCAGCAGGGCACGAATGCGATCGGGCTCGTTCTCGGCAACGGATTCTTCAATCAGACGGTCGGCACGGATTGGGGATACGACACGGCGCCCTGGCGCGCGACGCCGCGCGCGCTGGTGCAGGCGCAAATCACGTTCACGGACGGGACGTCGCAAACCGTCGTGAGCGACGAGACCTGGCACTTCGCGACGGGACCGATCCTCTATGACCAGGTGCGGAGCGGAGAAGACTACGACGCGCGGCTGGAAAAGCCGAACTGGTCCGCGGCCACGTACCAGGAAGACGCGTCGTGGAAGCCGGCCCTGACAGTGCCGGCGCCGGCGGGCGTTCTGTCCGCGAGCATGTTCCCGCCCGCCAAGGTAACGCAGACGCTCCCAGCCAAGGGCGTGAAATCGCCCAAGGCGGGCACGTACGTCTTCGACTTCGGGCAGAACCTGGCGGGGTGGGTGCGCCTGTCGGTGTCGGGGGCCGCCGGCACGTCGCTCACCCTGCGCTACGGCGAACGCCTCGCCGCGGACGGCACCATCGACCAGACCATCATCAAAGCGGGGAACAAAGGGCGTTTCGAGACCGACACGTACATCATGAAGGGGCAGGGGACGGAGGTATGGGAGCCACGCTTCGAGTACAATGGCTTCCAGTACGTCGAGATCTCCGGATTTCCGACGGCGCCGAGCCTGGACGCGGTTGCCGCGCGGGCGGTCAACACCGCGTTCGACACCGTGGGGCAGTTCTCGTCGTCGAACACGCTGTTCGGCAAGATCTTCGAGGCCACGCGTTGGTCCTACCGGAGCAATTTCCAGAGCATCCCCACCGATTGCCCGCACCGCGAAAAGAACGGCTGGATGGCGGACGCGCACCTGGGCGCGGAGCAGGCGATGTTCACGTACGACAACGCCGCCGGCTACACGAAGTGGATTCGCGACATCTCCGACGAGATCTCCGCGACGGGCGCGTTACCCGGGATCGTGCCGACCCCTGGCTGGGGATACAGTTGGGGCAACGGCCCGGCGTGGGACAGCGCCTTCTTCATGGTCCCGTATTACCTGTATTTGTATTACGGCGACACGCGGATCCTGACGGCGAATTACGACAAGCTCAAACGGTACGTCGATTACCTCAATTCGGTCGACTACTTCGCAGCGAATCCCAGCGGGTGGCTGGGTGACTGGGTGTACCCAGGTGACACCACGCCCGAGGCGGTCACGCACGCCGGCTATCACGTCTTCGACGCGACGCTGTTGTCGACGGTGGCCGGCTGGCTCGGCAAGACCGACGACGACGCCAAGTACGCGAAGATGGCCAGCGACGTGAAAGCCAAGTTCCAGCAGAAGTTCTACAACGCGTCCACGGGCCAGGTCGCAACCGGAAGCCAGACCGCGCTGGCGGCGGCGCTGTTTCAGAACCTGGTGGACGGCGCCGACCGCGACAAGGTGCTGGCGGCGCTGGTGGCCAAGGTCGGGGCGAAGGGCAACCATCTGGATACGGGTTGCCTGGGCACGAAGTACTTACCTCGGGCGCTCACCGACGCCGGCCGCGCCGATCTCTTTTATACAATCGCGTCGAAGACCGACTACCCGAGTTGGGGAAACTGGATCGGAAAAGGGGCGACGACGCTGTGGGAGGACTGGCAAGGCGACAACTCGCTGAATCACATCTTCCTCGGTGACATCACCACCTGGTTCTTCCGCGCCCTGGCCGGCATCAACCCCGACGTGAACGCGCCCGGATTCGCGAACGTCATCATTCGTCCGGAGGTCGTCGGCGATTTGACGTCCGCGCACGGCGAAACCAAGACCATGCGCGGTCTCATCGTCAGTGACTGGACACTGGCGACCGATCTCACCCTCAAGGTCACCATTCCGGCGAACACGACGGCCACCGTGTACGTTCCCGCCATGAATCCAAAGAACGTCGTCGCCGACGGCGCGACCTTCGCCGGGTCGGAGGCAGGCCGGCAGATCTACAAGATCGGCTCCGGCAGCTACCAGTTCGTTGGCAAGGGCGGCCCCACCGCCCCATGAGCCTCTTGGGCGGCCACCGGCCGCTGGCGCAACGCACGCAAGCCTGTCTTGGGGGTGAGGGTAGTGCCTTTGGGCTTTATGCCGTAAAGGTGCGGCTGAGTTCCCGCCCGCTAACCGGCTAACGCTGGTCGGTGGGCGACGCGGCGGGTGCCGTAGCGCTCGCTGCTGCCGATGGTGTTCTGTGCGACCGGCGGCCGCGTCATCTCGCGCTCGCTGTCGACCGAGCTATTTCCCACCGCGCAGCGCGGCACGGCGTCGGGGATGTTCAGCGTGACCGAGACCCGCTGTTTCCGCCGCCAGGGGTAGCTGCTCAGGCGGGTGACGCGGCGCGGGGTGGCTGGCAGACTGGGCACATGCTTAATACCGACGTGATGCCTGGAGGAATCCATGGGTCCATAAGGTGAAAGTCCTGAAGCGGTAAGAGATCGAAACCGCATAGCTTGGGTGACACGCGCAAGCGTGAAGCTCACCGACAAAACCCCGCTGGGCGGGGCGAGCGAGCACACGGGCCGCAACGACGAGTGAACGTCCGGTAGAGACCTCGAAAAAACGAAGCCTCGGGAGCCGAGCCGTCGGCTGTTCGGCGAAGGCAACAGTGTCCATAGAGAAGCGATCTGCGGTGGGCATCTCCCGGCGGGGCAAAGGACGGCAGCACGTGTGCAAGGCCATGGATGGAAACAGGGAAGGGCGCTGTCCCCGCGAAGAAAACTCGCGGAAGCAAGGTAGGCGCGCGAGTCGAAAGACGAAGTGCGTCGAAGGCCAGCGTCTGACGGATGGGCTCGTAGTAGCGACGAAGCGGGGTAATGCCCGTGGAGCCAAGGGGCCCTGCCGGAGGCATTCGAAGGGAGAAGCAAGGCACGCGGGATGATAAAGCCCACGATTACATTGCAGGAGCTTCGAGCAAGGATAGGCCAGCGGGCGAAGTCTGATCCGGATGGCAGCGGTGGAGCCACGAGGTTGTGTACGGCCAATGGGGTCTGTTCGCAGACTACCGGCTTGCATACGGCAACGCGGCAGCGCGCACCAAACCGAACGGACCCATAACCCCGCATGGCTGACGCCTTCGCGGTGAGCCGTATGCGGGAAAACCGCCCGTAGTTTCGAAGTGGCGGGAGCCGGAAACGGAGATGACGGTCCGCTCGAGCGGGACACTCGCCCAAAAGGGGAGAAACGGCCAGGGCTCGCAAGACCTCCAGCATCCACCGCGCCGGCTCCCGACCCGACTACAGCCCGCAACGTGCGACGAGTGATCATGACGGTCATGCCGGGCACGACACGGCGGGGATAGGACATGCCGCAGGGACAGAGCAAGCGGTTTGCCCACAGCCGGCAGGCGAGATTCCGCGTAGTTGCAGGTCAACATCGGCGCAATCGGCCGCCGCCCGTCGGCGGCCGCCAACCTGGGTGAGGTCGCCCTACCGTAGTCGCTGTTCGCAGTCCGCAGCGCGCTGCCCGAGCGCGCTCTCCAGCTGCGCGAAGATTGAGTGGGTGAGCCCGTCTTGTCTGCAGGTGTGCGCGACCTCGTTTGCGGCTTCGGGCGTGCGCGTGCACATCTCGCGTGCGCGTTCGATCACCGCGTCGGGGTTCGTCCTGATGCCCGCGGCGAGCTTGCGCAGGTCGGTGGCGCCGATGTCTCGCAGCCGGTAGTGGCTCCCGAGCTTCATGGCGAGCTTGAGCTTGGCGGTGTTGAGGCTGGGGTAGGGCAATGCGCTTGCGAGGTCGTAGAGCGGGGCGAGCCGCACGCGTCCGCCTGCGCCATGCAACAGGGAGTAGTTCTTGGCATGACCGTCGCTGCCGCCGATCAACCAGCTTAGCAATAGCGCCCCCACGAAGGTGTTCAGGTCTTGGCTCGGCTCGTCGGAGTGATCACGCAGCAGGTCCGCAATCTGCTCCGGTGACGGTCCGCCTTCGTGTTGGTATTTCGACTGGGGTCGCACAGCGAGCGCTTGGCACATATCCTCCTGATGCGGCCTGAGCACGGGCTGCCTCTTGCCGAGCTCTGCGAGCCCAGCCGCACGCGCGGCAGCCTCCGCTGCTGTCGCCGCCATGGCTGCAGCCATGGCGGGGGTCATGCGCACGCGATCGTAACGCTCGACGACGATGGCCGTTTCGTTCTCGAAGCGCATGATCCTGGAGCTCGCGACTGGCAACCCCAGTTTGCGCGCAAGGTGCAAACAGAAGTGCTCGTTCTCGAGCTGGCCGTCGAACACGCCCGTGGGTGGTTTGAGGATGTGCGTGGTCGGCGTGCGTCCGATCGGGATGCCCCAACGCTCGCCATCGTGGAACAGCGCAATCTTGGGCTGTGCGCCTGCGAGGCTGAAGCGTCCTTCGTCGTCGGCGCGGCTCCAGGCAGTCTCGTCGCTACGCAGTGTGTGGAGCCGCTCGGCGACTTCGGACTCGCTGAGCCAAGCGACTCGCACGGGACCGGGCCCTTCGATCTCGCCCGCGCGGTCGGGAGGTACAATCTGTACGCGCCAGCACAGTCTTCTCCGACGTGGGCGAGCAGCGCGAAGGGGTTGCGCGACGAGACGTGAAACTCGCGCCCCCAGCGAGCAAGGACGTTCTCATTGTCGGGCAGGAGCCCCCACAGGAACGCATCCACGGCGTCGTGTCCATGCTCGCGTCGTGCCAGCGGCAGCGAGAGCGAAAGCGGGACCGCGTTGCGCGCAGATCGAGCCTTGTCGGCGTACACGAAGGTGAGCTTCGCCTGCCGATCGCAGCGCAAGGTGCCGATCGGTGCGCCGTAGAGGAGGACCGTGAGCTCTCTAGTCGTCATCGTCCGTGCCTCGCGCCCGGTCGATGATGCGATTCAGATCGATCGAGTCGGCAGGGTGGGTGTCCGGTGCCGGCACGTCCCCGACCCAGATATCGAGGTCGAGCTCGCGGAGCGTTCGGAGCACGAGGCCGATCTCAGCGCGCGGCTTGCCTCGCTCGATCTCCACGAGCCACTGGCGGCTTACGCCGACGCGTTGCGCGAGCTCCGTCTGATCCATGCCGAGCTCGATCCGACGCTCGCGAATCGTCAGGCCGATGTCTTGAGGGGTTCGTACGCGCATCCTGATCTCAATTCCGACGTGTCGCCGTTCGACGACAAGGTGCCAATGTCGCCGTTCGACGACATTCGGAGTACACACGGATCACGCGGTCAGCCAAACCCGAATCGCCAATATTATCAATAATATGGGGCTGACGTTGGAGCATAGTCGGGTCGGGAACCGACGCGGCGGATGGTGGAGGTCTTGCGAGCCCTGACTGCTTCTCCCCTTGAGGGGCGCCAAAGACGGGCAGTGCGACCAGGCAGGCAGTCGGATGGCCTCATACGAGCGATGAAGCTGGGAAAGCTGTGGCACGCCGCGCGCATCGGTGACTACGAGGTGCGGGTGGCTCGACATCAGCGTGACCCCATGCACGACGATACCGAAGCGTGCGGCGGTCACGGCGAGGCAGCACACGAAGAGATTTTCCTACACCCAGCGTGAGCGAGCCATGCGCTCTGCGGCTCGCTACACGCTTCCGGATCATCGCGACCGGTGCTCACGTGCGTAGCGCTGACGGCACGACGTTCAGCTTTCCTTTCGCGTCGCCCCAGCCGTCGCCCCAGCCGTCGCACGCCTCCGCAAGAGCCGGTGCGTCGGCGATCCTGCGAGCAGCTCAGTATCGCGAGCGGCGGCTTCGTTGCAGCCAACGGCGGCAGCGGCGCCAGTGGCAACGCGTCCAACGCCAACAACGGCTTGACCGGGATCGACGGCGCGCAGGCCAACGGCGCTCCCGCGAGCGGGGGCGTGGGCAAGCTCGGTGGTGGCCACGGCGGCGATGGCGGGTCGGCCTCGCTGCCAGCGACTGGCGGCGTCGATGGCGCATGCAGCGGCGGCGTCGCCTTCTGTTCGGGCGGAACCCACGGCGCGGCCGGTGGGGTGGTGTGGTGGCGGCGCGGTCGCTCGCATTCGCGTGAACGCAAGCCTTGCGTGCACGCTTTCGGTCTCGTTCAGTCCGAGCGCGAGCACCGGTGGCTGCCCTCGAGCGACTGGTGCGCGGACGCGAACGTGCGGCGGTGTCTTCGCTTGGTAGGCGCTGTGCGCGCGTGGCTTACCTGACCCGGTGAACCGAGGGCAGTGCGCGCTTGTATGCTCGTCGGCACACGCGCGTGCTCGCAGCTCGGATCTTCGATGGATCCTTGGTAATCGCCTGCGTATACTCGTTTTTCGTCCTGCGTTTACGCGACCTTAGCGTTTGCCGCGTGGGTTGCGCGACGCAGCGCGGCCATCGCTTCCGAGGAGCCCATGCCCGACCAAGAGCGAGCCTCCACACCTGCGCCAGCCGACGCGCTGAGCACTGCCATCGACGCCGCCAAACGCGAGCCCGCCAAGGCCGCGCACTGGGAGCTCGTCGAAGAGCTCGTCGACAGCGCGCAGCGTCCGAGTGACGTGCGCGCGCTGTTCCACGACGTGCTCGCGAAGAAAGATCTCGGCGCGGCGCTCGCCGTCGACGTCGGTCAGCGCGCGGTGCGCTTCTACGAAGCCTGGTACGGCGAAGACTCGGTCGAGCTGCCGCAGCTGCTTGCGCGCGTGCTCGACATCGACCCGGGCGCGCAGTGGGCGTTCGAGCGCATGACCGTGGCGTTGACCGTCGCGGAGCGCTGGGACGACCTGCTCGCCGCGTACGACCGCGCGATCGATCGTGCCGACAACACCGCGCGCCGCATGAAGCTGCTCGACGAAGCCGCGCAGGCCGCCAAGGACTTTGCTGCCGCTCCGGATCGCGCGATCGGTTACATGAGCCAGCTCTTCGCGCTCGATCCCGACAACGCAGCGTTGGCTGCGTCGCTCGAGCGCTTGCTGGAGCGCCAGGGTCGTTGGAAGGATCTGATCGAACTGTGGGGCTCGCGCATCGACATGCAGCCGGCCAAGCAGCAGCGCGACACGCGGCTGCGCATGGCCGCGTGTCAGCTGGACTCGCTGCACGACCACGCCGCGGCGTTGGCACAGATCGAGCTCGTGCTCAAGGACGCCCCCGAGTACAAGCCGGCGTTCGATCTGCTCGAAAAGGTGCTTGCGGCCGACGCGGCCGCTCCGGAGCAGCGCCGAAGAGCGCTGAGCTTGCTCAAGGACTACTTCATCAAACGGCAGAAGCCGCGCGATGTGGTCTCCGTCCTGGAGCGCGGCCTGTCGTTTGCGACCGACGCGGAGCGCCGCTCGCTCTTGCGCGAGCTGGTGGAACGCTGGCTCGACCTGCGCGAAGAGGCGCGGGCGATGCAGCACCAGGCCGCGCTGCTCGTGATCGAGCCGATGCCCAAGGAGCGCGACGCACTGCGGGCGCTCGCCGAGCGCACGCGCGACTTCGAGCGCTATGCGACTGCGCTGGTGGAAGCCGCGGCTGCCTGTTCGGAGCCGGCCACGCGTGTGGAGCTCTTGGCCGAAGCCGCGCGCCTGCGCGAGGAATCGCTCGGCCAGATCGAACCGGCGATCGAGCTCTACAAGCGCGTGTTCGAAGCGGGCGCCGGTGTAGCCGCCACGGTCGCGGCCGGTCGATGCCTGGTGAAACTGCTCGAGCAAACCGAACGCGAGCGCGAGACGCTCGACGTGCTGTCGCGCATGAGCGAGCTGGAGCCGGTCGAGGCCGTGCGTCGGGGCATGCTGGGCAAGATCGCGCAGCTGGCCGACAAGCTCGGCGACAAGGAGCGCGCGCGTCAGGCCTGGCGTTCGAGAGTGGGCGACGACAGCAGCGACATCGAGGCGCTCGAAGCGCTGATCCAGGCGGCCGCGCGTGACGAGGACCACGCGGGTCTGGCCAAGTTGTTGCGTCAGCGTGCTGCTGCACCGGCCGCCGCGCACCAGCGACGCAGCGACCTGGTGTGGCTGGCGAAGATCTGTGCCGACAAGCTGCAAGATCTCGGTGCCGCGATCGACACGTGGCGACAGGTGCGTGCCCAGTACGGCGAGGACGCCGAAGCCGTCAACGCGCTCACGGAGCTGCTCAGCCGTGCCGAGCGCTGGCCCGAGCTCGCCGAAGTGTTGAGCCAAGCTGCAGCGGGTGAGGTGGTCCGCTTCACCGAGCTGCAAACGCAGCTGGGCGACGCATACCGCGAGCGCCTCGGTAAGCCTGAAGAAGCCGTGAAGCGTTATCGTGTGGCGCTCCAGGTCGACGCCTCGCACGCGCGGGCACGCGACGGGCAGCGCGCGCTGCTCGCCGACGAGAAATGTCGGGCGCTCGCGGTCGAGTCGCTGGCGGCTGCGTATGCGCAGACCGACGAGTGGCGAAACACGCTGTCGGTGCTCGAACAGCGCCTGATCGCGCTGAACGCACCCGCCGAGCGGGCAAGCGTGCTCGTCGAGGCCGCGAAGCTCTACGAGGAGCGCGCGAAGGATCAATCGAGCGCGCTCGAGTGTTACCGGCGCGCCTTCACGCTGACGCCCGACAACCGCGCGACGGAGCGCGAGATCCGACGCCTCGCGCTCGAGCTCGGCCGCTGGGATGCGGCGGTCGCGTCGTATCGCGAGACCATCGCCACCTTTGCGCGCCTCACGCCGCGCGTGGCCGAGCTGCGCTACGACGAGGGCGTCACGCTCGAAACTCGCGTCGGTGATCGGGAAGGCGCGCTCGTGGCCTTTACGCAGGCCGCGAAGATCACGCCGGATAGGCTCGAGTTCGCATCCGCCGCGGCGCGCTTGGCCGCCACGCTCGGTCGTTGGGACGTGGCCGCCGCGCAGGTGCTGGGTTGCGCAGCCAGCAGCGCGGGTCTGCCGCCCACGTTGCTGGCTGCGATTGAAGAGGCCGCGCTCGAGAGTCAGAGCTGGGAGCTCTTGTGCGACGCGCTGACCAAGGCCGTGAGCTTCGCGGCGGACGCCATCTCGCCGAGCGTTGCGCGCGATCTGCACGCGCGCGTGGCGCTGCTGCTGCATGAGCGCTGCAAGGACGAAAAGGGCGCAGAAGCAGCCTTGCTGCGCGCGGTGCAGGCCGATCCCACGCACCGGCCATCGCTGTCGGCGCTTGCCGAGTTGCAGCGCGCGACGCCTTCGGTGGCATTGCTCGACACCTTGCACAAGCTCGCAGAGCTGGATCGCGACAACCTGGATCCGCTGCGCGAAGCGGCAGAGGTGGCGATCGATCGTCTGCGTGACAACGCTCGCGGTCGCGACTTGCTCGAAGCGCTGTACGCACGCGCGCTGCCGCTCTGGAGGCGTGGGCGCAAGGCCGCGGGTTCGCACGAGCCGCAGCCGAGCGCAGCCTGGGCTGTGGAGCACCTGAGTGAGCTGCACATGAGGCAGGGCGAGCCAGCAGCCGCACTCGAGCTGCTGGTGGACGCGTCGAGCTTGCCGTTCGACGCCGAAACGACGCTGGGCATGCGTCAGCGCGCGGCGGAGCTCGCGCGCGGGCCGCTGTCCGATGCGCCGCGCGCCATCGCGCTTTACCGCGACATCCTCGCGCGTGATCCGCGCGACGCCCGCGCCATCGAGGCGCTCGCCGAGCTCTACGCGCAGGCTGATCGCCTGCCGGAGCTGTTGATGTTGCGTCGGCACGAGCTCGATCTGGACATATCGGTCGATCGTCGCCTGTCCCTGCGCCTGGAGCTCGCGCGTTTGCTCGGTGAAATGGAGGCGCGCGGCGACCGCGTGGCGTCGCTCGAGGCGAATCTCGCCGAACGTCCCGGCCACAAGCCCTCGCTCGAAGCCATCTCGAGCTTGCTGCGCGGGCAGGGGCGCTTTGCGCAGCTGGCTACCGTGTTCGAGGCACAGGCGCGTGCGCTTGGCGAGCAGGGTCGCAGCCAGGACGCGGCCTGGCTGTGGCGCGAGCTCGCGAAGCTGCGCGAGCGCGAGCTGCACGACGTGATAGGCGCGATGGCGGCCTACCGCGAGCTGCACACGCTCGAACCGTACGGCGACGCCAGCGAAGCCCTGGCACGCCTGCTCACCTCGCTTGGCGATCACGCGGGTGCCGCCGAGTGGCTCGAGATCCGTCTGGGCACGGCGCCGCCCGATACACGCGCCATCACCGCCGTGGATCTGGCGCGCGCGCACATCGAGGCAGGTCAGACGGCTCGGGCACGTGGCTGTCTGGAGCAAGCACTGGCACAGGAGCCAGCGGTCGACGAAGCGCGGGACCTGCTCGCGCAGCTGTACCGGCAAGAGGGCCAGCACGAGCTGCTCGCGCGGCTGCTTGCACAGGGCGCAGAGTTCGTCACGCAGGCCGAGCGGCGCCTCGCATACCTGCGCGAAGCGGCCGACCTGTACTACGAGCAGCTGGGCGCGCCCGATCGCTCGATACCCGTGCTTTCGCGCGCGGTCCAAATCGCGCCGGAGGACACTCGCCTGCGCGCGATGCTTGCCGAAGGTCTGCGGGTGGCCGGTCGCTTCGACGAAGCTCGCGCGCAGCTCAAGGGTCTGATCGATGCCTTCGGCCGTCGGCGCTCGCCGGAGCGTGCCGACCTGCACTATCAGTTGGCGCGCGTCGCGGAGTCGGCGGGCGCCACCGAAGAAGCGCTGCTCGAGCTCGACCAGGCCACGAAGATGGACCTCGCGCATCAGGCGGCCTTGCACATGCTCGCGCGCCTGGCACGTGATCAAGGCGATCTCGATCGCGCAGAGCGCGCGTACCGCGGCCTTCTGCTCGTGGTGCGCCGGCAGAAGAGCGACGATGTCCACGCCCTGGGCTCGAGCGAAGTGTTCTTCGAGCTGTATCGCATTGCCGTGGCGCGCGGCCAGAAGGAGCAAGCCGACGAGCTCTTGGCGTCGGCGATGGAAGGTGCGACGCAGAGCGAGACCGAGGCGCGGCGCTTCACGAACGTGCTGCGCGCGCGCGGCGATGTCGACTTGCTCTTGCGCGTGCTCGACGCACGCATCTCGCTCGCCCGCGAGACGGAGCTGCTCGCCGAGCTGCTCTCGGCCAAGGCGGACGTGCTCGAGAAGGATCTCGACAAGAAGAGCGAGGCGCTCGAGACCCGCTTGCGAGCGCTCGAGCTCGACCCGGGCTCCGATACCGTCCATCGCGCGACCGCGTCACTCGCGGCGCGCATGGACGAGATCTCGCGCTACATCGATGCCGTCAGCTCGCTGATCGACGAGGCCACACGCAAGCGCACCCCGCAGAGCTCGCGCCAGGCAGCGCAGCTCACCTTGCGCCTGGGTCGCGTGATCGCCGAGCAGCTGGGCGACCTGGACCGTGCCGCGGGTTTGTTCGCACGGGTCGAGGGCTCCGGCGAGTGCGTGGTCGAGGCGTGGCTGGCGATGGCCCAGGTGGCGGGTGCTCGCGGCGATCGCGCCGAGCAACGTCGTGTGCTCGCGCGCATCGCCGAGCTCGACGACAGCCAGGCCGAGCAACGTGAGCGTGACGAAGCGCGTTTCTTGCTCGCCGAGCTGGAGCTGGCCGACGCGCAGACGCTCGATGCCGGCGTGCAGTCGCTCAAGCTGGCGCTGGCGCAGAGCCCCGACTACGCGCGCGCCAAGGCGTGCCTGACGCGAGCGCTCGAGCTCTCGGCCGATCACGCGGGCGTGCTCGCGGCGTACGAGCAAGTCGCGCGCCTGTCACGCGACGATCTCATGCTCTTGACCTTCCTCGAACGACGCAGCCAGCGCGCCGATGCGCAGGTCGACGACACCCGTGAGGGCATCGATCTGGCGCTGCGCATCGGCGAGGTGGCGCGCGCCGAGGCGCTGCTGACACGCGCGGCTGCGCTCGCACGCGCGAGCAAGACTGCCGCCGACACGACCTGGGTGTTCTCGGGCCTCGCCGAGTGTCGGCTGCAGGCAGGTGACGTACGGGGTGCCCTCGCTCACCTGCAGCAAGCGCTGTCTGTGGCTTCCGAAGCGGAAAGGGCCACGCTCGGCCGAGAGCTGGCCGAGCTGGCGGCTGGCCCAGGCGGGGATCTGGAGGTTGCCGCGCAGACCTACGGCACGCTGCTCGATAACGACCCGAGCGACCGCAGCCTGTGGGAGCCACTGCTCGCCGTGCTGATCAAGCTGAAGGATCGCAAGCGCTTCGAGGCGCTCGTAGCGCATACGTTGCAGGCGCTGTTGCCGGTCGAGGACCGGGCATTGCTGTACCTCGCGCATGCGAAGTTCCTGGTGGAAGTCGTGCGCAAGGACAAGGACGCGATTCCGGTCCTCGAGCAGTTGCTCGAGGAAGACGCGACCAACCTCGAGGCCACCGACCGCCTCGTCGGCATCTACCAGCGCCATGGCATGAAGGATGCGCTCGCCGAGATCTTGAAACGCCAGTTCGACCGTGCTCGTGACGAGCGCAATGTGCCGATCATCACGGAGCTCGGCCTGCGCGTCGGTCAGCTCTACGGTGCAGCCCATCCCGCCGATGCGTGCGACGCCTACCGAGCAGCGCTGGAGTGGGAGCCCGAGCACAGCGGGCTGCTCGCGGCCCTGCTCGAGCGCTTGCCAGAGGATGCGGACCGGCGCGAGCGTGCGGAGCTGATGCAGCGCTTGCTCGCGAGCGAGTCCGGCGCCGCGGCGGCCGAGCTCGCCCTGCAGCTGGCCGAGATCTGGGCCGGGCTCTCCGAGAAGGCGCAGCTGCAACACGCCCTGGAGCTTGGCTACCGCGCGCAGCCGGAGCACGATGGCCTGCGCGATCGGCTGGAGTCGTTCTATGCCGACAACGAATTGTGGTTGCCGCTGGCGCAGCTCATGGTGGCGGAAGCGCAGCGCCTGGGTATCAGCATGGTGGCGGTCGCGCGGCTGAAGAACGCGGCCACGCTGTACCGTGACAAGCTCGCGGACGTCGAGGGCTCGGCGCACGCGCTGCGGCTGGCGCTGCAGATCGTGCCGGAGGATCTGTCGCTCTTGGCCGAGCTGGCGCGCAACCTCGCGGCCGCCGGCCAGCACGATACCGCGATCGCCGATGTCTCGCGTCTGGTCGACGGACACACGCAGCGCGACACGGGTCGGGTCGACCTCTTGCGCGTGCGCGCCGATCTCTTGTCGAGTGTGACGCGTTTCTCCGATGCAGCCGCCGATCTCGACGAGGCCTACTCGATCTCCCAGGCAGAAGTCGCGCCGAGTTTGATGGCAGCGCTCGATGCACTGCGCTGTCAGGCCCGCGACGCCTCGGACTTCACCACCGAGCGCTCGGCGAGCTTGCGCCTGGTACGCGTGCTCGACGCAGCGGGTCACGCCGAGCGTGCGCGCGAGGTGCTCGCCGCCTGGGCCCAGCGCGATCCGTCGGACATCGAGGTGCTGCGCGAGCTGCGTGCACGAGACACCGCAGCCGGCCGCTGGCAGGCTGTCGCGCAGACGTGCGCGCAGCTCATCAGCATCGATCAGAACGCCGCGCGCATCGACGCCGCGATCGGACTGTCGGAGGCCTACGAGCAGCTCGGACGCGCGCAGGACGCGCTCGCGGGCCTGTTGCAGGTGCATCGACAGGAGCCCGACGCCAAGCCCATTCGTGATCGGCTGCGTGCGCTTTTCGAGAGGCTCGGCCAGCAGCGCGAGCTTGCGGCGCTCCTTCTGGGCGACGCCGAGCTCGAGTCCGACGTGGGCAACAAGGTCGCGCTCTTGTTGCGTGCCGCGCAGCTCTACCTCGACGTCGATGCGCCGGAGGCCGCGACGGCGCCGCTCGGTCAGGCCATGGAGCTTGCGCCCGACGACGACCGCACGCGTCTGCTCCTGGTGGACATCCAGATTCGCCTCGGCCGCACTGAAGAAGCCACGGCGATCGTCGATCAAGCCATGAACGCGCACAAACGCAGGCGCTCGCCGGAGCTCGCGCAGTTCCAGGTGCGCATGGGGCGCATCTGCGCGCTGCGCGGTGATCGTGCGTCGCAGCTCAAGTGGCTGAACACCGCGCTCGACACCGACCGCAAGAGTGGTGAGGTGGCGTCCGAGCTCGTCGAGGTCTCGATGTTGATCGAGGACTACGACACTGCGATGAAGGCGCTGCGCACGCTCACCATGATGGAAGATCCCAAGCCCATCACGCGTGCGCTCGCCTTCCTCAAGCAGGCGGAGATCGCCTACGCGCGCGGCGACAGTCACCGCGCACAGCACTGGGCACGCAAGGCCAAGTCCCTGGACGAGAACCTCAGCGCCGCCGACGAGTTCCTGGCGAAGGTCGGTGGCTGACGGTGGCGTGAGGCGTGCGCTCTCTTGCGCCGGTTGGCCTGGTCACGTCGTGAACCAGATGCAAGTGAGCCGACACCCGCTCGTTTCGCGACCTTCCCACCGGTGCCAGCATGCATGCGAGTGTGCACGCGCGACGCCGACTGCCGCGTTCAAGACGGTTACTCGTGCAACAAGCCATTCACGTTGACCAGCAGCGTCTGCTCGCTGCGCAACTGGTCCGCAGCGCACGTCGTGACGCTCCGAGGTGATGGTCGACGCAGGGCCCGGGCGCTGCCCACGCCGCGGGCTTGTCCTTAACTTGCGCAGCGTTCGCAGCGCTGTGCAGCTCGTTCGGAAGGCTCCATGGTGCGAGCTTAACCATTTGTAAATACTCATGAATGTTCTTCCACGCACAATCTGCTCGCGAGCGCACTGGCCAGACCGTGCTAAGTTTGCGCTGTCCGACGTCGCACCATGCAGGGCCCCCTAGTGCCGTGTGCGAAAAAAGGGTACAGTCCCCAGATTCGAAGTTCTACCAGGGTTGCGACTGAGTCAGTCGGGGTTGTCACTCCGTTCCTGCTGTTCATCGGAAAGGACCGACTACGATGAAAATCGTTTGCGAGAGCTGTCACGCCAAGTACCAGATCCCCGATGAGCGCGTCGCGGGCCGCAAGCTGAAGATCCGCTGCAAGCGCTGCGGCTCGATGGTGCTGATCCACGGCGAGAGCGTGGCGGTCGACGCGGTCGCCGCAGGCGACGCCACCGCGGCGATGCCGACCGGGATCGAGTGGCACGTCAGCGTCGAAGGCGAGAACTTCGGTCCGTTCGGGCAACCCGAGTTGCTGAGCTGGCTCACCACGACGCCCGGCGGCTGGGAGGCCTACGTGTGGCGCGAGAGCTTCTCGGGCTGGATCGAGGCGCGCACCTGCAACGAATTGGTGCAGGCGGCGGGCGGCCCAGAGAGTCTGCCCGCGCCGCCCCAAATCCCCGCCGAGGACGACGGCCCGACGCGCATGTTCGAGGGTGGCGCTACTGACTCGTCCGAGCCCGACGCACAGCCCGAGCCGGTCCGGCCGGTGTCTCGCCCGCGCGTGAGTGTCTCGCCCGCGCGGGCCGCCCAGACGCCGGTCTCGCAGCCCAGCTTGGCCGCTGCGCACAGCTCCCCGCAGCTGCGGGGAGCCAGCCCGAGCCGTTCGCCCGCCTCGCGCGTGAGCGTGACGCCTGCTCGTCCGAGCCAAGCGCCGGCTTCGCGTTCGCGCCCGAACTTCGCAGCCTCGAACGCCAGCCCGCCAGCGCTGCGCGCCGCTTCCGAACCGCGGCTGCGTTCGCCGTCGTCGGCACCGGGCGTGCAGCAGGCGGCCCATGCGTCTTCGCCGCGCGTCAGCGCTGCACAAGCGTTCGCGGGTGAACGTCACGAAGACTCGGTGCTCTTCTCCACGAAGAACCTTCAGCAGGTCGCGTCGCGCGGCAGTCAGCCAGCCGCAGCACTCGGCTTGCAGCCGCCGGGCTACGCGGTCGGCGAGGGCTCGGGGCTGATCGACATCCGTGCGCTGGCCTCGCTCGCACGGCAGGCGCCGAGCATTCCGCCGGCCATGCCGAGCATGCGCAGCGCGCAGCCTCTCGAGTACAGCCAGGGCGAGGAGTCACGCGTGCTCTTGCAGCCGAGCGGTGCGTTCAATCGCATCGATAGCTTGGCTCCGGTGGCGACGTCGCGCGCCAGCAACAACGCGTTACCGCTCGCCATCTTCGGTGGGTTTGGTCTCGTGGCCGCGGCGGCGTTCGCGGCGATCGTGCTCACGCACCGCCAGGCCACACCTGTGGTTGCGCCGGTCGCGAGCGCGATGCAGCCAACGGCGGCAGCCACTGCGCTGCCTGCGCAGCCTGCGGCGGCGCAGCCCGTGGCCGAGCTCGCCGAGCCCGTCGCGATCGCGCCGACGATCGCCGAAGAGAAGGCCGAGCCGGAGCCCCCGGTGGCCGAGCCTGCCCAGCCGCACGACGCCAAGACCGCCGACGCCAAGACCGCCGATGCCAAGGGTGTGGCGAACAAGCGTCGCGTGCGCGGCGCGCGCAGCACGGGCGAAGAAAAGAAGACGACCGCGCCCGAAGAGAAGGCGAAGGACAAAGACAAGGACAAGGCGTCCACGCCACCGTCGCTCGACGACGTCATGCTCGCCGACAAGGGCAGCGACGCGAAGCCGGCCAAGGCCGAAGCGGCGCACGCAAAGGACGAGCCCAAGGCCGAGACCTCGGCCAAGGAGAGCTCCGGCGAGGCTGACGATCTGCTGGGCGCCAAGCCCGCGAAGCAGCCGGCCAAGAGCCGCTCGATCGACGAGCTGATCGATGGAGCGGTCGAGAAGAAGGTGTCCCCGGCTGCGGCCGTGGCCGAGGATCTGCCCGAGTCGCCCTCGCGCGACGAGACGCTCTCTGCGATGCGCGGCGTGGAGTCCGCCGTGCAAGCTTGCGCCAACGGTCAAGAGGGCACGGCGAACGTGCAGATCCAGGTGGCCGGCTCGACCGGCCGCGTGACCAGCGCAAACGTCGACGGCATCACGGGGCCCGTGGGCTCGTGCATCGCGCGCGCCGTGCGCGCGGCGAAGTTCCCGCGCTTCTCGAAGGCTTCATTCGCGGTGAAGTTCCCCTACCGCTTGCAGTAAGCGCACCGCCGTCGTCGAGCTGACGTTCGCTGACGTTCGCTGACGTTCGCTTGACGCACGCAGGCCCGCATGTTTTCTTGCGGGCGTGTCTGCGCTTGTTGCGGGGTGATGGGAAGATGAGCCAAACGCGTCACGCGTATCGGCCAGCGGCGTGGCTGCTGGGGGTTGCGACACTGGGGCTCGCGACCGCCGCGCTCGCGGATCCTCCCGTGGCTACGCCCGACACGCCGAGCGACATGCATGTGGTTGCCAAGCCCGCGGTGGCGAAGCCCGCGGTGGACAAGCCCGCGGTGGACAAGCCGTGGGTCAGGACCAGCTCCGAGGACGGCATCACCACGTACAAGCGCGAAGTGCCTGGTAGCCCGATCATCGCGCTGCTCGGCGAGGGCATCGTGGCTGCGCCGATCGCGCGTGTGGCGAGCGTGCTGCTCGACTACAGCCGCGCGTCCGAGTGGATCGACAGTCTCGAGGAAGTGCGCGTGATCCGTATGCTCGGCCCGCTCGAGTTCATCGAGTACGATCACGTCGGCACGCCGCCGGTGATCCTGAAGGACCGTGACTTCGTGTGTCGCGGCAAGATCGAGCTGGATCTCCAGCAACAGACCTTCACGCTCAGCATGGAGCCTACCACCGACCCGGCTGCACCGCGCACGAGCTACGTGCGCGGCGAGTTGCGTGGCTACTGGAAGCTCAAGTCGATCGACCATGGCCGAAAGACGCAGGTCACGGCCGAGATGCACGGCGATCCCAAGGGTTCGGTCGCCAAGTGGCTGGTGAACTTCTTCCAGAAGGGCTGGCCGCGCAACACGCTCGAGAGCTTGCGCGAGCAAGTGGCCAAGCGCGACATCAAGATCATTCCGCAGGTGCAGGCGGCGTTCGACGGTAAGCCGCTGCAGTTCGCGGTCAAATCGAAGTGAGGCTCCACGGCGCTGCTTGGGTTGTGCTGGCGTGCAGCGCCGGCACGGGTAACTGCCTGGGCGTAACGGCGCGGGGCGCGTAGCTGCGCTGTGTGGCGTTCACCGGCAGCGCGCAGGAGTCAGTAGGTCGTGCTGCAGCGCTTGCAGCCACGCGTCGTGCTCGGCGCCCGGCAGTTGCGCGGCGCGTGCGACGAAGTCCTGGACACTGCGGCGGTCGCCCCGCCGCAACGCGAGCTCCTGAGCCGTGAGCAAGGTCTCGCGCGATTCCCCTTCCTCGCGCGCGATCGCAAGCGCAGCCTCGGCTTCGCCCAGCAGGCATAGCTGCGTTGCGACCAGCGCATGGTATGCATGGACCGTGGGCACACCCTCGGCGCCCTGAGCCGCGCGCTCGAGCCCAAAGAGCGCACGCTGCAGCTGCGCGCGTTCGCTTGCGTTGGCCGGTGGTCGCAAGCCGTCGTTCGGCCCGGCGCGCAGCTGGGTGCGCAGAGCGAGCAGCGCACGCACCCAGCCCTGGTAACCACGCGTGTTGTCGTGCGTCGGCAGTCGCGACAGCTCCGCGAGGATCGCATTGGCCTCTTGCGCATCGGCGTCGAGTAGCCACGTGGTTTCGTAGCCCGGCCAGAGCGCCAGCGCATGCGGTAGGCTGCCGTCGTGCAGGCGCAGCTCGCTGCGCACGAACACGGCGTAGCGATCCTCGAGGCTGACGAGCGTCCACTGCGGCAGCGCTTGCAGGGTCTGCAGCATCAGGCGATGCGGGGCGAACGTGTAACGCACCACGACGGTGTCGACTCGGTATTCCTCGAGCACGCGGCGCAGCACCGTGGCGTCGGCAAACGCCAGGCGCATGCGTAGCGCGTGCTCGGGGCCGTAGAACGGCACTCGACCATCCGAGAGCACACGCGCGCCGGGTACTGCGAAGAGCAGGAACCAGGAGTCTTCGAAGGTCGACAGCACGCGCGGCTGGGGCAGGTGCTCGGCCAGCCACTGGCCGCTGGCCGCGGGCAGGTTTTGCAAGCGCGTGCCATGACCGATGCCCATGTGAGGGGGCAGCTGCATCGCAGCCCAGGGTACGGCCAACGCGGCAGCGCCCAGGGCTGCGCCAAGGCTCATGCGCAGCGTGTGTGGCGCGACCCCACGCAGCGCCTGCGTGAGACCGAGCGCGAGCGCCGGGGCCGACAAGAGCAGGTACTCGCCCACGAAGCGCAGCGAGCGAAAGGCCATCAGCGCGAGCACTGCGCTCGACACGAGCAACGCGCGGCCTGCAACGCTGTGTTGCCAGAGAGCTCGGGCACATGCGGCCAGCAGCAGCGTTTGCAGCAGGGGCGCGAGCAGGAGCCACAGCGGGTCGCCGCCGTGCCACGCGGCCCACTCGGGGACCAACTCGCGGAACACGGGGTTGAGCACGTGCGTGAGAGCGTCGAACAGGATCGCCGGGCCATAAGGGGAAACGCACGAGGCCAGCAGTTGTAGAAAGAGCACCGCGGTGAGCCGGGCGCGGCCCGTGCGCAGCGCGATACCGGTGCCGAGGTGCAGGCCAGTGAGCGTCAGACCCAAGAGATGGCTGCCGTGCAAGTTCACCCACAGTACGTGCGCGAGGGCGAGGCCACCGATGCATGCTGCATCGACTCCGCGCTTGCCGCTGCCCCAGCTGCGCAGCAAGTACGAGAGCCCGATCATGTACAAAGCGCCCAGCGGCAGCGCCACGATCTGCGGGCGCTCGCTCAAGCGAAAGCGTGCGGCGGGGATCGCGAACAGAAGCAGAACGCTGCATGCGAGCGCCGCACGCGCGCCGCCGAGCAGTTGAGCGAGCTTCACCAGCAGCGCCGCCGCCAGCACGAGCAAGAGACACTTGCACCCGAGCAGCGCATCGAAGCCCCACGCGGCGTACAGTCGATACGTGCACAGGTCGCTCAACCACTCGTAGTTGTGCCAGGGCGCGGGCTGTGGCTTCCAGAAGGAGAAGCTGTCGTGCAGTGGCACATGGCCCAACAGCGCGATCTGTCGGCCCTGCGCGAGGTGCCCGAAAACATCCGGGTTCGCGATCGGGTAGAGGCCGGCGAGCAAGAGCCCGACGCACGCCACGCCGTAGGCAAGCCAGCTGGCCGGAGCCTCCACGCGCGCGGCCGCAGGCGTTCTCCCGGCAGCAGCGCGGTCAGCGTCGTCGACGGCCATGGCCCTCCATTCTATGCCGAAGCGCGCCGGCCCAGCCCAATTCGCGCGCATCCACGGGTGATTGCCTGCGCACGATGGCCTCGTGGGCAGTGCGTCAGCTGGGGCTTGGCTGCGAGCGAGCCAGGCGAATGGGCTGCTGTGCGATGGGGCTTGGGCGCGGGACGATCGACTTGCAAGTTGTGCATTCATCGCAACCTGCCGGGGCGTGTTGGGAGGGCGGGTCGCTCCCAGGCTCGGGAGAGTGTCCTCGGCACTACCGCCACGGCTTCGCAACGGGCGCATCGGGCCTGCGAAACGAGCCCGGGAGCGACCCGCCCTCCCAACACGCTCCAGTAGCCGTGCCGATGTCAGAGTGACCTACGTCTCACCGTGAGCATCGGCAGCAGTCACTGCGAGCCACCGTGTCATCGGCGTCAGACGACAACGCTTGCTGCGACGTCGCGCCGCGTGCTCACTCCGCCATGACATTGAAGCGCTCGGGGTCGGCAGGTCGCGCTCGGGCTCGTTTCGCAGGCCCGAGGTGCGTCGTGCGAAGCCGCGGCGGTAGTGCCGAGGACGCTCTCCGAGCCCGAGAGCGACTTGCCGACCCCGAGCGCCCCGGCACGTTGCGATGAGTGCACAGTCTTGCAAGCCGACCGTCCCCGCGCCCGCACCCCGCCGCCCCCGAAGCACCGCCCTCGACCACCTCCGACGCAGCTCGTCGACCCGACCCACGACTACGCGGCCGCCTGTAGCTCCCACCTCGAGCTTGTTCTATACAGCCCACGACGGAGGCCATGGATGGTGTTGCGAGAGCCTCTGCGCCCGCTGTGCCCGCGTGAGCACCGATGAGTGACAAACCTTATCCACTCGAAGGTCTGCGCGTGCTCGATCTGTCGCGCGTGCTCGCTGGCCCCTACGTCGGTCGGCTGCTCTGCGATCTCGGCGCAGAGGTGGTGAAGGTCGAGCCGCCCGAAGGTGACGTCACCCGCAACTGGGGCAAGGTCGTCGCCGGACTGTCTGGTTACTACACGCAGCAAAACGTCGGCAAAGAGGCCATCTGCATCGACCTTCGACAGCCCGGTGGGCCCGCGCTGCTCAAGCAGCTGGCTGCACGCGCAGACGTGCTGGTCGAGAACTTCCGTCCCGGTGTGATGGCGCAGTACGGCCTCGCCTATGCGCAGCTCGCGCAGGACAACCCGCGCCTCGTCATGTTGTCGATCAGCGGCTTCGGTCAGACCGGCCCGCAGGCGCCGCGACCGGCGTACGCCTCGGTGCTGCACGCCGAGTCCGGCATCGTCGAGCGTCAGGCTCACGTCGACGGCACGCCACCGGTCGATCCGCGCGTCTCGATCGCCGACATGAACGCGGCGCTGCACGGCACGATCGGCGTGCTGTCCGCATTGCATCTGCGCGAGCGCACCGGCCGCGGCCAGCACGTGGACATCGGCATGCTCGACGCGATGCTGGCCACCGACGACTACGTGCACCTTGCGCTCGATGGGGTGCCTCCGCCGCACGGCATCGTCAACGACATCTGGGAAGTCGCCTCGGGTCACGTAGTGGTGGCCGGGGACTTCCGCTGGGTTTGGCGACAATTGAACGCGGTTTGCGGCCTTGCCGATCCAACCCCGCCCGGAGCTTCGCTACACACCAAGATCGAGGCACGGCGCAAGGCGGTCGCCGACTACCTGCGCGCGTTTCCCGATCGCCCCTCGCTCTACGCCGCGCTCGACAAGGCGAACCTGGCCTGGGGCGACGTGCTGACCTCCGCCCAGGCGCTGAGCGCACCCACGCTCGCGGCGCGGCAGTCGCTGACTGCGATCGACGATCGCGCTGGTGGCAGCCGCCGGGTCATGCGCACGCCGTACCGCTTCTCGCAGGCCGAGAGCGGCGTGCGTGGGGTGGCCCCGCATCAGGGAGAGCACAACCACCACGTGCTGCGGCGCTGGCTGGCCCTCGGGGAGGCTGAGATCGACGCCCTCGAGGCGGCCGGGGTGCTGCTGCGGGAAACGCCGGGCTAGGAGCCTGTCGGACTCCGACAGGCTCCTAGCGGCCGCTCGATGCCTGTCCCGGCGGCTGAGCCTGCGAAATCGCTCGGAAAAACGGCTGGGTGCTCGCCGTCTGGGCGGCGCTTGTGGTACACGAGCAAAGGGTCATGGCCGACACGGCGGTCCGCAGGTTCTTGGAGCTGGTTCAAAAGGAGCTGGCAGCGGACGATGTTCGCGCCGAGCTGGGCGGGCGCGATCCGAACGCTGCGGAGCTGGTGTTCAAGAACCTCGGTGGCGGTTGGCGCATCGTCGCCGTGTTCGACCAGGTGCCTGCGGAGCGCGACGTGCTGCAGGCCAAGCTCGATCGCCTGGCCGACACCTTCTCGCACACGCTGGCGGAGATCCACGGGCCGCCGCTGCCGCGCACCGGGACCACGCTGCCTGCGCGCAGGCTCGACGACGCGCTCGAGGCGCTGCGCGCGCGCACCGGTGCCGTGGCTGTGGTGGTGATCGATGGCAACTCGCCGGTGCTCTGGGGCAGCTCCGACGCCGAGCGTGAGTTCGTCGACGTCGAGAGCTTCGCGAAGATCGGGCAGGCCCTGCACACGGCGCGTGCGCGCGGCCTGACGCTCGACCAATTGCCGCTGCACGACGCCGACGCGCTGGTCGCCCTGCTGCGCAGCCGTGGCATCGACCGCATCGCCGGTGACCTGCTCTCGCTCTTGGTCACCGCGGATCACGACGAGTCGACGGTGCGCCATCGGGTGCTCACGGCGCTGGCGATCGCCAACGTGCTGTCTCGCGTGCACCGCGGCGAGCACGTGCGCACGGTCCATCACGAGGCGCAGTACGGCTACATCGCGCGCGGCTTCGCGAACATCTACCAGATCATCGAAGTGTTCGCCGGCCCGTTCTCCGAGCTGCACGTGGAGTCGGCGGTGTTGCATGCTTTGCCCACCATCGAAGAGCTGCTCTTTGCGTTGCCGCCGATCGATCCGCCGCATGGTAAGGGTCAGGTCATCCGCTTGCGGTCGCGTGGCATCTGACGGCTGCGTCGGGGAGCGTGTGAACCCACCGGCCGCGCTGCGTGGGCTCACTTGGCGTGGCGATAACGCGCGATCAGCGTGGCCGGTGGATTCACACGCAGCACGCCGCTGTTGGCGTCGACGAGCACCGTGTCGTCCGGGCGCAGCCAGGCGAACAGGCCGGGCACGTCTGACAAGAGGGGGATCTCTGCGGCTTTTGCGACCGCCGCGCCCAGACCGTTCGGATCCACGTGGCCCGAGCTGACGATCGCCGCGCCCTTGAGGCCGACCACCAGCAACGCCACCATCGCCGGCAGGTTCTCGGCCAGCACGAGCACGGCGCCCGAGGTGGGCAGTGGGAACTCGCAGGCCGAGACCGCGACCAAGAGACACAGGCTCTCGACTTCGGTCGCGCGTTCTTCGAGCAGCGGATCGGGCTCGCCCGTGGCGTAGGTGGCCACGGCGTACTCGCGCGCCACTTGCTTGAGGCCAGCCACCAGACCCAGCCGCCCACATTGCTCGAACACCGTGTCGCGCAGGCGTTGGTCATCGAGCATGAGCGCGTAGGAGCGCAGCCGGCGCAGCTCGTTGTCGGCGAGCTGCGGTTCCAGCTTACGCACGGCGCGCCGCACGATGCCGGCCATGTCCTCGAACGCTTGCTCCGCGTGCGTCGCCGGATCGTCCAGGTGCGAGGCGCGCTCGCGGATCGCCTCGAGCGTACCGAGCATGACGGCGCGACCGAGCACCTCGCCCTTGACCAGCGGCATGCCCAGAAGGCGCGCAGAACGCGGTGCCTGCTCGGCGGCCTCGTTGCGCGCGCTCTCGAGCGCATGCGCGAAGGTGGTGGCGAGCGCGGTGGCCAGCGCCACCTCGGTGTTCGCAAACGCGTTGGCCTCGCTGCGTTGCAGCACGAGCACGCCTGCCACTGCGCCGCGTACCATGAGCGGGATCGCCAGAAAGCTCGGGTAGCGTTCCTCGCCCAGCTCAGGGATGTGCTTGTAGTGACTGTCCTCGGCCGCGACGGAGGCCGAGATCGGACGCATGACCTCGGCGGCCGTGCCCGTGATGCCTTCGCCCATGCGCAAGCGCACGTGGCCCACGGCCGAGCTGGGGAAGCCCACGTTCGCGCGCATCACCAGATAGTCCCCGTCCTTGCCCTGCTCGCGCACGTACACGCTGACGATGTCGGCGTGTGCGATCACCGAGACCTGCTCGCACATCGTCTTGAGCACGCCCTGCAGGGGACCCGGTTTTCGGGCCTCCTCGATCAAGCGCAGGATGCCGTCGATGCGAAAGTCGTCGTCTTTGTGAATCTGCATCCGGATCGAACCGGTGCCGCTGCTCGTGGGCTCGGGCATGGCGCCCAGTGTAGGCGGATGGCCGCGTGCCGCAATGCTGCGTTGGGCTGTGGCGACGCGAACGCGGCTGGTGAACGCCCGCAGCTCGCGCTAGATGAACGCCGTGGGACAGCTCGGACGCACGCTGCTCGGGATCGGGCTCTTGCTCGTGGGCGTGGGCTTGGCCGTGATGCTCGGTGAGAAGCTGGGCCTGGGGCGTTTGCCCGGCGACATCTTGTGGAAACGCAAGAACACGACCGTGTACTTCCCGATCGTGACCAGCTTGGTGGTGAGCGTGATCCTCAGCCTGCTGCTCAACTTGATTGCGCGCCGCAAGTAGCCGGCCGGCGTTCGGCGGGCGCTCGCTTGGCATGCGCGCCGTGATGCGGTGCACGGCCAGCGTCGCGGACCGTCCTCGCGAGCGAATTTCCACGTTTGTCGCGCCAAGCCACGCGGCTGCTGCAGGCCGCCAAGGCTCATGCCCTAAAAAGGCCCCCATGCCCGTTGTCCGGCGCCGCGAAGGCCGGTATCGTCGGTTGTTCTGAATCAACTTGGCGTGGCGGCGTTCGTCGACACTGCCCTGATGTCATTCTTCTACAGGGGTACGTACCGATGAATCACGTGTATCGCGCGCAGCTCGCTTTCGTGAGCGCCTTCTTCTTCATGGCCTGCACGACACTGAACAAGAGCGGCAGCTCGGACGGTGGCGCGGATGGCGGCGCGAGCAGCTCCGCCGCCGACAGCGGCGCGAGCAAAGGCAGCGCGGACGGTGGCACCGGCGACGGCGGCAAGGTGATGGGTGCACCGGGCAAGAAGGTCGCCTTCATGGTGCCCATGACCGGTGGCTCGGTCGGTGTCGTCGGCATGAACGGCATGACCGTGGACTTCGAGTTCCCCAAGACCGCGGGCGGCAAGGCGATCACGCTGACGCCGGTCGCCGCGACGAGCATCGGCTGGCCGGCGACGCAGTTCGCCGAGGTCATCAAGATGGAGCCGGACGGAGCGACCTTCAAAGATCCGATCGTGGTTCGTCCCTCGACCAACGACGTGATCGTGCTCGACTTCCACTCGGGTACGACCAAGAGCGCAGCCGAAGGTCTGCCGCTCAACACCACCGGCGACGGCTTCTTGCTCTCGCACTTTTCCACGCTGGCCATCGTGCCGCCGCAGGTTTCATGCGGCATGAGCACGGGCTGGGTGGTGGGCAGTGCGTCGTTGTCGAAGTCCAAGTGCAGCGCCGATCCCGCGTTCCCGCAGTACGTCAGCTTCGCGTGCACGGACACGCCATTCTGCCTGAGCATCACGGCCGATTGCTGTGCGCCCGCGGGTGCGACCGACTGCCAGATCGGTGACGTGCCGCTGTCGATCTCGTATCAGGCTTCGACCACGGCGAGCGCCGCGTACCCGTACTGTGCGCCCAGGGTGGCCGACGCGGGCACGGATGCCAGCCCAGGGTCTGCGGTCGATGCCGGTGTGGACGCGGCCGCGGCCGTCGACTCCGGCGTGATCTGTACAGCGAACGTGTCATCGGTGTGCCAGTGCGCCAGCAATCCCGTGATCGGGTCGCGCACCTGCGCTCAGGACGGCCGTTCGTACACGGCCTGCGTGTGTCCGACCGACGCGGGCACGGACGCAGCAACCGATGCAGCAACCGACGCAGCCACCGACGCGGGCACGGATGCCGGCACGGACGCAGCGACCGACGCAGCGACCGACGCGGCGACCGACGCGGCGACCGACGCGGCGACCGATGCGGCGACCGACGCAGCGATCGATGCTGCGACCGACGCAGCAACCGATGCGGCGACGGACGCCGGGATGGACGCAGCGACCGATGCGGCGGCCGACGCAGCGATCGACGCAGCGACGGATGCCGCAACCGACGCGGCAACTGACGCAGCTGTGGATGCGGCGATCGACTCCGGCGTGGATGCCGGCGTGACCTGCGACAGCACGATCGTCAACGGCGTCGTGGGTAGCGTGCCCGACGCAGCCCTGCTCAACGGCGTGTGGGCGTACAGCGCCAACGACTCCTTTGTCGTTGCGGTCGGAAAGTCGACCTCGACCGGTGGCGCACTCGCCAGCGTCTACAACGGACAGATCTGGACGAGCAGCACGCTCGGTGTCGCGGGCGACGTGCTGAACGGCGTCTGGGGTGTCGATTCGAGCAACGTCTTCGCCGTCGGCAGCGGTGGCAAGATCTACAAGTACACGGCCGGCGCGTGGGGTGCGATCACCAGTCCGACCACCAAGGACCTGTACGCGATCTGGGGCGCGGATCCGAACCACTACTGGGTGGTGGGCGCGACCGGCGCGGCGTTCTACTGGGACGGCGCGCAGTGGAACGATCACACGATCGTCTCCAACCCTGGCGTCGACGACATCGGTACGTTGCACGGCATCTGGGGCCGCGCAGTCGACAACCTCTGGGTCGTCACCGACAACGGCGGTGCGTCCAACAGCATTCACGTGGTGCATCACTACACGGCCAGCGGCTGGGCCGCCGAGACGAGCACCGCGTGGAGCTATTACTCCAAGGGCATCTGGGGCTCGACCACCACGGACATCTGGGCGGTCGGCTATTCGAAGGGCACCTCGGCGCACTACGACGGGAGCACCTGGACGGCGTCGAACGCGCCAGCCGCTTCTCCGTATCTGCAGAGCGTCTGGGGTCGTGACAGCAGCCACGTCTGGGCGGTGGGTGACGGCGGCCAGGTCGACTTCTGGAACGGCACGAGCTGGAGCGCTTGCGCCAAGCCGACCACGATGGGCCTCAACAGCGTGTGGGGTAGCTACACCAAGGTCTGGGCCGTCGGCGCAGGCGGCGTGGTGCTGCACAACTAGCGACCGCGACCGCCATCGGGGCTCTCGCTGCCCGCGCGAGCCTCGGTATTCGCTCCGGAGGTGCGTTTTCGAACGCGCTTTCGGAGCGTTTTGCGGCTAAGGCTGGCCCATGGAGCAAGCGGCAGCGGGGCTGTGCGTGCACTGCTGTCACGTGAGATCCGTGACCGGCGCGCGCGGCTCGGTGTTTCTTCTGTGCTTGCTGGAGCGCACGGATCCACGCTTCCGGAAGTACCCGCGCTTGCCCGTGCTGCGTTGCGCGGGCTACGTCGCTCGTTCGAGCCAGGAGCCTGCATGAGCGCGCTCAGCCATCGCAGTGTCACGACCAACGGCGTGCGGCTGCACATCGCCGAGCAAGGGCAAGGGCCACTGGTCGTGCTCCTGCACGGCTTTCCCGAGTCGTGGTACTCGTGGCGGCATCAGCTGGGGCCGCTCGCGGCTGCCGGCTACCACGTGGTCGCGCCCGACCTTCGCGGCTTCGGCGACAGCGACAAGCCCCAGGCCGTGAGCGCGTACGATCAAGTCGAGCTTGCGGCCGACGTGGCGGGGCTCATCGACGCGCTCGGAGAGCAGCGCGCGGTGGTCGTCGGCCACGACTGGGGTGCACCGGCCGCCTGGCACAGCGCACTGCTGTATCCGGACAAGGTGCGCGGCGTGGTCGGTCTGTCGGTGCCGTACGGCGGGCGTACGTCGAGCCCGCCGCTGCCACGGCTGCGTGAGCTCTTCAAAGAAGTGTTCTTCTACATGCTCTACTTTCAGGGCGAGGGCGTGGCAGAAGCCGAGCTCGAGGCCGACGTGCGTACCTCGCTGCGCAAGTTCTATCTGGCGATCTCCGGTGACGCGCCGCAGGGCGAGGCGTTCGCGATCCACCCGAAGACCGCCAAGCTCTTCGACACACTCTACGACGACGGTCGCATCCCCGCGTTCCTCGACGAGCGCGACCTCGACTACTACACGCAGCAGTTCCAGCGCAGTGGCTTTCGCGGGCCGCTCAACCTGTATCGAAACTTCGACCGCACCTGGGAGCGCACAGCGGCCTTGCAAGGTGCGAAGTTCACGCAGCCTGTGCTGTTCATCGGCGGCGAAAGCGATCCGGTGGTCTTGCTCGGTGCGCGGCAGCTCGAGCGCCTGCCGCAACTGGCGCCGCTCTACCGGGGCGCATGCATCTTGCCCGGATGCGGCCACTGGACCCAGCAAGAACGTCCGGCCGAGACCACGCAAGCGCTGCTCGATTTCCTGCGCGAGCTGCCTGCGTGAAACCAGCTACCATCGCGCAGCACCTGCCATGAACGAACGAATTCCTCTGGGCCGAGCGGTCGCCACCGTGATCGTCGCGTTCGTTGCGGCGCAGCTTGCAGCCAAGCTCAGCGCGGACGTGGCGGGCACGCTGGTGCACCATGGAACCAAGCTGCACTCGGTGCGCGGCGTGGCATCCGCCGAAGTGATCGTGCCGTCCATGCTGGCGTCGCAGCTGGTGCTGCTGCTGGCTGCGCTGAGCGCACCGCTCTCGCTGGCGCTGCCCGTGCGCACCACACTGCGCCTGCACGCCGCGGCGCCGGAGGTCTTCGTCGCTGCCAGCCTCGGCACGGTGATGCTCGGGCCGCTCGGGGACGTGCTCATGACCACGATGGCGCGCGTGTTCCCCGGCGCCACACTCGGTGTCGTGCCCGCGCTGCACGAGATCGCGCAGAAGTTGCCGATCTGGGCGTTGTGGCCCGCGTTCGCATTCATGCCGGGTGTGGCCGAGGAGCTCTTGTTCCGTGGCGTGTTGCAGGGCGCCGCCGGGCGCTCGGTGTTCGCGGTGTTGCTCTCGGGCGTGGGCTTCGCGCTCTTCCACGTCGATCCGGTGCACGTCGCAGGTGTTTTGCCCCTGGGCCTCTTCCTGGCTTGGGTTGCGCAGCGCAGCAGCACACTCGTCACGCTCGTGGCGCACGTCGCTAACAACACGATCGCGGTGCTCACCATCCACACGGCGACGCTCGACGTGGGCTACGGCACCGAGCGCCAGGTGCCCTGGCCCTGGGTGTTCGTGAGCCTGGGCCTGGTCGCTGTTTGTATGCGCGTGGTGGCCCACTCCACTCGGCCGCACGCCACCGACGGCTGACGTTTCGGGCTTTTTTCGTGGCGGATTCCATGCTCTGCTACGCGCCATGTTGAAGATCGATCTCACGGGCAAGCGCGCGTTCGTCGCGGGCGTGGCAGACGACGGTGGTTTCGGCTTCGCGATCGCCAAGCACCTGGCGCAGGCCGGCGCGACCGTGTGCGTGGGCACCTGGCCGCCCGCCTACACGATCTTCACCAAGCTCCTGCAGCTCGGCAAGATCAAGAAGTCGCTGCAGTTCGAGGACGGCGGTGAGCTCGGCTTCGAGCGCATCTACGCGCTCGACGCGGAGTTCGACACGCTGGCGGACGTGCCCGCGGAGATCCGCGAGAGCCGTCGCTACAAGGGCCACCCCGACTTCACGATCCAGGGCGTGGCCGACAGCATGTTGAAAGAATTCGGCGAGAAGTCGCTCGACATCGTGGTGCACAGCCTCGCCAATGGCCCCGAGGTGAAGAAGCCGCTCTTGCAGACCAGCCGCAAGGGCTATCTGGCCGCGCTGTCGGCGAGCTCGTATTCGTTCGTGTCGCTGTCGCGCAGCTTCGCGCCGCTCTTGCGTCCGGAGGCGTCCCTTTTGTGTCTGAGCTTCATGGCTTCGGAGCGCACGGTTCCCGGCTATGGCGGCGGCATGTCCTCGGCCAAGGCCGCGCTCGAGTCGGACACGCGCACGCTCGCTTACGAGCTGGGGCAGTCTCACGGGGCGCGCGTCAACTGCATCTCGGCCGGCGCGTGGGCTTCGCGCGCCGCCAGCGCCATTGGCTTCATCGACAAGATGATCGCCTACACGCAGCGCAACTCGCCGCTGCCGCAGGCCATCACCGCCAGCGAGGTGGGCGCGACCGCCGCCTTCCTGTGCTCGCCGCTCGGCTCGGGCATCACGGGCAGCACCGTGTACGTCGACAAGGGTTTCCACAGCATGGGCATCGCGGCCGACGCCGGCCTCGACAGCGTGCCGAAGTGAAGCTGTGAGCCGGTCGTGGGCGAGCGGTGGGCGCCGGTCGTCAGGCCACTAGCCGCGCTCGCCCGCCCATTGCGCAAAGGCCTTCTTGTCCGCAGCGCGAGCATACGCCTCGCGGCCACTGATCACGCTCTGCTTGGCCAGCTCGAGCAGCGCTGCGTCGAGACTCTGCATGCCGATGGGTCGGCCCGCCTCGATGATCGCGCCGATCATGCCGGTCTTGCCGTCGCGCAGCACGCTCGCGAGGTTCGGTGTGCGTAGCAAGATCTCCTGCACGGGCAAAAGGCCGCCATCGCGCGTGGGCAGGAGCTCCTGCGACACGATCGCCTGCAGGCAGTCGGCGAGGTCGTTGCTGGCCGAGCTGCGCTGATGCGGCGGGAACGCCGCCAAAAGCTGCTCGATCGAGCGCGCGGCTCCAGAAGCACGCAGGCTCGCCAGCACCAGCACGCCAGAGGTCGCGGCCCGCAGCGCTGCGCGCTGTGCCTCGGGCGTGTCGAGGCCGTCGACCACGAGCAGGTCGGGATCGAGGCCGAGGGCGGCGTCGATGCCGGCCGCGAACGACGCACAGTGCGCGCCGACCTGTCGCTGCGATACGACCGACTTGCGGTTTTCGTGCAGAAACTCGACCGGATCTTCCACGGTCACGATGTGGCGCACCTGCTCATCGTTGCGCGCGCGCAGCAGCGCCGACAGCAGCGTGGTCTTGCCGCTGCCGACCGGACCGGCGACCAGCACGAGGCCTGGCTCGCTCGTGGTCAGTTTCGCAAGCGCGGGCGGCAGCGCCGAGGCGACCTTGGCAAGCAGCTGGGGCGGCAGGACGCGCAGCGTGCAGCTGACACCCGCCGAGCTCTCCGTGCACACGCCGCGCACGCGCAGCCCTGACGGCAGCGTGGAGGCGAACGTGAGGCTGCGCCGGGCACGAAACAGTTGCCACTGCTCTGCGCCGAGCAGCTCCTGCATCAGCGTGCGCAGCCCCGCGTCCTCGAGCACGGGCTGACCGGGTAAGGCGCGCAGCTCGTGCGCGACGCGCGAAAACGCCGGCCGCCCTGCGCACAGCAAGAGGTCGGCGCCACCGCGTTCGGGCAGCTGTCGCAAGTAGCTTTCGAGCTCGGTCAGGTGCATGCGTGCTCAACCGGCCTTGAACCGCTCCTTCTTCTGGGCAGAGCGCAGCGCCGTGTCCGCGGTGATCGTGCCGGTGCGAAGCAAGTCTTCGAGCGAGTCGTCGAGCGCCTGCATTCCAGCGGCTTTGCCAGCTGCCAGCACAGCGCCGATCTGCAGGAGCTTGTCCTCGCGGATCATGTGGCTGACCTGGGCGCTGGCCACCAGCACCTCGAGCGCCGGCACGCGACCGCGGCCTGTGGCCTGTGGCAGAAGGCGCTGACTCACGACCAGACGCAGGTAGTCCGCGAGGTCGTTGCGCGCGCTCGGTTGTTCGTCAGCTGAAAACGCCTCGAGCATGCGCGCCAGCGTCTGCACGGCGGAGCTGGCGCGCAGGCATGCGAACACGTGGCAGCCCGCGCGCGCGGCGCGCAGCGCGGCCCGCACCGCGTCGGCCTCCTGCAGGTCGGAGATCACGATGGCATCGGGCGTGTCCCGCAGCGCAAGCTCGATTCCGGCCGCCAGGCTCGGCGCGTGCGCGGGCACCTCGCGCTGGACGATGAACGCGCGCCGGGCGGCGTACAGGATCTCGATCGGCCGTTCCACGCTCACCACGTGCCAGCTGCGTTCGTCGGCCACCGCGTCGAGCAGGGCGGTGAGCGTGCTGCTCTTGCCGGAACCGAGCGGCCCCGTGAACAGGTACAGACCAGGACCCGCGTTGCAGAGCTTCGGCAGGCGCGCGGGCAGGCCGAGCTCGTCCGGCGTGGGTGCGCGGCGCGAGAGCACGCGCAACGTGATGCCGACGCCGTGTTCCTGCCGGAAGGCGTGTGCTCGGAAGCGCCCGACGCCGGGGACCTCGTGCGCGAAGCCCACGTGGCCATCGTGCATCAACGTTTCCCACTGCTCGTCGCTCATGATCTCGGCGATCACGCGCTCGGCCGCCGCGGCCGGTAGCGGCGCGTCGCCCGACAGCGGCCACAGCGTTCCGTCGACGCGCGCGAGCAGCGGTGCTCCGCTGTGCGCGTGCAGATCGCTGGCGCCGGCTTCTTGCGAGAGCTTGAGCACGCGGTCGAGGTACGCGGCCTCGCTCGTCGCCGGTGCGGGGCGCTGCGCGATCGGTCGAGCCGCAGCCTGCGCCGGCTTGAGCGGTGCTGCGCCGGTGCTCGGCGGTTGTGGCGCAGGAACCCAGGCGAGCGTGCCCGACTTGCGCGTGCTCGGGTTCGCAGCCACGAGCGCCGCTTCTGACTCGATCGGCGGCTGGGCAATCGGTGGTGGTCGCGAGGGATTGCGCCAAGCGCGGTCGGCGGGTACGCGCTTTGCGGCTGCGACAAACGGTTGCACCAACGTGCCGGCGGTCGCCGCCTTGCGAGGCTTGTCGCCGGGGCTGGCCGCGCCGGCCAAGGGCGCCTTCGGTGCGGGTGCCGGCGCTCCGAAGTCATAGTCGTCCGCCGGGCTTGGCGCTGCAGCCGCACCGCGCTCGGGATCACGCGGCGCCCGTGTGTCTGCCGCGGGCTGCTCTCGGGGGCCGGGCGTTGCCGCTGACGGCTGCGGCGGCGGCGACACGACGGGTGCCGCGTGAGCGATCAGGGTCGCGCCCAGCTGCAGGCTGTCGCTGCGCGCTGGCGCGATCCCCTCCGCCGCACCCTTGAGCGTCTGCCCCATGGTGCGCTTGGGTGGCAGAGCCGCGTGCGCCGGTGGGTCGGCGATCTCGTCGTAGCGACTGGCGGTGAGCTTGGCTTCTTTCGGCGCCGACTCCGGCGTGAGCAGGGGCTGGGTAAGATCGGCACGGCGATCGCGCGAGGTGGGGCGCTCGTCATGAGTTGTTGCGGCCGGGGGACGCTCCTCCTTCACCGCACCCGCGAGCGGCTTATCGGCCGGTCGCGCTTCGCGCCTGCGCTCCAGCACGCGGCGCTGCTGCTCGAGCACCAGCTCCACGCCGCCGGGCGAAATGAAGCCCAGCTCGAGCGCGACCTCGCCGATGCGCTTGCCCGCCCCCTCGCCCTGTTGGGTGTGGATGCACGCTGCCACCTGTTCACGGCTGAGCAGCTGCAGGCGAACGGCAATCTCCCCGAACAGCCGGTCCTGTGCGTCCATCGAAGCCACGAGTATACGCCACGGTCAGGGATTTTCCGAAACTCGAGGTGGGCCACTGTAGGCGACGCGCTTGACAGGGGCGCCGGCATGCTCAATTTGGTGCCGCCGTTTCGCCGGCAGGTGCATGCGTGCCCCTGCCGCTTCGCCACGCACAGGAGGCACGTTTCATGGCCAGCGCCGATAGCGCAACCACCCACCAGTTCCAAGCCGAGGTCAGCCAGGTGCTGAGCTTGGTGATCAACTCCCTCTACAGCAACAAGGACGTGTTCCTGCGCGAGCTCGTCTCGAACGCGGCCGACGCGCTCGACAAGCTGCGCTTCGCCGCCATCCAGCAGCCCAAGCTCTTGCCCGAGGGGCATACGCCGAAGATTCGGCTGATCCCGGACGAGAAGTCCGCGACGCTGACCATCTGGGACAACGGCATCGGGATGTCGCGTGAGACGCTCACGCGTGACCTGGGCACGGTGGCGCGCTCCGGTAGCAAGGCGCTGGTCGAGGAGCTCAAGCAAGCCCAGCAGCAACATGACCTCAAGCTGATCGGTCAGTTCGGTGTCGGCTTCTACAGCGGGTACCTGGTGGCCGATCGCATCGAGGTCATCAGCCGTGCGGCGGGGAGCGATGAGGCGTTTCGTTGGAGCTCCGACGGCCAGGAGAGCTTCATCGTGGAGCCGGCGGGACGTGACGAGGTCGGCACCTCCGTGATCTTGCACCTGAAGAAGGAGCAAGAGGACTACGCGCGTGAGTGGCGGCTGCGCGAGCTGGTCGCGCGCTACTCCGACTTCATCTCGCACCCGATCGAGCTGTGCATCAAGCGCCAGGACAAGGACGGCAAAGAAGAAACGCGCTTCGAGGCCGTGAACAAGGCGAGCGCGCTCTGGATGCGCCCCGAAAAAGAGCTGAGCGACGAGCAGTACGAAGAGTTCTACAAACACCTCACGCACGACTTCGAGGGCCCGCTCGCGCGCACGCACTTCCACGTGGAAGGCACGCAGATGTTCACGGGTCTTCTGTTCCTGCCCAAGCGCGCGCCGTTCGAGCTGAGCGACCCCGAGTTCAAGCACGGCGTGCGGCTGTACGTGCGTCGCGTGTTCATCATGGACAACTGCGAGGAGCTCCTGCCCAAGTGGCTGCGCTTCGTGCGCGGCGTGATCGACTCCGACGACCTGCCACTGAACGTCTCGCGCGAGCTCTTGCAGGACTCGGCGATCGTACGCACCATCAAGAAGCAGGTGACGCGCCGCGTGCTCGATCTCCTGGCCAAGACCGCCAGCGAGCGCGAGGCCGACTACCTGGACTTCTGGCAGAAATTCGGCCCCGTGCTCAAGGAGGGGCTGCACTTCGACGCCTCCTACGCCGACAAGATCGCTCCCTTGCTGCGCTACGAATCGAGCGCCGACAAGGGGCTCACGTCGCTCGCCGACTACGTCAAGCGCATGCCCGAAGGGCAGACCAAGCTCTACTACGCCCAGGGCGCAAGCAAGAGCCTGCTCGACGCGAGCCCGCAGCTCGAGGCGCTCAAGCAGCGCGGTCACGAAGTGCTGTACATGACGCACGGCATCGATCAGTGGGCGATCGAGGGTTTGCCGGAATTCGACGGCAAGCCGCTGGTGGATGCGATGCGCGAGGACACAGGCGGCGCTGACGCCGACAGCGCGGGCAAAGAGGGTGAGGAGGCCAACGACAAAAGCGCGGCGCATCCGGAGCTCGCCGCGTTGCTCGGCCGCTGCAAGGAAGTGTTGTCGGCACACGTCAGCGACGTCCGTGCGTCCGAGCGCCTGACCGATTCGCCGGCGTGTCTGGTGATCCCCCGCGGCGGTCTGCCTGCGCACATCGAGCGCCTGATCCGTTCGCACCAGCACGACCTACCGGAGCAGAAGCGCATTCTGGAGCTGAACCCGGGCCACCCGATCGTGCAACGCATGAAGGCCGAGCACGACAAGCAGAGCGACTCGACCGTGCTCACCGAGTGGGTGGAGCTGCTCTACGACCAGGCGCTCTTGGTCGAGGGCAGCCCGCTGCCCGATCCCGCGCGTTTCGCGAAGCGGCTGAGCGCGTTGATGCAGGCCGCAGGCGGAGCGAGCGCTTGACGGCAGCGCGCGTGACTGCGAGTTAAGCAGTGTGCCGCGCCCGCTATTCTACCTGCTCTTGGTCACGCTCGTGGTCCTGTGGGCCAAGCGCGTCCTGCGTCGGCGTCCGCCCACGCGTTCGCGCGCCACGCCGCGCGGGAACGTCACCGCAGGCGTCATGCCCGAGCAGCTCGTGTGCGGCGCGTGCGGTGCACTCTACGATCCCCAGGCCAGCGGGTGGATCTGTCCGAAGTGCCACAAGTGATGGTGCAGCGGCGGCCACACCCGGTGCGCGCGCTCAGTCTCCGAGCGGTCGTGAGACCGCGCGTCGCTGCGGCACGCTGACGCGCAGGCCCGCGGCTGCGCTGGCACGCATCACACGATCGCGCCCCGCGTCCTTGGCCGAGTAGAGCGCAGCGTCGGCGCGTGCGAAGAGCTCGGCCGCGGTCTCGTCCAGCTGCCATTCGGCCACGCCCCCGGAGATCGTTGCGCGCGGCGGCAGGTCCCCATCGCTGCCGTGGCTGAAGTGCTCGCGCCAGCTCTCGACGATTCGCACGCCATCCGACAGGCGCGCGCCGACGAGGATCACGACGAACTCCTCGCCACCGTAGCGACAGGCGACGTCCCCTGTTCGCGAGTGAGTGGATCTGGATCAACGCAGCTGCGCCACCATGCTCTCGAGCAGCGCCAGGCCGAACATGATCTTCTTCACGAACGAAGCGTTGTGGGGGACGACCACCAGCCGTGGGTGCTTGGAGTACAGCGCGCGCAGGCGGCGATCGAGCTCGAGCGCTTCGTCGTTGGTCTCGATGCGGATCGGGTTTCCGCCCTCGATCGAGATGCCGCCGACAGCTGCACTCTCGAAGAAGATCACGGCGTCGTAGCGCTCGAGCTCGCGCTGCTCGCTGCTGCCGACTGTCTCGAAGAAGCCCGAGGGCTCACCGGGCCAGTACGCCGCGCCGTCCATGGTTCCGCGGTCACACAAGAGGATGCGGTCCGGGTAGAGCGCCGACTGCACGTTCTCGAGGTGCGTCTGCACATGGTAGATGGCGCACTGCGCCGAGCGGCGCGCGTGGGCCACGTTGGAGCGCGGGAAGCCTCCCGAGAAGAGCAGCGTGGCCGCTTCGGGAACGACCACGACGCGCTCGCCGAGCTCCCGGCGGAACAGGTCTGCCGCGGTCGTCTTGCCACCACCAGGGCCGCCGGTGAGCACGATGCGGCAACGGCCGTTCCCGTTGTGGTTTACGCCGTTGGCTGCCGTCGCGGTCATGCTTCAACGCTAACAGATTCGCCGCGTGCCTGGGGCGCCGTCGCGGCTACTTGTACAGAGCTTCGAGCTTCTCGCCGAAGCGCTTCATCACGTTTCGGCGCTTGAGCTTGAGCGTGGGGGTGAGCATGTCGTTCTGTGTGCTGAAGGGCTCGGCCTCGAGCACGAAGTCGCGCACGGCTTCGTAGCCCTTGATCTCGCGGCTCTGCGCGTCGATCTCACGGCGCAAGAGCTCCCTGGTGCGTGGGTCCGTCAGCAACGTGGCCTGGTCGATGCCGCCGCTGCTAGCCCAGGAAGCCAGCGCCTGCATGTCGGGTACGATCAACGCCACGTTGTGGGGCTTGTCGGCGCCGAACAGGAAGCACTGTGCGATGTAGGGGCTGAGCTGCAGCTTTTCTTCGATCGGGGTGGGCGCGACATATTTGCCGTTGCTGAGCTTGTAGATTTCTTTCACACGACCGGTGATGTAGAGGAAGCCGTCGGCGTCGATGCGCCCGAGGTCGCCGGTGCGTAGCCCACCGCTGGGGGTGAATGCGCCGCGCGTCTCTTCGATCTGGTTGTGGTAGCGAGCCATCACGCCGCTGCCCATGATGATGATCTCGCCCTCGTCACCATTCGCGCCCACGGCGGACTTGTCGATCTCGATCTGCACGCCAGGGATCGGCTTGCCGACGGCGCCCAGGCGGCGGTCGGGTGCGCTGGCGGTGGTGCAGCCGCTGCTCTCGGTGAGGCCGTAGCCCTCGTAGACGAGGATGCCGAGGTTGTCGATGAATTCGGCCACGTCGCGCGAGAGCGCTGCGGCGCCCGAGAATGCAAAGCGCAGCCGCCCGCCGAAGCGCGCGCGCACCTTTTCGAAGATCAGCTTCTCCGCGATCGCGAGCTTGAGCCGCTCGCGCCGGCCGAGAGGCTGTTGATTGCGCTGCTTGGCCTTGGCGCGCATCGCGGCGTGGAAGAGATCTTGGATGAGCTTGGGCCGGCCGGCGATCTGCTTCTGCACGCTGTCGTAGATGCGGTTCCAGATGCGCGGCACGGCGAAGAGCACCGTGGGTTGCACCTCCGGCAGGTAGTCGATCAGCTTGTCGGTGTTGTCGCAGATCGCGAGCGCATCGCCGTGCCCCATCAGCGCGTTGATCTCGACGCAACCACCGAACACGTGCGCCCAGGGCAGAAACGCCAGTGAGCGTTCTTGCTCGTTCGTGGCGAGCGGCGCGACCTCGAGCACACCGCTGGCGTTGGACGCCAGGTTGTAGTGGGTGAGTTCCACGCCCTTGGGATTGCCCGTCGTGCCCGAAGTGTAGATGTACATCGCGCAGTCGCGGTCGGCCGGCTGCGTTGCCGCCACCGGGTGCGCGGCGCCGCGAGCCAGCAGGTCGGTGTACGAGACATCCTGGAAGTCGATGACGTGGCGCAGGTCGGGCAATTCTGGCTGCAAGGCGCGCACGCGGCCGGCGATGGCAGGGCTCGCGACCAGGCACACCTTGGCAGCGCTGTCGCGCAGGATGTATTGCCAGTCGCGGTCGAGCTGCGCCTCGTACATGGGCACGTAGACCGCTGCGCGCGTGAACGTGCCGAACGCGCACACGACCCACTCCAAGCGATTGTTCGAGATCACCGCGACGCGATCACCCGGGCCGATGCCGAGGGCTGCAAGGCCCGCCCGCGCTTGATTCACCAGCTCGCTGAACTGGGAGTACGTGGTCCAGTGCCAACCGGCGGGCCGGCGCGTGCCGAAGAGCGGGCGGGTGCCGAACCGCTCCACCGCCGTGGTGAAGAGCTGCACGAGATTGGTATAGCGCGGCGTGTAGGTCATCGGATTCCCCTAGCTCTGGTCCAAGAGGCCCATGAGCTCATGCGGGCTCACGGTGTATTTCTCACCGCAGAAGTCGCACGACAGCTCGATCGGTCGGCCGGCCTCGATCAGCTCCTTGAGATCGGTGCGCGGCAGGGTCGACAAGCTCGACATCACTCGCACGGAGCTGCAGCGGCACTTCCACTCGAGCGGGTGTTCTTCGAGGCGCGTGAAGGGCATGCCGTAGAGCAGCTCTTCGAGCAGCGGTGAGGTCGCGGCGTCGGTGTTGGCGAGCAAGGCGCGGATGTCCTGAAAATCGCGGAGGCGCTCGGCCATGATGGCCAGCGGGCCGCGCCCTACCTCGGGTAGCAGCTGCACGAGATAGCCGCCGGCTGCGATCACGTGATCGTCACCGAGCACGCATGCGACCGAGAGCATCGAGGCGACCTGCTCCGAGGTCTGCAAGTACGTCATGATCGCTTCCGACATGCCACCGCCGGCCGGCACCTCGACTACGCCGCGGTGCAACTCTCCGTTGTAGAGCGTGCGCACGACCTCGAGGATGCCGCCCTCGATCGACCCCGTGGCGTCTTTGTCGGGGCGGGTGCACAGGCCGCGCGTGCCACCGTCCGGATGGGAATCGGCGACCCAGCGGCTCTTGCCGTCGGCACTACGCAACAGGCCCTGCAGGCGGTGCGTGGGAGCCATGGTTTCGCGCACCAGGATCGCGCCGGTGACCAGCTCGCCGAGGCGCTCTGCCGTTGGGCCCCAGACCGATTGCGCGGCGAGCATGCGGCGCACGCTTTCGGTGGTGCGTACGGTGACGACGCGAAAGGCGCCATCGTCGGTCATCGCACGCAGCGCGCTGTCGCTGCTGTTGGGCACGGGCATAGGTCCTCGTTACGGCGGGATCGTATAGCGTGCCCAGCTGCGGGCCGGCGCGCAAGCGGGGTTGGCGCTTGGCCGTGGGTCGTGTTGGGCTCGCGGGCGACGTTGTGGCGGACCGTGCTTCGGAGGAAATCGAGGCGAACGGTGCTTCGGGGGCGGTGGGCTGAGCGCGCGCGGACGGTCGGCGTGCAGGACTGTGCGTGGATCGCAACCTGCCGGGGCGCTTGGGGTCGGCAGGTCGATCTCGGGCTCGGGAGAGTGTCCTCGGCACGACCGCCACGGCTTCGCACGAAACACCTCGGGCCTGCGAAACGAGCCCGAGAGCGACCTGCCGACCCCAAGCGCTTCAATGTCATGGCGGAGTGAGCAGGCGGCGCGACATCGCAGCAAGTGTTGTCGTCTGACGCCGACGACACGGTTGCTCGCAGCAACTAGTGCCGATCCTCACGCCGAGTCACGTCCCGCTGACGTCGACATGGCTATCTGGCTACTGAAGCGTGTTGGGAGGGCGGGTCGTTCCCGGGCTCGTTTCGCAGGCCCAAGGCGCCGCTTGCGAAGCCGTGGCGGTCGTGCCGAGGACACTCTGCCGAGCCCGGGAGCGACCCGCCCTCCCAACACGCCCCGGCAGGCGCGCTGCGGCTCGGCTCACAAGCGGTCTTCGATGCTCAGCGCGGAGCGGACCGCGGCGTCGATGCCGGAGCCGTGGAAGGCGGAGCCGGCGAGGGCGATGCCGGTGCCCGAGAGAACTTTTTCGAGCAGGGCGACGCGGTCTTTCTGGGCCGGATCGTGCGCAGGCAGAGCGTCTTGCCAGCGCGACACCCAGCTGCGCTCGGCCGCAGCGTGGATGCCCAGGACGCGTGTCAGGATCGTGGCTGCGCGCCGCGTGTAGGCGGCATCCGCCAGGAGCTTGAGCTCGTTGTCTTCGGGGCGGAAGAAGACGCGGATCGAGGCTTTGCTCTCGGGGGCACGCGCGGGGAACTTCGAGGTGGTGAACGTACAGGCGCGCACGCCGTGCTCCTGATCGCCGGCCGCGAACACGATGCCCGTGGCGTCGAGCGCGTGCGGCACGGCCGCGCGATCCCATGCCAGCGAGACTGTCACGCTCGAGAGCAGCTTGCCCAGCGTCAGCTCACTCGCGGTTGCGCCGAACGCACCTTGCAGGAGCTGTGATGCAGCACGCGCCGAGGTTGCAACGACCACGCGGTCGGCATCGATGCTGCTGCCGGAGGCGAGCACGATCCGATAGCCGCGAGCTTTCCGCGTGACGCTCGCGACCGGCTGCGAGCTGCGGATCTCGACGCGCGCGGCGAGCGCGCTGGCCAGCGCGTCGATCAGCCGACCCATGCCGTTCCTGAACGTGCGGATGCCCTGGCCGGTGTCGTCGCGCGACACCTGGAAGCCCAGGAATCTTGCTGCTTCGCCCGGCGCGAGCTCGTGCAGCTCCCCCGCGCGGTAGCCAAGTGAACGGGTCTGCGACTGCCCGACGAGCTCGGCGTGAATTCCGAGCTCACGCGCCACCCGAGGCAGCGCTTCACTGCTCGCGACGAAGCCTTCTGCGCCGAGCTCGGTGACGTACCCGTCGCTACGGTCAGTCTGGATCTGCCCACCGAGCGTGTCGGCGGCCTCCAGCACCAGCACCCCGTGCCCGCGCCGCGAGAGCACCTGCGCGCACAACAGGCCCGTGAGCCCTGCACCGATGACGACCACACGCGCCACTACAGTCCGTGCTCCATGCCGCCAGGAGGCTACACCGAGCCCCCTGCGAACGCACGCCTCGGCCGTGCCTTCCACGCGCACGCCGTGTGTACAACACATCGTTGTAATCGAGCGGCGGTAGCCAACGCCGCGCTGAGCAGCCACGAGCTTGGCCCGACCGTTGCCCGGGCCGATGGAACCACGGGCGCAACGCGATCGGGGATCGTGCCCGCTTGGCAGCGCGACGCGAGCCGTCGGGGTGGGGGCTTCGATTCGGGCGGGGCACGGTGGGTCGCTGCTTGGCGCGCGCCGGCTGCGACTTACCTGCCTTCGATCATTGGCATACGCGTTGGGCGGCCGCCGCAAGGCCGGCCGCGCGCCCTGGGGGTACCGTGTCCCGCCCGAATCGAAGCCCCCACCCCGACGCCGTCAGCTCAGCCATCGCTCGACGGCCCAGCCGCTCGACCGCGGTGGGGTTGATGCGCCCCGGTCCCCTGCGCTAGTACGTCCCCGCGACCACCTCCCTGGTCGCGCAGTGTCACGACTAGACTCGCGGCCGCTGCGGCGAACGAAAGGATCTGCGGACCATGACTGACGAGCTCTTCTCCGTGAACGGCAAGCGCATCTTCGTGACCGGCGGCGCCTCGGGCATCGGCCGCATGATCACCGAGGGCCTGGCCGCTCGGGGCGCGCGCGTGTTCACCTGCGGCCGCAAGAAGGAAGCGCTCGACGGCTTGGTCGCGGACTTGAACGGCAAGCGCGGCTTCGACGTGACCGCCGAGCCGGCGGATCTCGCGCGCGTCGAGGAGGTCACGCGCATCTGCGCGCGCGTGTCGCAGCTGTGGGGCGGCGAGCTCGATGTGCTGGTGAACAACGCAGGCGCTACCTGGGGCGGCAGCCTCGACGAGTACCCGGAGAGTGGCTGGGACAAGGTCTTCGACCTCGACGTGAAGTCGCTGTTCTTCGTGACGCAGAAGTGCTTGCCGATGCTGCGCAAGACCGGCAAACGGCCGCAGGCGCCGTCGCGCGTGATCAACATCGGGTCGATCTCGGGCATCGATTATCCGATGGACGATGCCTGGGCGTATCACCCGGCGAAGGCTGCGGTGCATCACCTGACCTTCACGATGGCCAAGAAGCTCGTCAAGGAAGGCATCACCGTCAACGCGATCGCGCCGGGGCTGTTCCCGAGCAAGATGACCGCGTTCATGATGCCCGGCGGCGACGACAGCGCCGTGGCAGGTGTCGTGCCGATGGGTCGCACCGGCCGCCCGAGCGACATCGTCGGCACGGTGGTGTATCTCGCCTCGCAAGCCGGCAGCTTCACCACGGGCGCGTTGATCAAGATCGACGGTGGCTCGGGGTTGGGTCTGCTATGAGCGCGCCCGCAGCCTCGATTCCGAACGTGCTCGCACATCGCTACGCGAGCGCGCCGATGCGCGAGCTGTGGTCCGCACAGCACAAGGTGGTGCTGGAACGCAGGCTGTGGATCGCCGTGATGCGAGCGCAGCGCGAGCTGGGCATCGACGTGCCGAAGGCCGCGATCGACGCCTACGAAGCGGTGGTGAGCACAGTCGACCTCGGCTCGATCCGCGAGCGCGAGCGCGTGACGCGCCACGACGTGAAGGCGCGCATCGAAGAGTTCTGCGCGCTCGCCGGCTTCGAGCATATCCACAAGGGCATGACCTCGCGCGACCTGACGGAGAACGTCGAGCAGATGCAGGTGCGTGATGGCTTGCTCCTGGTGCGCGATCGCATGATCGCCGTGCTGGCACGCCTGTCGGAGCTGGCCGCGCAGCACGAGACCACCGTGCTCACCGGGCGCAGTCACAACGTCCCGGCGCAGGCCACCACGCTGGGCAAGCGCTTCGCGAACATCGGCGAGGAAGTGCTGCAGGCGCTCGGCCGCATCGAGACGTTGATCGCGAACTACCCGCTGCGCGGCATCAAGGGCCCGGTGGGCACGCAGCAAGATCAGCTCGATCTACTCGGCGGCGACGAGGCCAAGCTGCAACAACTGGAGCTCGCGGTGGCGCGGCACCTGGGCTTCGCGAAGCTGCTCGGCAACGTGGGTCAGGTGTATCCGCGCTCGCTCGACTTCGATGTGGTGAGCGCGCTCTTCCAGGCGCTGTGCGGGCCTTCGAGCCTTGCCACCACGCTGCGCTTGATGGCCGGCCAGGAGCTGGTGACCGAGGGCTTCAAGGCCGGTCAGGTGGGCTCCTCCGCGATGCCCCACAAGATGAACACGCGCTCCTGCGAGCGCATCAACGGCTTCAAGCACATCGTCTCGGGCTACGTCACGATGGTCGGTGGCCTGGCCGGCGACCAGTGGAACGAGGGCGATGTGAGCTGCTCGGTGGTGCGCCGCGTGGCCTTGCCCGACGCGTTCTTCGCTTGCGACGGAGCCTTGCAGACGCTGCTCAACGTGCTCTCGGAGTTCGGTGCGTTCCCCGCCGTGATCGAGCGCGAGTTGCGGCGCTACCTGCCGTTCCTGGCGACCACCAAGGTGCTGATGGCGGCGGTGCGCGCGGGCGTCGGCCGCGAACAGGCGCACGAGGCCATCAAGCAGCACGCCGTGGCGGTGGCGCTGTCGATGCGCGAGACCGGTCGCGACGACAACGATCTGTTGCAGAGGCTGGCGGGCGATGCGCGGCTGGGCCTGTCCTTGCCGGCCTTGCAGCAGGCGCTTGGCAACCCGCTCGATTTCGTGGGTGCCGCACCCGCGCAGACGCGGGCGTTCGTCCATCAGGTCGAGGCGCTGGTGCGCCGGCATCCCGACGCGGCCCGCTATCAGGCCGAGCCGATGCTCTGAGACCCGGGCTGGGGCTGCTCCCGCGGCGCGTGACGGACCGAACCCGGAACCCATGTGCCAGCCGCCAGGCATGCTGATCGGCCGCATGCTGGTCTGGGTGACGATGAGCTCGACCGATCCCGAGCTCTTCAGGTTTCCCGTGATCGTTTCCGCTCAGACCTATGCGTTCGCGATCAGCGTCACGCTGATCGCGGCGCTGCTGTCTGCGCTGCTGGTGCGTCACCGGCTCGACCATCTCGATCTCATCGCCGTGCTCGAGACCAGGGAGTGACCGATGTCCGCCTCCGATCAACAGCCGTCAGCTGCCATGGCCACGCCGCGCGCGCAGGCGCTCGCCACAGGCACGGGCCCCGGCCGTCCCAATAGCGATGCTGCGAAAGCCACGCGCCGTCGCACACGCCGGAGCCTGATCAAAAGAGCGAGGGCGTGGTGCAGCCGGGCACGCCGCTGGTCGAGTTGGGCGATCCCGCGGCGCTCGAGGTGGTCGTCGACGTGCTCACGAGCGACGCTGTGCACGTGCAACCGGGCACGCGCGCTTCGATCACGCAGTGGGGCCGCGAGGCGGCGCTGGTCGCGCAAGCGCGGTTGGTCGAGCCGAGCGCGGTGCCCAAGATCTCCGCGCTCGGCGTCGAGGAGCAACGCGTGAACGTGGTGCTCGACCTCGACTCACCGCGCGCGCGGCGGGCCTGCGAAACGAGCCCGGGAGCGACCCGCCCTCCCAACACGCTCCAGTAGCCATGCCGATGTCAGCGTGACCTACCTATCGGCGTGAGCATCGGCAGCAGGCACTGCGAACGACCGTGTCGTCGGCGTCAGACGACATAGTTGCCGCGACGTCGCGACGCCTGCTCACTCAGCCATGACATTGAAGCGCTTGGTGTCGGTAGGTCGCTCTCGGGCTCGTTTCGCAGGCCCGAGGCGCCGCTCGCGAAGCCGCGGCGGTAGTGCCGAGGACGCTCTGCCGAGCCCGAGAGCGACCTGCCGACAGCAAGCGCCCCGGCAGGTTGCGATGCATGCACACGTCTCAGACGCGCTCGATGAGCAGCGCGTTGGCTTCGCCGCCGCCGATGCACAGCGTCGCAAGGCCGAGGCTGCCCGAAGTCTTCGGCAACGCGTACAGGAGCGTGGTCAGGATGCGTGCGCCCGAGGCGCCGATGGGATGACCCAGCGCGACGGCGCCCCCGCGTACATTCACGCGCGCAGGGTCGAGCTGCGCGAGCCGCATGCAGGCGATCGCCACGATGGCGAAGGCTTCGTTGATCTCGTAGAGCGCCACGTCGTCACGGCTGCGACCAGCGCGCAACAGCGCCTTGTCGATGGCGTGCCCCGGCGCGGTCGGAAAGCTCTCAGGTTCCTGCGCGTGATGCGCATAGCTCACGATTCGGGCGAGCGGCCGCAGCCCGTGGCGCTGCACCGCAGCGGCGCTCGCGAGCACGAGTGCGGCTGCCCCATCGTTGATTTTGGAGGCGTTGCCGGCCGTGATGGTTCCATCGGCCCGGAATGCGGGCTGGAGCTGGGCGAGCTTGTTCGGATCGCCGCGCTGCGGTTCTTCGTCGCTGTCGATGCGAAGCTCGCCCTTGCGCGTGGTCACGGTCACCGCCGCGATTTCCTCGCGAAACAGGCCGGCAGCGTGCGCGCCGCGCGCGCGTCGATAGGACTCGGTGGCGAGTGCATCTTGCGCAGCGCGATCGATGCCCAGCTCGCTCGCGCAACGCTCGGCGGCTTCGGCCATGTGAAAGTGGCCGTAGGGATCCCACAGGCCATCGAGGATCATCGAGTCGACGAGCTCGCCGTGGCCGAGCCGGTAGCCCGCACGCGCCTTCGGCAGCAAGTAGGGTGCCTGGCTCATCGATTCCATGCCACCGGCGATGCACAGCTCGGCGTCACCGAGACGAATGGCGCGCGTTGCAGCGATCACGGCCTCGAGGCCCGAGCCGCAGACCTTGCCGATGGTGACGGCAGGTGCATGCACCGGGACCCCCGCGCCGATCGCCGCTTGCCGCGCCGGCGCCTGACCGACGCCCGCCGACAGCACGTTGCCCATGTACGTTTGCTCGACGAGCGCGGGCGTGATCGCCGCACGCTCGATCGCCGCGCGGATCGCAACCGCGCCCAGCTGCGTGGCCGAGAGCTCGGCCAGGCTGCCCATGAACGCACCCACTGGGGTGCGCGCCGCGCTGACGATGAAGACCTCGGAGTGGCTCATGCTGAGCTCCTTGCTTTCAAGCGCCGCCGTGGGCGTCACGCTCGCGCAGCACGCGCTCGACGGTATCGACGATGGCGACGGTGCGCGGGTCGAGCTCGACGTTCACACGGTCGCCCACTTGCTTGTGCTCGAAGTTGGTGAGCCGCAGCGACTCCGGAATCAAATGCACGTCGAAGCTTTGCGCGCTCACGGGATCGCCAATGGTGAGGCTCGAGCCGTCGAGCGCGACGAAACCCTTGGGCAAGAGGTACTTCATCCAGGCTTGCGGCACGCCGAGTGTCAAGTCGAGCTGCTCGCCTACGCGCTTGCGTGCGAGCACGCTGGCCGTGCCGATCACGTGTCCGAACACGTCGTGGCCGCCTAGCTCGTCGCCCACGCGACAGCTGCGCTCCACGCTCACCTTGCGGCCGACGCGCAGCTCGCCGAGCGTCGTGCGCGAGAGGGTTTCGGCGATGGCGTCGAAGCTCACCCGAGCTCCGCTGAAAGCCACCACCGTCAGGCACACGCCGTCGATCGCGATGCTCGCACCCGGCTGCACGTCCGTGGCCAGCGCGTGCGAGAGCTCCACCGACAGGTGCGTGACGCCGTCACCGGGCGTGACTTCGACGACGGGGAACAACCCACGAGTGATCCCGGAATACATGCGCGCAGCTTAGCACCGTTCTCAGACCCACAGCCACGTGGCGCCGAAGCCCAGCACGTCGAGAGCAATCAGGCCGTTGGTGATGGCGTGGGCCACGATGGCGTCGGCCGTGCGCCCGCGAGCGCGCTGCGCGAACGTGTACGCGACGCCGGCGACCGTGCCCGCAACCCACGCGTGGTCGTGCAGTGAGCCGAAGGCCAGCGACGACAGCACGACCGCGAACGGGGTGAGCTTGGTCTTGGGCACCTCGATGAATTCGCTGGCGATGAGCCTGCGCAACAAGAACGCTCGAAATGCGAGCTCTTCGGCGATCGGCACCGTGAGCGTGGAACCCACGACGCGGAACACGAGCCAGCTCACGCGCTCCAGCTGGGGCATGTCGGCGAGCGTATCCTTGAACGCCGCCACGTCATCGGATGCCGGATGAGGCACGAGCAGCAGCCATGCGGCGAACACCGCCACGCCGATCACCGGCGCATGCCAGGAAGCCGGCCAGCGCGCCGCCGGCAGTTGCTTGCGGTAGATGTAGATCACGCTGCCGGTGGTGAGTACGCGCAAGGCGTAGGCGTGATCGAAGCCCGTCGAGAACAGGCCCGTGATCAGCGAGGTGCCGATCAACGCGAGCAGTGGTGCGACGTGGGTCGCCGTGGGGTTCCAGGTCGCCCCCGGCTGCTCCTTGGCCGCCACCCGGCCTGTGAAGTAAGGGGAGCGCTGCACGAGCGTGAGCATCGAGAGCGCGACCACGCAGAACAGCAGCCAGCCCGCTTTCGAGTGGAAGCCGGAGAGCGCGATGCCGGGCGAGACGAATGTCCCGACGCCGATCAGCGCGAGGATGCGCAGGGTGTTGCCGATCCACACGGCCGCGATGGCCAACGGCAGAACTCCGAAGGCTCGCGGAAAGAGCAGCCGGTCGCGTGCCGTCCACAGGTAGACCAGCGTGAACACGGTGATGAGACCGATGCCCTCGAGGCCGGAGCACTCTGGCGCGATGCTGACGAAGAAGTCTTGCGTGCCGATGATATCGTCGTCGGGGATGTACGTGATGTCCGCGCCGAGCACACTGAGCAGGAAGTAGACGCAGGCCAGCGTGGACACGCGCAACGGCATCCACAGCGCGATGCTCGCGAGGCCAGCGACCCAGGCGAGGATGCCCACGCCGAGGCCGAGCGCCAGCGCCTTGCCGGTCTGGCGCAACAGCGGCCCCAGAGCACGCCACGGCAGCGCCGCCGGCAAGAGCGAAAGCACCGTGAGCGCAAGCAGCACGAACCAGCCGACGATCCATTGGGTCGGCAAGGCGGGCGCGTCGAAGGGCCGCGAGACGATGGTATCGGTGAGCGTGTAGAAGCCGTAGTAGCTCAGCACGTTGACCAGCACGAACGGCAACGGGTGCATGCCGGCGGCGTGCCGAGCGATGAGCTCGGCGGCCTCGGCGCGCGCGGAACGACCGGCGAGCACGAAGGTGGCCGTGGCGACCACTGCAGCCAGCGGCGTCACGATGCCCGAATAGCCGACCGCTCCGACCAGGCCCGCGCTACGCAACAGTGGCACCGCGTCGAAGCTGAAGGTGATCAGCACGTACTCGACGAGCAGCAAGCCAAGCAGGGCAAGCCAGCGCCAGCGCAGTCGACGCGCCACGCTTGCGAAGGCTGCCTCGGAGGGACCGGGTTCGGCTGGCTGCGAGTGCGTCAAGATCAACTCGAAAGGATAGTGGTCCTTGCGCCGCCCGCCAACTCGCTACCAGCCCGGACTGGTCTTTTGGTGCAGGGTCAGGCCCAGCGCAGGAGGCAAATTGTGGCGGACGGTGCTTCGGGGGCGGTGGCGTGGGCGCGCGGGGACGGTCGGCTTGCAAGAGCGGCGGCCTCGGTGGCGCGCATAGGTTTCTGTTCGCCGCGCAAGCCGACCGCGTACGCGCACGCCAAGTGCGCGCCCCGTTGCCCGCGCACTTGGCATGCGCGCACGCCCCGCGCGCGCACGCCGCCGCCCCCCGAAGCACCTTGTGTCAGCGTCCCTCGTGCAGGCCGGCATCACGCACGCCATGGCCGTCACTTGGGTCGTCGGTCGCGCAGGTGCTCGGCGCGATCGTCCGGTCTGGTGTCGTCGGCATCAGACGACAACACTTGCTGCGACGTCGCGCCTCGTGCTCACTCAGCCATGACATCGAAGCGCTTGGGGTCGGCAGGTCGCTCTCGGGCTCGTTTCGCAGGCCCGATGCGCTTCTTGCGAAGCCGCAGCGGTAGTGCCGAGGACACTCTGCCGAGCCCGAGAGCGGCCTGCCAACCCCAAGCGCCCCAGCAGGTTGCGATGAATGCTTGGTCTTGCAAGTCGATCGTCCCCGCCCGTTCCCCCGTCCCCCCACAGCCCGTTCGCCAAGAGCTCTCTTTCCCGCCGCTCAACCTGACCTCATTGCGCGGCCTGCGACGGGTTTTGACGCGCACGCAAGCGCTGGGGTAGGGTCCGGCCCCGTGCGTCGTCGCTGCGCGGACGCGTACCAAGGCGTGACCGTGAAGAACCTCTTTTCCGTGCAAGGCAAGGTCGCGCTCGTCACTGGAGGCAGCCGTGGCATCGGTCACATGATCGCGCGCGGCTACGTGGAGAACGGCGCCAAGGTCTACATCACGGCGCGCAAGGCCGAGGCCTGCGACGCGGCTGCCAAGGAGCTGAGCGCACATGGCGAGTGCATCTCCATCCCGGCCGACGTTTCGACCACGGCCGGTCTTACGGCGCTGGTCGGTGCGCTCGGCAAGCGCGAGCCCAAGCTGCACATCTTGGTCAACAACGCAGGCGCCAATTGGGCCGAGCCGATCGACAGTTACACCGAGTCAGGCTGGGACAAGGTCATCGACGTCAATCTGAAGTCGGTGTTCTTCCTGACGCGCGAGCTTTTGCCGCTGTTGCGTGCGGCGGGTACGCACGTGGATCCCGCACGCGTGATCAACATCGGCTCGATCGATGGCCTGCACGTACCCGGCCTCGAGACCTACGCGTACTCGTCGAGCAAGGCGGCCGTGCACCACCTCACGCGCGTGCTCGCGCGGCGCCTGGCGGGCGAGCACATCAACGTCAACGCGGTGGCGCCCGGACCCTTCGAGAGCAAGATGATGGCCGAGACGCTGCGAGCGTTCGGCGACGTCATCAAGAGCGCCTGTCCGCGCGGCCGCATCGGCGAGCCTGAAGACATGGCCGGCGTTGCGATCTACCTGGCCTCGCGCGCGAGCGCCTACGTCACCGGCGCCGTGATCCCCGTCGACGGCGGCATCGCGACTACCGTCTGACCACATAGCGACTGGCGAAGAGGCGCACCACGTCGCGCTGGGCTACCAGGCGTGCGCCGTTCCACACGCGCCGGTCGGCGTGGTTGAAATCGATGCCCTTGCCCGAGCAGCGCTCGAGCCAGTGCATCGTTTCGTGCACGACGAGCAAGCGCCGATGGTCCCGCGGTTGCAGCTGCGAGATCACCAGCAGCGGCACGTAGTCGGTGTCGAGTAGGCTGTAGGGGAACACCTGCTCGTACTGTTCCGTGGTGCATGCGTAGAGCTTGCCGCCTGCGTGCACGGGCCTGCGCCCGCACAGCTGCGTGAACGGACCGGGTGCGGACACCACGACGCGCACACGCCCGAGCTCCTCGTCGCAGGTCGGCGCCCAGGGCAAGCCCGCGATTCGCCACGCATACACGGCGGCTTCGATGGTCGCGCGGTCGTCGGAGTCGGGCAGCCTGGCTGCGGCCGGAAGCGAGGCCGCGCACCCGGTGATGCACGCGACCATGACGACGACCGACCAGTGTCTCACAGTGACCTCGTGACGGGTTTGCGCGACGTCGCAGCCTTTCCACGTCAGCGTCCCGACACAGGTTGGTTACGCGCTTCATCTCGGGACTACGGATGACGCACGTTCTGACAATCGAGTGACAATTCCACTCTGGCTCATCGGCCGTGGCCACGCCAGCCCACTGTCGCAAGTCGCGCGCACTTGCGCAGCGCTGTCGCGACATCGTCGCCTGCAAGCCTACGTGAAGCGCGCACACGCCGCGGGCTGGCCGTGCGCCGTGCGCCGTGCGCCGTGCGCCGTGTCAGTGGTCAGACCACTAGCGGGCGACCGCGTTGCGCAGCGCGGCCTGCAGCTCGTCTGCGCTCTGCGTGGGCGCCTGGCACGCGTGCCGCTGACACACATACGCGCGGCTCTGATCCGCGGCGGTCTTGCCCGCCAGCACTGGCAAGAGCGTCGTGTCGCTGCCCGGCGTGGCGAGTGTCACCACGCGCTGTGGCCGAAACGTGCGTCGCACGCAGCGTAGTAGAGACTGTGTCGCAGCTGACGAAGCATCTCCCGCGATCACGATCTGCCGCGGTTCGCCGAGCCGGAAGTCGAGCGCGATGAGCAGGTGCGAGAACGCCTGCGGGTGGCGCAGCGCGAGCTTGGCCAGGCCATCGACGGCAGCATGTGCCTGCGCGAGCAGGGCAGGGCGCGCCGTGAGCTCCGCGAGCCGCAGCAAGCTCAGCGCATGCACGGCTGAGCCGGCCGGCAGCGCGCCGTCTTGAACGCTCTTGCAGCGCGTGATCAGCGCTTCGTGCCCTGCGCCGGTGGTGAAGTAGCCGCCGCGTTCGCGATCGGCGAAGCGCGTCTCGACCAGCTCCGTCAGCGCGAGCGCCTCGCGCAGCCAGCGCTCGTCGAAGCTCGCCTCGTAGAGATCGATGAGGCCCTGCGCGACGAACGCGTAGTCGTCGAGGCACGCGTTGATGTGCGCGCGGCCGTGCCGCGCCGTGGCGAAGAGGCGGCCATCGGGCTGGCGCATGCCGTCGAGGACGTAACGCGCGGCGCGTTGTGCGGCATCGAGGTAGAGCGGATCCTCCAGCACCTGATAGGCCTGCGCGAGCGCCCCGATCATCAGACCGTTCCACGCGGCGAGCACCTTGTCGTCGGTCGCGGGATGCACGCGGCGCGCGCGCGCGGCGAGCAACTCCGGCTTTGCGCTGTCGACGAGCGCTCGCAGCTCTGGCAGCGGTATGCCCACGTGCTGTGCGACGGTCTGCCTCGGCACCGGCATCCACAGCACGCTCTTGCCGTGCTCGAAGTTGCCCTGATCGGTCACGTCGAACCACGCAGCCACGGCCCTGCCGCGCTCGTCGCCGAGCACGCTGCGCAGCTGCGCCGGGGTCCATGCGAAGAACTGACCTTCCTCGCCCTCGCTGTCGGCGTCTTGCGCGCTGGCGAAGCCGCCCTCGGAGGTTTGCATCTCACGCAGCGCCCAGTCGCAGCACTCGGCCGCGATCTGCGCGAAGCGCGGGTTGCCGGTGGCCACGTGCGCCTCGAGGTACGCCACCACGAGCTGCGCGTTGTCGTAGAGCATCTTCTCGAAGTGCGGCACGCGCCACTGCCGGTCCACGCTGTAGCGATGGAAGCCGCCGCCGAGTTGGTCGTAGATCCCGCCGTCCGCCATGCGTTCCAGCGTGTGCACGGCCATCGTCTGCGCCTGCGCATCGCCGCTGCGCAGCGCGTGCCGCAGCAGAAGCCGCAGGTCCCCGCTGTGCGGAAACTTCGGCGCGCCCCCGAAGCCGCCCCACTGTGCATCGAAGCTCTGCTTCAGCTTGTCGAGCGAGTGCGTGAGCGCGCTCGCATCCAGCGTGCCGCGAGCGTCCACGCTGGCTTCTTCGGAGACCGCCGCCGTCAGCAGCGACGCCTGCTCCACGACCCGGTCGCGTTCGGTCTGCCACGCCTGCGCGAGCGCCGTGAGCACGTCCGGGAAGCTCGGTCGTCCGTAGGCGCGCACCGGAGGCAGGTACGTTGCCCCGAAGAACGGTTGCAGGCTCGGCGTGAGGAACATGCTCATTGGCCAGCCGCCCGAGCCGGTCATCGCCAGCACGGCCTTCATGTAGATCTCGTCCACGTCCGGCCGCTCTTCACGGTCGACCTTGATGTTCACGTAGAGCTCGTTCATGAGCTGCGCGATCTCGGGGTTCTCGAAGCACTCGCGCTCCATCACGTGGCACCAGTGGCAGGCCGAGTAACCGATCGACAGGAAGATCGGCTTCTGCTCGGTGCGCGCGCGCTCGAGCGCCTCCGCTCCCCACGGGTACCAGTCAACGGGGTTGTGCGCGTGCTGCAGCAGGTACGGGCTTGTCTCGTTCGCGAGGCGGTTTGCAGGTGCGTTGGCTGTCATGGTCTTTGCGCGGCCGCGGCACGCGTGCGTTGCAAGGAGTCGAGCATGGCTTCCTGGAAGGTCTGCAGGCTGCGCACGCCTTCGAGCTCGTGGCGGCCTCCGGCGTACACGGCGTCGAGCGCACGGCCGATCAGCTCGGGTCTGGGCTCGACGCCGCGCAGCGCGCGCACCAGGGCCGCGTGGCTGGCGTCGTCCGCGAAGAAGTCACCCGCCAGCCGCACGCTGTCGAGCTTGCGCACTGTGTCGAGCGAGACCGCCGCGCTCACGAAGCCGATGGCTTCCTCGTACAGCGCGGACCACACGAGCGTGTCGGGCGTCGCACCGTCGTGTTGGCGTGCCGCTAGCGCCTCGGCCTGGGCGCACTGTGCGTCGGTCAGCGCCAGCGGCTGCCACTCGCAGCCGAACGCCACCGCATGGCCGTGCGCTATCTCCTGAAGGAGCGCGGCACCGTGCACGCGCGCGCCCGCTTGCTGCAGCGTGATCGGCGACTTGCCGCGGAACGGATCTTCGCTGCGCGTCGGGTAGCCGAGCTGCTCAGCAGCCGGCCAGCACAGCTGACTTTCGCAGATGAAGAACTCCAAAAGCACGCGGCCGTCGGCGGTCGCCTGCCACGCCGTGTAGACCGCCGGCCGCACTTCCACGCTGATGAAGTCGCGGCCGAAGTACGCCGCGCTAGTGCCGGCAAGTCGCAGGCCGTGCAGCGTGCCGCGCACGTTGCGGTTGAGGATGCGCTGCGGCGGGCAGCTCATCAGCGCCGAGCGTTCGTGCAGGCCCAGCGCCACGTACGACACCCCTTCACGCGCGAGCATGGTCGCTCCGCCGGTGCTGCGACGCAGCACGCGTTCGGCGGCGAGGGTCTGCGGCGACAGTGCCTGCGTCGCGTGCTGATGCGCGCCCAGGATCAGCGCGGAGCCCGCCAGGCTGGCCGCGTACAGGCTCACCGGCTGCGCGGGGCTGCAGGCATTCCAGCACAGCTGCCCGCGCGCCAGCGCCAGCGCGGGGTCGACGTGTTCCTCGATGCACAGGCGTGCTGCGGTCATGCTCGGCCCTTGCGGACGCTCGAAGCCGAGCGCCAACCCGCCGCACGGTAGACCAGTTGACGGCAGGCGTCTGTAGCCCTAGAGCATGGCCGACCGTCGTCAACCGGGGACCCGGTGGCACGGCCCAACCCACGCGGCGGGCGCGAGCCCGCGAGGACACAACGATCCCATGCCCGAAGTGAGCGCGCTAGACCCTGAACTCAAGCAACGTATCGACGGCCTGATCGGCAGCGACCGTGTCGTGCTGTTCATGAAGGGCAGCCGTAACTTCCCGCAGTGCGGCTTCTCGGCGACCGTGGCGCAGATCCTGAACGGTCTTCTGCCCAGCTATGCCACCGTGAACGTGCTCACCGATGCCGGCATTCGCGATGGCATCAAGGCGTACTCGCAGTGGCCGACCATTCCGCAGCTCTACATCGACGGCAAGTTCATCGGCGGCTGCGACATCGTGCGCGAGATGTTCCAGGCGGGCGAGCTGCATGCCTTGCTCGGCGTGAGTCGTGCCCCGAGCGTGGAGCCTTCGCCGGGTCAAGTGCAAGCGCCCAAGCTCAGCGTCAGCGATGCCGCCAAGCGCGCGATCACCGAAGCTCGGGGCAACGAGCCCGGCCACCTGCGCCTCGAGGTCAGCCCGGATTTCGAGCATGCCTTGTCGATCGACGAAGCCACGCCCGGTGACTTCCAGGTCGACCTCGGTGGGTTCACGGTGCTCGTGGATGAGAAGAGCGCAGCTCGCGCCGATGGCGTGCGCATCGACTTTGCCACCGAACAAGGAGGCGGCTTCGTGATCGACAATCCGAACGAGCCGCCCAAGGTGCGCCAGCTCTCGGCCACCGGCCTCAAGACGCTGATGGCGTCCGGCGAGCGCTTCGAACTCTTCGACGTGCGCACCGACGAGGAGCGCCGCACCGCGAGCATCCCCGGCGCGCGCAAGCTCGACGACGACAGCGCGCGCGAGATCGAAGGCATGGACAAGAACACCGCGCTGGTCTTCCACTGTCATCACGGCGGACGCAGCCAGGCTGCGGCCGAGCGCTTCGTGAAGTTCGGCTTCCGGCGCGTGTTCAATCTCGCCGGTGGCATCGACGCGTGGTCGAAGCAGGTCGACCCGACGGTGCCGCGTTACTGAGCGTTCACGGCTTGGCGTCGAGCCGACCGTTGGCTGCCACGCTGCCGAGCTCGCGCGCGCGGTACCATGCGTAGCGCGCCTTCTGTGTGTTTCCGAGCAGGGCTTCGGCGTCGCCGAGCAAGAGGTGGGATTCGGCATCGCCCGGAGCGACGGCCACCAAGCGGTTCGCCCACAAGCTCGCGCGCGCCGCGTCCTTGCGCAGCAGGTGCGTGCGGCACAAGCCCGCGAGCGCGTCGGTCTGTGCCGCGTCGCGCTTGAGTGCGAGCAGGTAGCGCGACTCGGCCTCGGTGTAGCGCCCGCGCTTGCGCAGGGCGTCGCCTTCCGCGGCCAGCGCGAGCGCCGCTTGCGCAGGTGACGAAGGGTCGGTGCTCGCAGCTACGCTGGGCGCGGGCGTGCGCGGCACTTGCGCGATGGCCGGCCGTACGTCCGTGACGGTGCGCACCGGCGCGTAGCTCGTCCACACCACGAGCGCGCCGGCGAGCAGTGCGGCGAGCGCTGCGCCCCAGGCCTGGATGACTTCGCTCTTTTCCACGGCCGGTGCGCGCGCGACGCCTTGCTCGCGCACACGCCGGCGTATCAGCGCGGGGCTGGGCTCGATGCGGACGTCGTGCACAGTGGCCGCTACGAGCTTGATCCCATCGACCTTCGGCAGCCGCGGCGGCGGCGGGATCTGCGAGACGAGCTTGGTCAGCGGGGGCAGCGCGCCGTCGTGAGCCTCGAGCTCGGCGGCGATCCGCGTCGAGGGCCGCTGCTGGGGTGCTGGCAATGACTCGCTCGACACGCCGTCCTCGGTCGTCCCTTGCGCTTTGTTGCCCATGGTTTTCGCCCGCGCGAGGTAATGATCAGGCTACATGAACAGCAGATTTATTCAACCTCTACATAGACTTGCGGGCTCGGCCAGGCTGTATACAGGTGGTGCTGCACAGGCTTTGTGACGCGCGGGGGCCAAGCCGCGCTACTGTGCGCGCCGTCGCGTGGCCGCGAACGCTGACTCCCGCCGGTGGGGGCCACGGTTCGGTGTCGTTCGCGCGAGGCACGGACGGAGCGCAGCCGATGACGCGAGCACGACGCCTTGCGGTGATTGCGATGGTGCTGGGCCTGTGGGGGCAGGGCCGGTCGCTGCAGGCCCAGGACCAACCGGTGCTGTCCACGCCCGCGCCGACGCAGCCGCCAAGTGAAACGGCGCCGCCGGTCTTGCGGCCGATCGAAAAGGGGTTCCCGACTCCAATCGTGGCGCCGAGCACGCCGGAGCCCAGCCCCAAGCCCTCCCTCCCGCCCGCAGCCGTCGTCCCGCCGCCGCCAGCTGCGAGCCAGCTGCGTGCCGTGCCGGCCACGAGCGGCAGCCGCACGATCGTGGCGCCGGCCATCGACGCGTCCCCGGACGCCGTGCAGGCGCGCTTTCACGCCGGTCAGGGGCTGACGCTGCGCACCGTCGATGGGCGGTTCTCGCTCAGCGTGGGTTTGCTCGGTCAGTTTCTCGAAGAGCTGCACCTGCCGGCCGCGGCCTCGGCCCCCAATCGCAACCATCTGCTCATCCCGATCGCGCGCGCGATCCTCTCGGGCAACCTCTTCTCCAAGGACTTTCGCTTCCGTCTCGAGCTGGGCTTCTCCGGCAGCGAGCTGGGCAGCGGCCCGCTGGCGGTGGCTTCGAGCGACGGTCAACAGCTGGTGGACAGCGCCGGTAAGCCATTCACGCTCGCCACCAGCAGCGACGTTCTGTCACAATCGCCGATCCTCGACTTCTACGTGGAGCTCTCGCAGCTGCGCGACGCGCACGTGCGTATCGGCCAGACCAAGGTGCCGTTCAGTCGCGAGCGCCTTTTGCCTGATGGCGGGCTGTCGTTCGTGCGCCGCTCGCTCGTCGATCAAGCCTTCGGTTTCGATCGCGACATCGGCGTGAGCGTGAGTTCCGAAGACCTGCTTGGGCAGGGCTTGCTGCGCTACTACGCAGGCATCTACAGCGCCGAGCTGCCTAACAGTACGTTGCAGTCGCTGGGCGCGGGCGACGTCGGCCTTTTGTACGTGGGCCGCGTCGAGCTCACCCCCCTCGGGGCGACCGCGGCGTCCCCGCGCGAGCTCGCCGCATCCGCGGAGCCGAGGCTAGGCCTCGGGCTTGCGTACGCGTTTCTGCAGAGCGATGCGAGCGGGCCGTACGCCCGTCAGGCCTTGGGGCACACGCTGGGGCCGATCAGCACCTTGCCAATGATCGACTTCAACGCGCACAACCTCACGGCCGACCTGTTGCTGCAGGTCGCGGGGCTCTGCGTGCTCACTGCCGTGAGCTACCGCAAGGTGGCCCCGAGCGGGATCCCGAACGGCGCGCGCGACGGCTGGGGCTGGACCGCGCAGGCCGGCTATTTGCTCGATCAGCAGTGGCCGCTCGAGCTGGTCGCGATCTATTCGATGCTGCGCGCCGCGCCCCACAAGGAGAGCAACCTCCCCGAGCAGAACGAGCTGGGCGGCGGCTTCAACTACTACTTCGAAGGCCATGCGCTGAAGCTGCAGGCTGACTACACGCATCTGTGGCAGCGCGCGATCGCCGGCAGCGACGACAACCGCATCCGCGTTCAGCTCCAGGTGGCGCTTTGAGAGCCTCCTTGCCGCGTCCGCGCCGCACGAACGTCGCGCGGCCGCCACTTATGTATCGATGTCACGACAATGTCACACGAGCGTCATCTTCTCGGGCGCTGCCGCCCGTATCAACGCCACAAACCTGAAACACGGAGAAGACGTGCTCATGCGATCCATCATTTCCCGTCGCCTAGACAAGCTTGCGGGCGCATTC
>DASVHQ010000102.1:0-83535 GCA_036382515.1 Polyangiales bacterium | reverse complement strand
TCGGCCAAGGCCACGGCGCGCTCCATTGCGTTGCGCAGCTCGAGCACGTTGCCAGGCCAGGCGTACGAACGCATCTTCTCGATCGCGCCGTCGGAGAGCTTGATGGGCTTGTTCGGCTTGTATTGCTCGGCGAAGTTCTTGGCGAGCGGCACGATGCTCTCGGTGCGCATGCGCAGCGCCGGCACTTCGATCTTGCGCGTGCTGATCTTTTCGAAGAGCTCGCGCAGGAAGGCGCCGATCTGGCAGAGCGCGGACAGGTCGCGGTACGTGGTGACGACCAGGCCGTAGTCTTCGCTGCCTTGAGCAAAGAGCTTGATCAAGCGGCGCTGGCCCGGCAGCGGCAGGTCGCCGATTTCGTCGAGCACCAGCGTGCCGCCGCGTGCGGTCTCGGCCAGGCAACCATCTATCGCGCCGCTTTCGGCACCGAAGGCGCGCGTGATCGACTCTTGATCGACCAGGCCCGCGCACTGGATGACCACGAACGGGCCCTGGGCACGTGGGCCCTTGTCGTGGATCAGCCGTGCGTAGCCACGCTTGCCGGTGTTCGGCTCGCCGATCAAGATCACCGGCTCGTCGCGCTGCGCGGCGTCGGTGATCTCGCGGATCAGCATGCGCGTGGTCTCGGTGTGCGCCGAGGGCTCGGTGGGCTCGGCCTCGGCCACGCCGGTGCGCGAGATGGTTTGGCCGGTGCGGATCGAGTTGGCCAGTGCATCGCGCGCGGCACGGATCAGGCGCTCGGCGTGATCGCCATCACCCGGAGCGACGGCGAGGCCGACGTGCGCGCCTTCCGTGGCCGAGGTCTCGAGCAGGCGCTCCACCACGGCGCGCGCGACCTTGGGCGGCGAATCGGGCAGCAGGAATTCGATCTCGTCGTGCGCGTAGGTGGCGACGATGTCGCCGGCGCGGAAGGTGCTGAGCGCGGCGTCGGCGAGACGCGCGCCATCGCCGGACTTCGACTTGAGCATCACGAGGCAAGTGGGGCGACCGCCACGGCCCGCGCGTGAGAGCTCTTCGGTGAGGCGCTCGGCGAACTCTTGATGCGTGAGCGAACGACGGCCCTTGTTGACCGGCGCCACGGTGATGTTCACCACCAAGCCGGCGGGACCGATCTCGATCGCATCGCCCGGATCGATGCGGCTTTCGCCGACGACCGGCTCGCCATTCACGCGCACGCCGCTGCCGCTGTCGCAGTCGCGCACCACGATTTGCTCGCCGTCCCACTGCAGGGTGGCGTGCTTGGGCGCGATGCCGGCGACTTCGATGCGGATGTCGGAATCCGGGTCGCGGCCGATCACCAGCTCGTAGTTGCGCAATAAATCCACAACCCAACTGTGGCCGCCGAGCATCGTGGCCACGAAGGCACGAAGCTCGCCGACGGGTTTGGTTGCGGGGTTTCCATCACCTTGTGATTGCGGGCTATTCTGCATTTCAAGCGCCGTCAGTATGGCCCATACCCGGGCCGTGACAAAAGACAAAGTGTGCGTTGGGTGGCCGGTTGCAGCGCCCGTTTTGGAACATCGGGCGTGGTGTCGGCATTATCCCACATCGACTGCCGGCATGTGAACCAGAATAGGGACACAGTCAATCCGATTGTCGCCTATCGCGGCGAGGTCTTGGGCGCGGACGTGACAGTGGCCGCGCACCAGCTGCCTGACGTACCCTTGGAGCTGTAGATGCCGAGCGAGCAACGCGGACGCTTGAGCTGGCAACCGGCATGGTCGAGCTGGAGCGCGTCGCTGGTGGCGGCGGGGCTGGGCTTCCTTGGCTGCAACGCGCTGTCGCTGCACGTGTCGCTGTGGCCGCTCGGGTCGTACGCGATTGGGTTCGCGTGCGTGGTGGCGGCCAGCTTGCTGGTCGCGTGCGCTGTGCCGCGGCCCCGGCGGCCGCACCTGTTGATCGTGATGCTCGTGGTGGTCGTGCTGGAGCTCGTGCGCCGGCAGGGTGCCGTGGGTCTGGGCGCGTCGTTCAGTGTGCTGCTTGCGCTCTTGGCTGCGGGCTCGGTGCTGGGTGCGCTCGTCGGGTCGGGCATCGAGCACCCGGGGCACCTGCTCTTCGTCGCGCTGGTCTCCGCGCTGGCCGACACCTTTAGCGTCACGCAGCCCGAGGGACCCAGCGCTGCGATCGTCCAGGCGCCGCAGGTGCTTGCCCTGCTCGCGCTGCCGTGGCCGATGCTCGGCACCGGGCAGATCACACCCTTTCTGGGCGTGGGCGACGTGCTCTTCACCAGTCTATACGTGGCGGCCGCGCGCACGCACGCGTTGCCTGCGCGGCGCACGCTCCTCGCGCTGGCGGCGGCGTACTTCGCCACGATGGCGGCGGTGCTCGCCACGGCGCTGCCGATCCCGGCGCTGCCATTTCTGGGCTTTGCGATGTTGATTGCGCACCCGGCCTCGCGCTTGCCACCGGTACGCGATCGGCGGCGCGGTTTTGCGGTGGTCTGTGTCATGGTGCTGGCGTTCGGGGCGCTCTTGGCCAGGCGCATGCTCTGAGCCGCCGCACTCCTCAATTCGGCGGGGCTCCCCGTGCGCCGACAATCGTGCTACGCAATTCGCCTTTGTTCGCAGCCCAGAGGCCATGAGCGACACGCCCCAAAGCACCCAGAGCGCGACCGATAGCCCTGCCGACGACGAGCTCGAGCAGATCGTGGGCGAGGAGCAGCGCGTGCTGGCAAGGGTGCAGAAGCACCTCTTGAACAAGCCGCTGCGTCGCACTGGGCGTACGGACTACGACAGCGAGCTGGTCGCGCTGCGCGACGAGATCGGCGAGGCGCGCCTGGAAGACGTGCCTGCCCTCGTGGCGCAGATGGAACGCCTGCAGCAGGTCGCGGCACGGCGCGCGGACGTGACCGTCGGCGAAGTCGATGCGGCCTCGCCGTACTTCGGGCGGCTGGTGCTGCTCGAAGGTGAGCGCAAGCGCGAGGTGCTGATCGGTCGCTCCACGTACCTCGACCCGCGCACGGGCGTGCAGATCGTCGACTGGCGCGATGCGCCCGTGAGTCGCGTCTACTACCGCTACGAAGAAGGCGACGACTACGACGAGATATTCGGCGACCGCATGGTGGAGGGCGAGGTGATCACGCGTCGCAGCCTCGCCATCGCGCAGGGCAAGCTGCGTCGCATCGGCTCACCGCAGGGCACGTTCATGCGTCGGGCCGATGACAGCTGGGTGCGTGCGGGCGGCTCTGCGACGGTGCTCAAGGGCGGGCAGGGCAGTGCGCCGCGCCCGTCGCACTACAAGCCCATCGGCAAGCTCGGCATCGATCGCGACGGGCACGTGCGCGAAGACAAGCATTTGCCCGAGATCGCCGCGCTGATCGACGCGCGGCAGTTCGACCTGATCACGCGCCCGGAATCGGGGCTGGTGGTGATCCAGGGCGGCGCCGGCAGCGGCAAGACCACGATCGGTCTGCACCGCATGGCGTACCTCGCGTATCAGCAGCCCAAGCGCTTCAAGTCCGACCACATGTTGGTCGTGGTCTTCAACGACGCGCTCGCTCGCTACATCGCGCACGTGTTGCCCGCGCTGGGCGTGCCCGGCGTGCCGGTGACCACGTACAACACCTGGGCGCGCAAGACGCGCGCGCAGCACCTGTCCGAGCTGCCGCGCGAGTACACCGACGAAACGCCCGACGTCGTCGTGCGGCTCAAGAAGCATCCGGCGTGGCTGCGCATCATCGACGAGCACGTCGCGGCTCTGGAGGCCGATTTCCTCGCGCGGCTGCACTCCAGCGCCGCCGGTCTCGAAGGCCACGAGCGCGCTCTCGAGATCTGGGAGAAAACCAGCGGTCGTGCGCTACGCGCGCGCTCGGCCACGCTGCGGCGCTGGGCGACCGATCCGGAGCACCCGGTGTCGGTGGGGCTGCGGCACGCAATCGAGCGCACGACGGCGGAGCTGGAGCGGCACACCGACGTGGTCGGCACCTGGAGCGAGCTGCTCACCGATCGCCCGAAGCTGACGGCTGCGCTCGCGAAGCACGCGCCAGGCCAGTGGACCGAAGGGCAGCTGTCGGCGGCGTACCGCTGGTGTCTGGCGCGCTGCGCGGAAGCCGTGGCGTCGATCGAGGAGGACACCGACGCCGACGAAGAAGCGGCGCGGCGCGAGAAAGACGGCGCTCCGGCGGCCGAGAAGCTCGAGTCGGACGTGGGCATCGACGGCAAGCAAGAGCGCATGGACGTGCTGCTCGACTGGGAAGATGACGCGCTGCTCTTGCGCCTGTACCAGCGTTTGCGTGGGCCGTTGAGCCGTCACCGCGAGCCACTGCGCTACGAGCACGTGTTCGTCGACGAGGCGCAGGATCTCAGCCCGCTCGAGCTGGCCGTGGTGCTCGACACCGTGCACGGCGAGAGCGTGACGCTCGCCGGCGATGTCGCGCAGCGCTTGCTGATGGACAACGGTTTCGACACCTGGCAGGGCGCGCTCGAAAGCCTCGGCTACTCGCACGTGGCGATCGAGCCCCTGCGCATCAGCTACCGCTCCACCGCCGAGATCATGGAGTTCGCGAACGACGTGCTCGGCGAGCTGCCGGCCACACCCGCGCAGGCCCCGCGTCATGGCGTGCCCGTGGAGCTGTTTCGCTTCACGCATGCGGGCGAGGCCGTGGGCTTCCTGGCCGAGTCGCTGCGCTCGCTGCTGATGGGCGAGCCGCTCGCCTCGGTGGCCGTGCTCACGCGCACGCCCGAGCAAGCGATCGAGTACGCGCGCGGTCTGCAGAACGCCGAGGTCCCGAACACTCGGCTGATCGCCGATCAAGACTTCCCGTTCAAGCCCGGCGTCGACGTCACCGACGTCAAGCAGGTCAAGGGCCTCGAGTTCGACTACGTCGTGCTGGTCGAGGTCACGGCCAGCTCTTACCCCGACAACTCCGAGTCGCGACACCTCTTGCACATCGCGGCCACGCGTGCGGCGCATCAGCTGTGGATCATGACTTCCGACAGGCCGTCGCCGCTGCTCCCGAAGGCGCTGTGCGACCGGGGCTACTGAGCGAGCGGGCTCGGCCCCAACTCGCGCCCGACCTCGCGCCCGAGTGGATCGTCTACGAGGACGACGACGTGATCGTGCTCGACAAGCCGGCGGGCGTGCCCTGTCAGGCGGCGAGCAGCGCTTGCGCCGATGACTTGCCGTCGCGGCTGCAGCGCTTTCTCGCGGCGCGTCGCGGCGTGTCGGTCGAGCAAGTGTACGTGGGCACGCACCAGCGACTCGATCAGGAGACCTCGGGGCTGATCCTGTACACGCTGCGCAAAGAGGCGAATGCCAGCATGGCAGCGCAGCTCGAGCAGCGCAGCGTGCACAAACGCTACGTTGCAGTGGTCTGCGCGCCGCAACTGCCGCAGGGCGAGCGCCTCTTGTCGCACTGGCTCGCGCCGGGTCGCGACGGACGCATGCAGCTGAGCGACGAGGCCGATCCGCGCGCCAAGCTGGCCAAGACGCGTCTGCGGGTGCTCGAACGAAACGGCGATCGCGCGCTGCTCGAGCTCACGCTCGAGACCGGGCGCACGCATCAGATCCGCGCGCAGCTGGCGGCGCTCGGCGCACCGGTTGCGGGGGACGCGCTCTACGGCCACACGCCGGCCATGCGCCTCATGCTTCACTCGCACGAGCTGGTCTTCGCGCACCCAGCTGACGGCCGGCGTATCGAGCTGCGCGCACCGGTTCCGCTGCCACTCTCGGACTTTATCGCGCACGGCGCGCGGCCCGCGTACAGCGACCCCGCACTCATGCAGGACGCGCTGGCGCTGGCGTTGCAGGCTCGCTTCCGACTGGGGCGCGCGTTCGCGGCGGGTGAGACCACGGCTTTTCGCTTGGTTCACGGTGCCGCTGACGGCTTCGATGATCTCGCCGTGGAGGTCTTCGCAGACTGGCTCGTCGTGCGCGTGACCGGAGAAGCGCCGGCGCCGCAGCTGCAAGGCGTGCTCGATGCGCTGGATGGCCTGGGCTTCTCGGGCATCTACCTGAAGCGTCATCCCAAGCAGGCCAGCGATCTGGTGGACCCACGGGATGAGCGCATTGCGCCCGCGCTGCCGGTGCGTGGCGAGCCGGCGCCCGCCGCGCTGCGCGTGTTCGAGAACGGGCTGCCGTTCGAGGTGCAGCTCGGCGAGGGGCTGCGCAGCGGGCTCTTTCTGGACCAGCGCGACAATCGCAGGCGGCTCTACGAGCTGGCCTCCGGCAAGCGCGTGCTCAATCTCTTCGGGTACACGGGCAGCTTCTCCGTCGCGGCGCTCGCGGGTGGGGCAGCGCACGTGACCACGGTCGACCTGTCGCGGGCCGCGCTCGACTGGGCGCAGCGCAACGTTGCAGCTGTCGGCGGCGAAGCTCGCCACCGCTGGCTGGCGCGCGATGCCTTCGACGCACTCGCGCGCTTCGCGACCAAGCACGAGCGCTTCGACGTGATCGTGCTCGACCCGCCCAGTTACTCGACCAGCAAGCGCGGGCGCTTCCGGGCGCAGAAGGACTACGCGGGGCTGTGCCGGGACGCGCTGGCCACGCTGGCCGACCAGGGCACGTTGCTCGCTTGCCTCAATCACCACGGCGTCACGCAGGCGACCTTGCGCCGCTTCATCCACACGGCCGCAGCCTCGGCGGGGTGCACGGTGCTGCGCATGAAAGACCTGTCCGAGCAGCTCGATTTCCCCGCGGAAGTGGGGCAGGAGCCGCTGGCCAAGAGCGTGCTCGTGCAGCTGCGTCGCCAGCCCGGTGGGGCCGCAGCCGGGGCCCGGCCCGCGCGTCGCTTCTGAACTTCCCTATTGCGGCTGGCTTTACGCCGTGTAATATGGCCCCGATACCTCACGAGGGCCGATCCCAGGTCCCCGCGTGCCCGATGGTTGGGCTGGGCCGCGCAAAGTGAGCTTGCTCCTGCTGACCCTGACTAACAGGGTGCAGGGCAAGGGTTTCCAGGGCAGAACGCGCGCCGGTATTCGGGCGTCGGAGCCCGAGGGACTCTGGTCCAACGTAGGCGCGAGCGCTTCCTCGAGCTCGGAAAAAAGATGGCTGAAGGCCAGGTCGCAGATACGAAGGCGCTTTCGATCACGTCGTTCCCACAGCATGTGGGGCGGCTTTCGGATCGCGCAATCCAGCGTTTGGTTGGCGGCAACGCCTTCCTGCGCGGCCGCATCTACGCGCGACGCAACGCGGTAGGCGATCTCCACAGCGAGGGCATGCAAGCCAGCTGTCGCGTGCTGATCCGCACCGACGAGCCAATCGACGTGAGCGCCGAGATCGCGCCCGACGGCGCGATCCAGTCGAAGTGCACGTGCCAGGCGTGGCGTGGCCCGACCGGCCATTGCAAGCACGTCGCAGCACTCTTGGTCGCGCTGCGCGACCGCGAGCGTCCACCCAAGCCCAAGCCCCCCGAGGGGCAGCTCGACACCTCCACCAACGACGAGCACGCGGATCCCGCGCAGCCGTCCGCGCCGAGGTCCTTGCTCTCCAGCAACGGCCAGTCGCAGGGGCCGGGTTCGGTCGTCAGCGCCGGTGGTCCGGGTACAGCTCAAGGGCAACCGGGTCAGCCCGGGTTACCAGGCACCGGCAAGCGCCGCCGCTCACGGCGGCGTCGGCGCGGCGCGGTTGCGGCTCCTGGCGGCGGCGGTCCGGTTGCGGTCGAGCCGGTGACTCAGTCCCCGCTAGGTGTGGGCGGCGTGGGCAAGATCGAGGTGCTCTCGGCACGTCAGCTCGGCCTGGGCGTCGCGCGTCGCGCCACCACCGTGCGTGACGGCCTCGATGCCTGGCTGCCACACGGCGAAGTCACCAAGCCCTGCGCCTTCGAGTATCGCCTCACCGTGCGTGCGGCCTCCATCACGGTCACGCCGGTGCTCGCCGGTACGCGCTCCGCGGTGCCCATCGCCGAAGCGCTTTTGGGCTTCAACACCGTACCGTCGGGTGAGCGTGCACTGTTGCGTGCGCTGTCGCGGCATGCGCCGCGCGGCACGCCTGCGACTGCAGAGCTACGCGGCGAAGACGCGGCCGAGGTGCTCGGCATGTTGCGTGGTCGACGCGTGCTGCTCGAGCCGGCCTCCAAGGAGCTGCGCTTCGCCGATGGCGAGCTGGCACCGAAGATCGAGCTCGATCTCGCGAACAATAAGTCGGTGCGCATCCGCGTGGTGTTCGAGCAGGGCAGCCGGCGCTTTGCGCTCTCCAGCGGCGCATGGTTCGAGGGCACGCCGGGCTGGCACATCGACACCACGGACGGGGTGGCGCGTGCCGTCGTGGATAGCGTGACCCCGGCCTGGCTGCAGCGGCTGTATCGCTCGCCTGCGCTCGTGCACCCGATCCAGGATCTGCCGCGCCTGCTCACCGAGTACATCCCCAAGGTGGCCACCTCGCTCGGCACCGATCTGCCGGATCTCAGCAGCGTGGCCGACGTGGTCGATGCTGCGCCGCACTTGCAGCTGCGTGCCACCGGCGACATTGTCGAAGCGCGCGTCAAGCTGCGCGTCGATTACCAGGGCGCCGAATACGACGTGCCCCCGAGCGGCTTTCCTTCGCCGCTGGCGTTCCAGCAACCCGAGCGTGGCGCGCTGCGTCCGCGCGTGGTGCGCCGCGACGTGGGCGCCGAGATGGCGTCGGTGCAGCTCATCCTGAACCTCGGTGGCTTCAGCGTCGACGAGACCGGCGAGCTCTTGGTCGCGCGCGGCGACGACGCGATCCGTTTCTGGACCGACGGCCTGGGCTCGCTGCCCGAGACCTGGGATCGCTTCATCCCCAGCGATCTCGTCGACGTGACGATCCACGACAAGGCGATCGCGCCACAGGCGCGCGTGTCGAGCGGGGTCGACTGGCTCAGCCTCGACATGACCTTCCAGGTGGATGGCATCGTCGTCGACGAAGACGAGCTGCGACAGTGCCTGGAGAGCGGGCGGCGTCTAGTGCGCCTGGCCGACGGCACCTATGCGCCGGTCAAGACCGAAGAAGTGAGCGAGATTCTCGCGCGCATGGCGGAGATCTACGCGACCAGCGGCTCGCGCGACAAGCTAGCGCTCTCGCAGGCCGGCCGCGTGCAGGATCTGCTCGATCTCGTGGGCAAGACCAGCATCTCGCCTGACGCGAAGAAGCTGTTTTTGAAGCTCAGCGACGTCAGCGAGATCGAAGCGATCGCCAAGCCGCGCTCGCTCAAGGCCACCCTGCGGCCCTACCAGCGCGAGGGTTTCTCGTGGCTGGTGTTCCTGCACGAGCTGAACGCTGGCGGCATCTTGGCCGACGACATGGGTCTCGGCAAAACGGTGCAGACCATCGCGATGCTGCTGTGGCTCAAGGGCAAGCACAAGGACGAGCAGCTGCGGCATCTGGTGATAGCTCCGACCTCCGTCGTGCCCAACTGGCAGCTCGAGATCGAGAAGTTCGCCCCCACGCTCAAGGCGGTGGTCTGGCACGGGCCCGATCGCCACGCGATGGCCGATCAGCTGGGCGATACCGACATCTTGATCACCAGCTATGCGCTGATGCGTCGTGACGAGGAGTTCTTGCAGACGCTCGGCTTCCACTACGTGATCCTCGACGAGGCGCAGCACATCAAGAACCCGCTCAGCGCCACCGCGCGCGCCGTGAAGAAGCTCAAGAGCGAGCGGCGCCTGGCGCTCACCGGCACGCCCATCGAGAATCGCCTGAGTGAGATCTGGTCGATCTTCGACTTCGTCTCGCCTGGCTTGCTTGGTGACCTCGGCCGCTTCGAGGAGAAGTTCGCGCGACCGATCGATCGCGGCGATCAGAACGCCGCCCAGAAGCTGCGCGCGGCGATCCATCGCTTCGTCTTGCGTCGCACCAAGACCGAGGTCGCCAAGGATCTGCCGCCCAAGATCGAGCAGGACATCATCGTGCCGCTCGCGGACGAGCAGAGTCGTCTGTACAAGCAAATCCTGCGGCAAGTGCGCGACAGCGTGCTCTCCGAGGTCGAGAAGCAGGGCGTGGCCAAGACGCAGATCCAGATCCTCGCGGCGCTCACGCGCTTGCGGCAGGTGGCCTGCGATCCGCGGCTGATGAAGCTCGACGGCCCGTGGAACGAAGAGCTCTCGGGCAAGCTGAGCGCGCTGCGCGAGATCATGCAGGAGGCCGTCGCAGGCGGTCACCGCGTGCTGATCTTCTCGCAGTTCGTCGAGATGCTGAAGCTGGTGCGCGACTTGCTCGATGCCGACGGCATCACGCACGAGTGGCTGACCGGCGACACCAAGGATCGCCAAGCGCGTGTCGATCACTTCAACAACGACGAGACGGTGAGCGCGTTCCTGATCTCGCTGAAGGCGGGTGGTACGGGGCTCAACCTCACGGGTGCCGACACGGTGATTCACTTCGATCCCTGGTGGAACCCCGCGGTGGAAGATCAGGCCACCGATCGCGCGCATCGCATTGGCCAGAAGCGCACCGTCTCCGTGTATCGATTGATCGCCAAGGACTCGGTCGAGGAGAAGATCCTCCAGCTCTCGGCCAAGAAGCGCGAACTCGTCACCAACGTGCTGAACACCGAGGCCCCGCTGAAGGGGCTGACCAAGCAAGATCTCGACGACTTGTTCTCTTGAACGGTGGTGCGGCTCGGTCGAGCTGAACGGTCGAGCTGAACGGTCGAGCTGGTGTGGGTCCTGCGCGCGTTCCGTCTGGGGACCCCTCGGCGCACGCATTCGCGTGCGCCTCTAGACGTGAAGCACGTCCCCCAGCCGGTACGTGCTCGGACCCACCCCAGCACGACCTCGCGTCAGCGATCGGTTGGCGCTGGGGTCGTGGGCGGTGGTGGATCAGCACGAGCTTGCGTCAGCGATAAACCGGTGTCTGGGTGCAGGGGGACTAGCGCGAGCGGGATTGGGCTTTGCGGTAGGCGCCGGGGGGTGGCCGGTCCAGCGGCGGAAGGCGCGGACGAAGTTTGGGACCGTGGAGTAGATGCCGGGTTCCTTCGTGAGCGTGCGTGCGCGCTCGGAGAGCATGCACAGCTGCTCGACCGACAGCCGCGTGCCGGGCGCTTCGAGCGCCGCCTCGTCGAGCGCCATACCACGCAACAGCTCCTGCGCAGTGACGCCCCAGCGCTGGACGAGCGCCAGAAGCTGCAACGCCGCAGAGCCTGGGAAGGTGTGCGACGGGGTTGCAGGCATGCTTGGCGAGGCGTGGGGGACGCGGCGCAAGGGGCTGCGCAGCGGATCTCGTGCGGGCTTTGGGCAACTGCGCGCGCCGGCTGCCGATGAGAGCACCGAAGCTTTGCAACCCCTGCCGTCGGAGGCTCGTGTGGAACGTTGGATCGCCCTCTTGGTTTGCTTGTCGCTGTGTGCCTGCGCCTCTGCCCCGGAACGCTCTGCCCCGGGCGAGATCGCGGCAGACGCTGGGCAGGCGCTCTTCGCCTTCGACGCCGGGCCCGACAAGCCAGCGACCGGCTACCTACCCGCCACGCCGCCGTGCGGCAGTCAGGTCGACCTCGGGTCAGATGCAGCCGTGGGCGGTTGGCTCTCGCCGCAGGCGGATGCAGACGGTGGCGCGTCTTCACACGAAGCTCCCGGGTCGTCTGTGCCCGGTCACGACGCGGGGCCGCCGCTCGTGCCGGTGGCACGCGCCGGTGAGCTCGTGATCACGGAGCTGATGATCGATCCCGAGAAAAGCAGCGACAGCACAGGGGAGTGGTTCGAGCTCTACAACCGCACGGGCCGCGAGCTCGCGCTGCGCAACTGTGAGCTGACGGATACCTCGTCCAAGCCGCACATGCTCGCGGGCGAGCTCGTGGTCGCAGCGCACGCCTACGCCACCATCGCACGCTCGGCGCAGGCGGGTTTCGTGCCCAGCGCGATCGCATCGTTCTCCCTGACCAACGCAGCGGGCCGGCTTGCGATCGTGTGTCAGGGGACGGAGATTGACGCAGTGGCCTACGACAAGGCGCAGGGCTTTGCCGTCGCCACGGGCGCCAGCCTGCAGCTCGATCCCGAGCAACTCGACGCGAAGAGCAACGACGCGGCCAGCGCCTGGTGCCTCGCGAAGCAGAGCTATGGTCCGGAGCTGGGCACGCCTGGCGCGCGCAATGCCAGCTGCAGCGACGCGGACGCCGGCACGGCCATGCCGTGAGGCGCGCAGCGGCGCTTTACCCGCGCCGCAAAACAGTGCGAGCGTTTCGCGATGACCGGCGCGCGCCGACCTCCGCTCGACGACATCCCGGACGTGCGGGATGGGCTCACCCGCGTGGAGCGCGTGATCTTGTACCACTTGCACCTGGCGCAGGCGGAATTCGGCGAGCGCGGCGTGCCGAGCGCACTGCTTTACGGGCGCGTGGTCGAGCACGTGAACATCGATCCGCAGGAGTTTCAGCGCGTGCTGGCACGGCTCGGCGGCATGCGCATCAAGTGACGCGCATCCGCCGATCGTTCACTGGGGGTAGTGCATGAACGCCGTGCGCTTGAAGCTCGTTGGCTGGTACTGGCCGGGCGGCGGGCTCTGGTCGCTGAGCCAGTACGCGCCGTAGCGCACGATCTGATCCCTTGTACACGATCGGGGCCGAGGTCAGACGCGCATTGTCGCTGCGCCTGTTTGGGGTACAGTCCGCGGCGTTCGCTGAGGGTCCGCCCATGCAATATCACTGCGTACAATGCGATGAGCGCTTCGAGGTCGGTCACGACGACGACAAACCGCGCTGCCCGAAGTGCCTGCGCCAACACGGCTTGCGCAAGCTCGATGCCACGCCCGCAGCCAGCGCTGGCTCGCGCTGGCCGCAGTTGCTCGGCGTTGCGCTCGTGCTGGTTCTGGCGGGCGGCGGCTTCTTCTACTTTCGTCACGTGGAGCAGCGCGCGCGCGGGCCCGTCGGCCTCGAACCGCTCTCGACCGACGAGCTCGCAGAGCGCGTGAAAACGGCCGCTGGCGTCGACGCGGCCGAGCTCGCGCAGCTGCTCGCGCCCGATTCCAGCCTCGAGGCGTTCGGTGCACGCGTCATGCAAGGCAAGGTTTCGGCGGTGCAGAAGGCCGAGGCGGTCGCGCTCGCCATCGCGGAGCGCGCAGCGAAGCAAGCGTTCTCTGTCTGGCCGCGCACCGACCCACGCGACACGGCGCCCATGCTGGCGCGGCAAGTGTTGCCTGTGCTGACGAAGGACGCTGGCCGCGCGCAGCTCTATCCGCTCGAGGTCGCCGCCTTCGCGGTGGCCGTGTTGCGCAGCGCCGACGTGCCCGCTTCGATCGCCGAGGTGTATCGCTACCCCGATGAGCAGACCGCGCTCGATCCCTCGGGTCGGCTCGGTTACTACGCGCTGGCGCTGCCGGCCGAACAGCCCGGCGGCGTGGCGCGGCTCTACGACGTCTACGGCGGGCGCAAGACCGCGCCCAAGCCAACCGACTTCAGCGTTTTGAACGACGTTCAAGCCCTGGGTGCGGCGCTCTCGCTGCGCGCCATGCATCGCTTGACCAATGAGAGCGATCCCAAGGGCGCGCTGGCCGACGCCGAGGCCGCCGTGAAGCTCTCGCCCAGCTCGGCCTCGTCGCGCTCCGTGCGCGGCGCGATCTTGCTCGCCAGTGGCGGCACCGAAGAGGGCAGCCGCGAGCTCGAAGCTGCGCTCTCGCTGCGCAACGACGCCGCACGCCACAACAACCTCGCGATGCTTGCGCTCGCGCGCGGCGACACGGCGCGCGCCACCAAGGAAGTCACGCTCGCGCTCGGTGAAGCGCCGCAGTTCGCAGCGGCGCATCTCACGCTCGCCACCATCAATCTCTCCAACGGCGAGCGCGATCAGGCGCGCGCCGAGCTCGAGAAGTGCGAGAGCCTGGAGCGGGATCTGCCGGCGCTGCCGCTGGCCTGGGCCGAGCTGTACGCAGGCTCGGGCGAGCTGTCGCAAGCGCTGGCCAAGGCCGAGGAAGGTGTGCGCCTGCGTCCGAAGAGTCCGGAGCCGCACTTGGTGCTCGCGCGCATCGATCGTCAGGCCGGGCGCTACGACGACATGCGACGGCAGGCGCAGCAGGTGCTCGCGCTCGCCACGTCGACCGATGCCGACCGCGTGAAGGCCCTGTTGCGTCAGGTGCTCGGTCCCACGGCGCTCGAGGTTCCGGCGGCCCCGGAGCCCGAAGCTGCAGCCCCGGCCGCAACCGATCTCAGGCTCGGCGCCAAGCCCGACGCGCCGGGCGCGAGCGGACCGCGCCTGCTCGATCAAGACACCGGAAAGGCCGCCGAGCCTGGGGCCTTGCAACTGGGGGCCCCCGCGTCGAAACTGCATCTGGGCGGTTCCGACTCGAAGCTGAAGCTCGATCTCTCGCACTGAGTGAGCCTTGGTCTTCGGTCGCGCCCCGGGACTCGGATCGGGAGGCTTGGATGGGCGGCATGCAACAGATCCCCGGGGGCGTGGGTTCGATGGCGGACGACGAAGCCGCGCTCAAGCGCGGCAAGGGCGGCATGATCGCCGCGCTCGTCGTGATCGGCCTGGTGGTGATCGGCGGGCTGCTCGCGCTGATGGGCGGCGGCGACCAGGCTCGCGTCTACGGCGACCTCGGCCGCAAGATCAACGGCTTGCGTCAGGCGAGCTTCGATCAGTTCTGGGGCTGCGCGCTGCCCAACGCCGTCCTCAAGGACATCAAATCCAACACCGAGCTGATCTCGCAGCTCGACGGGCGCGCCGCCGAGGGCAAGGCGGCCTACGCCGTGCACCTGCGCGACAAGTGTCTGCCCAAGCTCGACGACATCGAGCCGCAGCTCGACACGCTGATCGTGCCCGCCGACCTGAAGACCGACGTCGACGGCATGAAAGCAGCTTCGAGCAAGCTGCGCGGCTCGTTCAGCGCGCTGATCTCCTACCTCGACAACCCCGAGCTGAAGTACGACACGGATTCGGCACGCGTGTACTTCGACAACATCGCGCGCGGCTGGTTCGAGTTCAAGCAAGCGCACGGCGCCGTGAACAAGACGTTGAAGGCCAAGCTCGAGACTCAGTGACGCATCACTCGCACAGCGCGCGCTGTGCGGTGGGCCCTTGCAGCTGCAGCTGCAGCGGCACGCTGAGGTCCACGAAGCCACTGGGCTCGGGCTTTGGAAAGCGCAGGGAGCGCGCGCTTTCGACCAGGCAGCGTCGCAGCGCAAGCTCGCCGATCTCGTCGTGCTCCAGGCACAGCGCGGTCACGGAGCCGTCCGGTGCGATGCGCAGGTCGAGCAAGAGCCGCCCGCCGAGCGAAGCGCGCCCGCCCGTGGCCAGCGCGCACGAAAGCGCAGCGTCGTGCAGCGGTGCGAGCGCGGACTGCAACACCGGCACGGGCAGGTCGCCTTCCTGTGCGTCGGCCGCGAGCTCGGCAAGCCCGTCCGGGCACAGCAGCTCGCCCGACTGCGGCGCTGGCGGCGGCAAGCGTGTGCCCTTGGGTAGTGCCACGGCCAGCGCGACTTCGTAACGTGCGGGCAGCGTGCGCAGCAGCTCCCGCACTTGCGCCAGGGCCACCGCCGCCTCGGCGCTGACGTAGACCGTCGTGCTCGGGGCGCCGACCTGTGCGAGCCAGCTCACGGCGGCCGTCAGCGGCATGGCTTCGGGGTGGGCGCGGCACACGCTGTCTGCACAACGCAGGTACGCACCCTTGCTCGTCAGGAACACGGTCACGGACGGCTGCGTCAGTGCAGCGGTCGTGGTGGTGGTGAGCGCCACCAGCGTCACGGGCGAGCTCTCGCCAGCGCTCGCACCCCAGCTGGAGAGCACCGCGATCGGGCCCGCCGCTTTGTCGAGCAGGCTGACCAGCTCGGCCGGCGCCGCCGGCAGCGGCCGCACCCCCGCGCTCACATCGGCTTCGAAGCGCAGCGAGCGCTCGCCGCGCAAGAGACAGGCCGCGGCGCCGTGAGTTTGCCCGGTGTCGTCGAGCCTGCGCGCCGCGTCCACGAGGTCGGCGAAGCTCGGGTAAGCCGGCAGCTGACGCAGGTCGGTTGTGCCGCTGTTGGCTGCAACACCCGCGGCCTGTGCGGTCGGGTCCGGCGCGCCCGCCTGGGCTCGTGCAGCGGTGGTCGCGGAGCGCGGTTCTGCTGCGCCGCAGCCCAGGGCGAGCACACACAGCACGGCCGGCACGCGCGCACGCATCGCGGCACCCTACCACGCGGCTGCGCTGTGCCGCGCGAGCTGCCGAAAACTTGCCGGTCTCGGCCGGACCCAGGTAGGGGTAGGCAAGGTGCACCGGGTGACCGGGTGCAGCCATGGAGTTGGCCATGACGCGTTCAGCTCGCTTGCAACGCCTCCGAACGACGCTGCTGTGCGCGCTTGCGTGCGTGATGATCGCATCGCCTGCCGCGACGCAAGGCCCATCGCGCGCCAAGGTCGTGGCCGAGGTCTCGCTGCGCCCGCCGCCCGGGCTGCGCTCGCATTCGCTGCGTTTTCCGTGGGACGGACAGCTCTTGCGCGGCATGCGCCTGCGCGAGTCGCAGTATGTTCGCTACGTGCCCGAGTACGTTCCAACGGGTCGCTTCTACGGGACCTGGGAGCTGGTGCAGCTGCTCGAACGCGCGGCTCGTCGCGTCGGGTTTCGCCTGCCCGGGGCGAAGCTCTCGATGGGCGAGATCTCGAGCGAGCGTGGTGGTGACATCGGCGGCCATCGCTCGCACGAGAGCGGGCGCGATGCTGACGTCGGCTTCTTCATGACCGACCCTCAAGGCCGGCCATATTCGGGCCAATCGTTTGCGGAGTTCGACGGCAACGGGCGCGGCCTCGCACCCAACGGTGGTCTGCGTTTCGACGACGCACGCAACTGGGAGCTCGTCGCCAAGCTCGTGAACGATGCCGATGCGCGCGTGCAATACATCTTCGTCTCGCATGCGCTGCGTCAGCGTCTGCTGCAAGAAGCCGCGCGGCGTGGTGCAAGCGCGGAGCTGATCTCGCGTGCCGCGGCGCTCCTGGTCGAGCCCGCGCACGGCAATCCGCATCGCAGCCATTTCCACGTGCGCGTGTACTGCGCGCCCGCCGATCGTCCGCTGTGTAAAGACGTGGCGCCGTTCTGGCCGTGGTATCCGAGCCCCGCGCACGAGGGTGGGTTAGCCGCCGAGAATGGCCATACTCATGCGCCATCCACGCTGCTTTCGTCACCATTCGGGAGCGCTGCCCCGCATCCTGCGTTCGACTGACGGGAGCCATCGAGCCTCCGCGTCTAGCGCGACTGGAACTGACGAAGCGTTCATCTCGCTGCGTTGCAGGTCGCGTCGAAATCGCCTGGCTCCTGCCTCGACCTTCTGCAAGGATGGGTTGGGTGAGGGATCGCAGGTTGTCACGGCGTCGGCAGGTTCAAACGCTGGCCGTGCTTCGCGCGGTCTTGCTGACCTGCTTGGCTTGCCTCGGGCTGGTCGCCGCGACCGCCGCGCACGCCGGCACCGACGCCAGCCGCGAGCTCTCGAATGCCGAACGCGCTTCGCTCGAGGCGGGTGGCCTCGTGCGCCGGCCGATGACGCAACACCGAGGCTCGCTGCAGCTGATGGGCGGCACGAGCTACCAGGTGATCGACGCTCCGCTCAAAGTCGTCTGGAACGCGCTGCTCGACACCGATCACTACGCGCGCATGTTGCCGCAAGTTCTGCAGGCGCGCGTGGTGCGGCAGACGGCAACGCAGCGCACGGTGTTCGTGCGTCAAGGCACGGGCCTGATCGAGACGCAGTACTACCTGACGATCAACCTCTTCGAAGATCGCGGCGACATCACCTTCGCCATGGACAGTCAGCGGCCTCACGATCTGCGCGCGGCCTGGGGCTTTTACACGGTGCGACCGTACGCGGATGGCAAGAAGACGCTGCTTGCCTACGGCGTGATGGCCGACATCGGCGCCGGCATCTTCGGCGCGCTGGTACGCGACGACGTGCACGACTGGATGCTCAAGGTGCCGTACACGGTCAAACGCTTCATCGAGGGCAGTGGACGGCACCTGTACCGCGCCTCGTGGTCGGCCGCGCTCGCAACGGCCCTGACCAAGCGCGGCTAGCAGCCACGCCGTGGCAAGAGTGCGCGGTGTCGGTCACGCGTCGCTGGTGCGCGAGAGCGCGCCGCGCAGCAAGCGCTTGAGCAGCTCGTCGCGGCCCGCGCCGGTCTCGGCGCTGAAGCCGATCACCTTGCGTCCTGCGGTCTTGGTCAGCGCGGCGAGGGCGGGTTTCTGTTTGGACGGCGGCAGCTTGTCGAGCTTGGTCGCGACCACGACGCTCGGATGATCGAGGCTGTCGAGAAACTCGAGCAGCTGCGCGTCCTCCTCGGTCAGTCCGCGCCGCACGTCCACGATCACCACGACCAACGACAGGCCCACGCGCTCGCGCAGAAAGCCTTCGATCATGGGTCCCCAGGCGCGACGCTCGCTCTTGCTGCGTTCGGCGTAGCCATAGCCGGGCAGATCGACGAAGTGCACGACCGCGTCGCCGACCTCGATGCGAAACACGTTGATGCCGCGCGTGCAGCCGGGCGTTGCGCTCACGCGCGCCAGCTTGCGCCGGCCGGTGAGCGAGTTGATCAGGCTCGACTTGCCGACGTTGGACTTGCCGGCGAAGACCAGCTCCGCGAAGGTGGGAGCGGGCAGCTCGGCGACGTTGCGTGCCGACATCACGAAGCTGGCTTCGCGTACGTTCGTCTCGGTGGTGGTCATCGGGCTTTCATTCGGTTCTTGAGTGCTCGGCCCAGCTCGTCGATCTCGGGGGCGCGGAGCAGGGAGCATGCAGCAGCGTAGACCAGCGCGCCAAACGGCACGATGCACGCGTACACGACCAGGTTGCGCAGGAGCGAGCCGTGGCGCGACCAGCTCCCAAGCTGCGAGAGGTCGTGCACCACGAAGCCCATCGCGAGGCTTGCCAGGCCGACCACGAGCGCGGAGCGGTAGACTTCGGACATGCCGGTGGGACCCACGCGCTTGGGCAAGCCCGCGAGCAGCCCCAGCAGCTGTGCCACTGCACCGGCGCTGGTGCCGGCGGCAATCGCCGCGTGTCCGAAGCGGCCCGCGAGCAGCCAGCTCACGGCGGCGAATACGGCGAGATTGAGCGCGCTGCACCACACGGGCGTGCGTGTGTCGTTGTACGCGTAGTACATGCGCGTGATCGGATGGATGGCCGCGACGGCCCAGGTCGAGCACGCCATCCACGCCAGCGCGTGCGCGGTTTGCTCCACGTCGTAGTCGAGGAAGGCGCCGCGGCCGAAGAGCACCGAGATGGTTGGCTTGGCGAGTACCACCAGCGCCACCGACGACGGGATCGCGACGAACAGCGACAGCCGCAAGCTGTAGCGCAACGTGGCCTTGGCTTCGTCGTGCTGACCCAGGTTGCGCTGCTTGGCCAGGCTCGGCAGCGTGGCCGAAGCTACCGAGAGCGCGAACATGCTCTGCGGGATCTCCACCAGGCGCTGTGCGTAGTAGAGAAAGCTCTGCGAGCCTGTGGGCAGGTACGACGCGAACAGCCGCGAGAACATGATGTTCAGCTGGTAGATGCCCGAGCCGAGCACCAGCGGGCCCATCAGTGCGATGGTCTTGCGCACGGCGGGGTCGCTGAAGTCCAAGCTCGGTCGCGGCAGCATGCCTTCCCGACGCAGGCCCGGGAACTGCACGACCATCTGCATCACGCCGCCCACCAACGTGGCGATGGCCAGGCCCGCCACGGCGGGCAGCCCGAGCGCGATCGCGATGGGTGCGAAGAGCCAGGGCGTGAGAATGACCGCGACGTTGAGCCAGGCCGGCGCGAACGCCGCCACGCCGAAGCGGCCGATGGAATTGAGCACACCCATGCTCAGCGCGGCGATGCCGACCAAGAGGATGTAGGGGAAGACGATGCGTGTGAGCGTGACCGTGGTGGCGAACTTCGCCGGGTCGGAGCGGTAGCCGGCGGCGTAGAGCGTGGTCCAGGTGGAGGAGGTGGCGATGCCCAGCACGCTGACCGCGGCCAGGATCAGCAGCATGGCGCCGGTGATGGAGGCGACGTAGCGCACGGCCTGCTCGCGGCCGCGGGTCTCTTTGACCTCGGAGAAGACCGGGACGATCGCGGCGGACACGGCCCCCTCGCCCAGCACCCGCCGCAGGGTGTTGGGGATGGTCCAGGCCACGAAGAAGGCGTCGGTGTCGGCGATCGAGAAGTAACTGGCGATCGCCGCGTCCCGGACGGCTCCGAGCACCCGCGAGGCCAGGGTCCCCGCCGCCACGATCCCCGCTCGGCGCGCGATAGCGCTGCGCTCGTGGTCGGACTCGCTGGGGGCGCCGGAAGACATGGCCCCCAGTATCGGGCGACACCCCCCCAAGGCAAGGAAAGCGTGGCCAATTGGGGCGAAGACCGGGTAGAGGCTTGGGGGGCCGGGCGGCGCGGTTTCGGGCCAGCCGCGCCTTCAGGTTGACAATGGGCCGGACACCCGGTACCTGTGCCCGCCCCGAAGTCTTTTTCTGGAGCTTTGCCAGTGGCGAATCACGAGTCCGCGCGCAAGCGCGTCAAGCAGACTGCCAAGCGCACCGAGCGCCTCAAGCGCGTGCGCACCACCACCCGCACGTTCATGAAGCGCCTGCGCACGGCCATTGCCGCCGGCGACAAGAAGAACGCCGAAACCACGCTGAAGGTTGCGATCTCGCAGATCGACCGCGCCGTTGCGAAGGGCGTGTTCCATCGCCGCACCGGCTCGCGCTACATCTCGCGCCTGGCGACCCAGGTTCAGAAGATCGGCTGAGCGGAAGCCCGCGTCAGGTTCGCCGCCCGGTTCGCCGCCCGGTTCGCCGCCCGGTTCGCCGCGGGCCCGCCAAGATCGCCATGCGATCGCGGGCTTGCGTTGCGGCGCGCTCGTCAGCTGGCTGCGCCCCTGGTGAGCTCGAGGATGGCGCCTTCCAGGACGATGTCTGGTTGGCGCTTGCCGCCCTTGAGCGCGAGATCCGCCTCGCCCAGCACCTGGAAGGCGCGTGCGAGATCTTTGGCGCTCACGCGCTTGGCCGCCGTGGCCAGGTCGCGCGCCTTGAACGGCGGCGCCCCGGCCGCGATCGCCGCGTCTTGAGGCGCCATGCCCGAGCGCAGCGCCTCCTGCATGCGGCCGATCATGCGCAGCTGCCGCGCCACCATGGCGAGGATGCGCAGCGGTGGCTCGCGATCGCCCAGCAGCGAGCTGGTCGCCTTGAGGGCCATGCGCCGATCGCGCAGGCCCACGGCGTCCACGAGCGCCCAGATCGACTCGACACGCACGCGTGACACGCAGGCCTCGACCGCCGCCAGCGTGATCGCTTGCCCGTCGCCGACGTAGAGCGAAAGCCGCTCGAGCGCATCGTCGATCGCCGAGAGGTCGGTGCCGATCGCATCGGCCATGGCAGCCGCGGCGTCGTCGCGCATGCTGAGCTTGCGTCGTCGCGCCTCGCGGCCGATGAAGTCGCGCACGCCGGCCTGCTTGATCGGCTGGGCATCGGCGAGGCAGCCGGTCTGCTTGGCGGTCTTCGCGAGCCGGCCGCGACCGTCCAGCTTCTCGGCGGTCAGCACGAGGCAGGTGGTGTCGCTCGGCTCGGTCAGGTAGTCGGCCAGCGGGCCCTGCTCCTTGTCGGCCAGGTCGTCGACGGCGCGCACCAGCACGAAGCGCACCTTGCCCATCATGGGCAGCGTGCGGGCGGCGTCGAGGATGCGCGCACTCGAGGCACCCTTGCCCTGGAACACCTGTTCGTTCCACGGGTCGCCTGCGCCCACGGTGGCCTTGCGCAGGGCGACCACGGCGCGATCGATGAACAGGCGCTCGCTGCCCACGATCACGTGCACGGGTCGGAAGTGACCCTGCTCGGCGCGCTCGATCAGCTCGTGGACGTCCATGGGTTGGCAGGTGTAGCCGGCCACAGGGCGGGCCGGGAAGGGCCAGCCGGCCAAAGCACCCAAAAACTTGGCCGCTTGGCGCGCACTTGTTATCCGGAATCAAGTGATGTCGCAGGGCTAGGCCAGTCTGGGCCCGGTCCCTTCGGTATGGCGCAGGAGGACTGGGCATGGTCGCGGGGCTTCGGGGCATCATCGGTCGCGCAGACGAGCTCGCTCGCAAGCGCAGGCAGCCACTGTCCACCGCGCATCTGCTCGTGGCCCTGCTCCAGAAGGACGACCAGGTCTGTCAGCTGGTCGGCGCCATGGGCGTGTCGGAGATGGCGCTCCTGGGCGCCCTGCCCAGCGCGCGCGACGAGCGCCACAATGGCATCGAGCTGTGCGTGGAGCGTGCGCGCAAGCTGGCGGCCACGCAGCGCGCAGAGCCAAGCGGCTTGCACCTGCTGGTTGCGCTGGCCGGCGAAGCGCGTTCCGCCGCGGCGACAGGGCTCGTTCACCTCGGTGCGCGGCCCGACCAGCTCTGCGATGAGGCGCGCGCTCTGCTCGGCGTGGCGACGGCGGTGGCAAAAGGCGCGGCGCCCGCGAGCGCAGCCCAAGCGCCCGCGGCTCGTCCGAGAGCGGCCGCGGCCCGAGGCGGCGATCGCATTGTCCGGCCGCGGCCTGCGCGTGGCTTCCATTCGGCGGTGCTCGCCGAGCAGACCGAGTCCAAGCTGCTGCGCCGCAATGGACCCAGCAGCGCACCGGACTCGCGACCGGCACCCGTCGAGCCGAAGGCTCCGCCGCCGTCGGCTGCACCCAATCGCACGCGCAGTCTGCGCACGCCACATCGCACGCTGACCAAGCTGGCGGATGGGGCGCCCCGCCCGCAGCCGACAGCGGCAGTCAACTACGCGCTCGATGCACGGCGCTTTCCGCTCTTGGCCTCGATCGGCCGCAACCTCACGCAGCTCGCGCACGAGGGGCAGATCGACCCCGTGATCGGCCGGCAAGCCGAGATCGAGATGCTGCTCGATGTGCTCGCGCGCCGCCGCGGCAACAATCCCGTGATCGTCGGCGCGCCGGGCGTGGGCAAGACCGCGATCGTGGAAGGCCTGGCGCTGGCGCTGGCGCAGGGGCGCACCGGTGACAAGCTGCTGGCCGACCGCATCTTGATCGAGCTGTCGGCCTCGAGCTTGCTCGCGGGCACCGGCGTGCGTGGAGCGCTCTCCGAGCGCGTGCAGACTCTCAAGCAAGAGGTCGCGGCAGCCGAGGGCAGGGTGCTGCTCTTCATCGACGAGATCCATGGCTTGCTCGCGGGCGGCGACGCCAGCGACAACCTCGGCAACGAGCTCAAGACCGCGCTGGCCCGCGGTGAGCTACCGCTGATCGGTGCGACCACCGACGCCGAGTACCGGCGGATCTTCGAGCGCGATGCGGCCCTGTCGCGTCGCTTCACGCGCATCGAGGTGGGCGAGCCGCGCCGCGACGACGCGCTGCGCATCCTGGCGGGCCTTGCGCCACGCTACGCGGCACACCACGGCGTGCGTTACGAGCCCGCGGCGCTGGCCGCTGCCGTCGACATGTCCATGCGCTACTTGCCGCTGCGCCAGCTGCCCGACAAGGCGATCGCGCTGGTCGACCAGGCCGGTGCGCGTGCCCGCCGCCGTGAGCTGCAGGTCGTCGACGAGGCTTGCGTTGCGAGCGTGGTCTCCGAGCTCTCGGGCGTGCCGGTGGAGCGCTTGCTGATGAAGGACGAGCAGGCCCTGCTGGCGCTCGAGGCGCACCTCACGCAGCGCGTGATCGGTCAGGGCGCGGCCACCTCGGCCATCGCGCATGCGCTGCGCAAGGGCGCGGCGGGTTTCCGGGGCGCGCGCCCACTGGGCACGTTCTTGTTCCTGGGCCCGACCGGCGTGGGCAAGACCGAGATGGCCAAGGCCATCGCCGAGCTGATGTTCCCCGGCACACCGATGACCCGCATCGACATGAGCGAGCTGTCGCAGTCGCACGCCACGGCGCGCTTGCTCGGAGCGCCGCCCGGCTACCTCGGACACGAGGAGGGCGGCCAGCTGACCGAAGCCGTGCGGCACCGCCCGTATCAGCTGATCTTGCTCGACGAGATCGAGAAGGCGCACATGGAGGTGCTGCTCTCGCTCTTGCCGTTGCTCGACGAAGGTCGCTTGACCGATGGTCACGGGCGCACTGTGGATTTCACGAACACCGTGATCGTGATGACCTCCAACCTGGGTGCGGAGAGCTCGGCGGCGCGTGCACGCATCGGCTTCGGTGACAGCCAACCGTCGAGCGATCGCGGCGTGCAAGCGCGTGCGCTGGCGACGGCGCGAGTCGCGCTGCCACCCGAGCTGTGGAACCGCATCGACGAGCCGCTCTACTTCGAGCCGCTGTGCGAGGCGGACGTGGCCGAGATCGCGCGGCGCATGTTGCGCCAGGTGGCGCAGGTCACGCTCGACAAGCACGGCGTGACGCTCGAGGTCGAGGCTTCGGCGATCGAGGCGCTGGTGGCGGCCGGTGGTTTCGATCGCGCGCTCGGCGCCCGGCCGATGCGTCGCACAGTCTCGCGCCTGGTCGAGGCCCTGCTGGCGCGCGCGCTGCTCGCGCACGAGCTTGCGCCCGGGGAGCAGGTTGTGCTGAAAGGTACGGGCGATCGCCTGGAGATCGCACGCAAGACCGCAGTTGGTGCCACAGCGCAATAGCAGGCACGGTCGCGCGGGGAGTAGCGCCGGTGTGGGGCTTGCGTGGCCCCGTAACCCGTGCATAAAGATCTGCCCGCATGGTAGCGCAGCCCGAGCCGTTGCAGACCGAAGTTCCGAGCACGCTGCCCGCGTTGCCTCGGGCGTTCGGGAAGTACCTGCTCTTCGACCGTATCGGCCGCGGCGGCATGGCGGAGATCTTTCTCGCGCGCATGACCACCGAGCTCGGCGGCTCGCGGCGCGTCGTGGTGAAGGAGATCTTGCCCGAGCTTTCCTCTGACCCAGGCTTCACGCGCTTGCTCGTCACCGAGGCCAAGCTCGCCGCGCGCCTGAGTCATCGCAACATCGTGAGGGTGCTCGACCTGGGTCGCGAGGCGGGGCGCCTGTTCATCGCGATGGACTACATCGAGGGCTACGACCTCAACCAGCTCTTGCGTCAGCTCAGTCGGCGGCGCTTGCCGTTGCCCGCGGAGTTCGCGCTCTTCGTGGTGCGCGAAGTGCTCGCGGCGCTCGACTATGCGCATCGGGCGGGTGACGGCACCGGCGCGCCGCTCGCCGTGGTGCACCGCGACGTCTCACCGTCCAACGTGCTGGTGTCGTTCGAGGGCGAGGTCAGCCTGTGCGACTTCGGCATCGCGCGTGCGCTGCGCGCCGAGCCGGAGAACCCGGATCTCGCCAGCCAGACCAGCGATCCCGACGAGAGCCGGATCCAGCGCGTGCGCGTGGCCGGCAAGAGCGCGTACATGGCGCCCGAGCACGCTCGCGGCGAAGAGGTGGATGCGCGCTCCGACGTGTTCGCGGCCGGGATCCTGCTCTGGGAGTTGTGTGCCGGCCGTCGTCTGTACAAGGGCACCGAGCAGGAGATGATGGAGATGGCCCGTCGCGGCGCCGTCCAGCCACTTCCGGAGCGCGGCCTGCCCGGTCTCGAGCAGCTGCAGCTGATCCTCGATCGTGCGCTGACCGCCGATCCTGCGCTGCGCTACCAGAGCGCCGCCAAGATGCTCGAGGACCTCGACAACTACGCGATGGGCGCGCAGCTGATGGCGTCACAGCTGCGCTTCTCCACCTTCCTCACCGAGAACTTCGCCGACGATATCGTGGCGCTGCGCCGGGCCCGCGAGCGCGCGGCCGAAGCGGCGCAGCTGCGGGCTCCGGTCGAGGTGACCGAGCCCGAGCCCGTCACGGCCGCATCGGAACCGCCACCTGTCGGCTCCCCGCGGCTGCGCAACACGCGCAGCTCGGATTCGCCGTTGCCGGTGGCGTTTCCATCGCCAGACGCGGCGAACGCAGCGCGGCCGGCCAGCGTCGGGCAGGCTCGCCGCTGGGGCTTGCCCCTGGCGGGTGCGCTGCTGCTGGCAGCAGCGGCGCTCGGCTGGGCCTTGTTCAGCTGACGCGTTCACGCGCGCAGGGGCTGACCGGTGCGCGCTGCGCAACGGTCAGCTGCAACGCGATGTGCTCGATCAGATGTCTCGTAGGTTCAGCGACCCGATGAAGTCGATCTTGCCGAGGTCGACGCCGTTGTGGCGAAGGATCGCGTAGGCCATGCACAGGTGGAAGTACGTGTTGGGCAGGTTCATCTCGCGCAGGAAGTCGGGCGCTTGCAGGCCCTTGCCCGGCATGAACCCGAGCGGCACGACGCGCGTCTCGGCGCCCGCAAAGTCGCTCGGCTTGAACGTCTCGAGGTAGGCGAGCACTGTGTGGATGCGCGTGCGGAGCTCTTCGAGCGTCTGCTCGGTGTCCGGGTGCTTGGGCGGCTCCTGGCCCGAGAGCCGTGCAGCCAGGAACTTCGCGCCGTCGCAGGCACCCTGGATCTGACGCGTCAGCGGATACATGTCGGGCGCCAGTCGCGCCTGCAGCAGCACGGCGGGCTCGTACTTCTTCTGCTTGGCGTGAGCCTCGGCCTTGTCGAGCCAACTCTCGAGGTTCTTGAGCATCTTGGCTGCCTGCAACACATCCGCGTAGTAGCTCGACATCGTCCTGCCTCCTGCATTCGTTGTAGCGCGACCTCGCACGCATAGCGCGGCGCAGCGTTCATGCGCAAGCGGCACGCACGCTGGCGCGGGTTCAGCCTGCGTAGAGCGCGTGGTCGAGCGCGTACTGCGCCACGGCAGGTGCGAGCAGGCCCGCGACGTGCTCGCCGCTGCGCAGGCGCTTGCGGATTTGCGTCGAGCTGACCGCGGGCAGCGCAGGCGCGTCGACGCCGCTGCGCGTGTGGCCCTGACGCTCCACGATGATGGGTGGTGCCAGCTCTTCGATGCGCGCGAAGTTGTGCCACGCATGCGTCTCGGCCAGCAGGTCCGAGCCGATGACCAGCCGCAGCTGCGCGCCGGGGTGGCGCTTCGACAGCGCCTGCAGGGTGTGCAGCGTCAGGCTCGGCGCTGGCAGCTCGCGCTCGATCGGCGAGATCTCCACGCGGCGCAGGTCCTGCATTGCCAGCTCGCACATGCGCACGCGGTGCGCGAAGGTGCTCAAGCGCTTGCCGAAGGGATGTTCGGCCGCGGGCACGACCAGCACACGATCGACCGGCTGCGTCGCCAACACGTAGGCGACGACCAGGGTGTGCGCGACATGGGGCGGATCGAAGCTGCCGCCGTAGACGGCGATCGTCTCGCTCACGACGTCACCACCAGCTTCGCTGTTGCTGCAGAGACCTCCTCGCGCAACACGGTGTTACCCTTGAGATCCAGGAGCGCGATCTCCATGTTGCCGTCGGGCTGCAGCGTCAGCCGCCCGATCTTGCCCTTCGCGAGCGGCCCCGGCGTGAGGAACGAGCGCGGCCCAAAGCGCTTGAAGTCGGACTCGGTGGACTTGCCGTAGACGATCACGTGCGCGTTGGCCACGTCGTCTTCGTCGAGGATCGACTTGTCGTGCACGGCCAGCACGATCCATTTGTCGAGCATCTCGATCGCGCGAGCGGGCGGGTCGGGAAGCTTGCGCACGGCGCCGAGGCGCCTGGCTGCGTGGTCCTCCGAGAGCAGAGCTTCGATCTCTTCGGGGCTTCCGCCCCCGGCCAGCGTCGCGCCGCGCCGCAAGAGATCGTCCTCGCTCAGGCTCTCCTTCGACCACTGGGCGACGACCGCTTCCACTGCACCATCGACGCCGAGGTAGATCACCTGCTCCACTTCGGGATCGGCGAGCAGCAACTCCAGCGCTCTGCGCAGCTCGTCGTGCTGTTTGCCGGCCTGGCCGATCACGCCGATTCGCATCTTAACCTGGTCCCTGGCCCACGCCGGCGCCGAGCACTTCGCGCCGTGCTTCAAGATAGGCTTCCGAGACCGCGAAAGAAAGCAGCGCGCGCAGCTGGGGATCGGTGCGCGCGAGGCTCTGGCGTTCGGTCGCCTCGACCGCGCTCGGGTCGCGGCCCTTGAGCAGCAAGAGGGCGTCGACGGCGGCCTGCACGTTGCCCGTGACACACAGTGCCACGCGGTTGCCCAGCGTGAGGGCCTGCGCAGCCACGCGTCGTGGGTTCCACTCACCCTCGGCGAAGACATCGAGCAAGAGCGCGCCGAGCTGGCTCTTGGTCGTGGCGGGCAGTGCGGTGTCCAGCTCGCGTGTCAGCTGCGCCAGCGCTTCGTCATCGACCGCCGCGACTGCGTACCCTGGATTCAGTAGCCGTCGGGCCGCGTGCACCAACAAGAGCAGGCGCTCCGGCGCCGCTCTCACCAGGAGCGTGAGCCCGTGCTGCGCGATGGCCAGGGCGCGCGTGACGAGGAAGAAACGCTGCGCGTCGTCGGCGCGTTCGAATCGCTCGCCGCTCACCAAGAGCGTCAGCGGCTTGTCGGCCACCGGCAGGCAGACTGGCTCAGCGCTCGAGCGCAGCACAGGTGGCGGTAGCCCGAAGAGCGCGGCCGCCGCCGCGACGACCTGAAAGCGCGTGGCGAACGTCGTCGTCTGCAGGCTGGGATCGGTTGGCAGCAGCTCATCGAGCTGCGGTCGGGTGGCTTGCAGCAAGTTTCGCGTGGCATCGAGCACGCCGCGCAGCTGGATCTTGCGCACTACGCCGTCGCGCAGCGCCTCGGCGCCGAGCCCTGGCAGCGCTGCACAGCGAGCGACGAGCTGCTGTGCGTCGTGGCCGATGGCGCGGGCCGCATTGGCCGCCATGATCGCGGCGTCCTGGCGCTCACGCAGCGTGAGCATCTCGACCAGGCCCGACCAGGCGGCTACGTCTGCAGGGTTCTCCTCGATCGCAGCGCGCAGCGCATGACACGACCGGGTCAAGTGCATCGCGCGTGCCTCGCGATCGCCCTGCCTCTCGTAGAGGGCGCCGAGGGCGCGTAACACCGGTAGACTCGCTGGCGTTTGTTGGCGTGCTTCGCCGAGCACCTGTTCTGCGCCTCTTGCATCGCCCTGTTCGCTGAGCGTCTCGGCCAGCATCACCAGGTGTGTCTCGCGCTGGCTGGTGTCTTGATCGCTCGCGACCAGGTGGCGCAGCGCCCGCACCGCCCGCTCGGCCTGCTCGCTGCGGCGCCAGATGGTGACCAGGCGCTCGATCGGGCGTGCGTCGCCCGGGGCCAGCGAGACCACGCGCGTGAACGCGATTTCGGCACGGCGCGGGTCGGGCAAGTGTTCGTCGTAAATCACACCCAGCTCGTAGAACGCGTACGCCAACACGGCCGCGTCGGTCGTGATGCGCGCCAGCTGAATCAACGCGTCCGCCGCTTGCCTGTACTGCGCGTCCGCCAGACACAGCTCGGCGAGCGTGCGTAGCAGCTCCGGCTGCATCGCGTCGGCTTCGAGCGCGGCGTGCAGCGCGGCCTTCGCCGGCTCGGGCTGACCGAGCTCGATGAACAGGCGCGCGCGCTTTTCGTGCAGCTCGCAGCGCAGGCTCGGTTCCGCGTGCGTCGACAGGCGCCGCTCGAGCAGCTCGAGCAGGCCCTGGGCATCGCTCTTGCCGGCCAGCAGCACGCGCAGGCGCGCGAACGCATCACCGAACAGCACGTCGATCTCGACCACGCGCTGCAGGCAAAAGAGCGAGCGTTGCCGATCGGAGAGCTCGTCGTGGAAGATGACCGCCGCGGAATGCCAGAGGGGCACCGCGTGCTTGGGACTGCGCGCCAGCGTCGCCGCACGCTCGAAGGTCTCTGCCGCAGCCTGTGCGTTGCCCGCTGCGCGGTACAGCCGGCCCAGCTCCTCGATCGCGAGCGGGTGCTCGGGTGCCGCCAGCAGCGCCGGGCCGAGCTCCTCGGCAGCTCGCGCTGGCGCAGCCGCTTCGAAGGCTTCGGCCGCCCGCAGCGCGTACGAGGCGCTCTCCATCGGGTCGGTCAGAAGCTCGCCCACCATGCGCGCGGCCTCGTAGAAGCGCGTGCGATCGCCGGTTCGAATCGCCAGCGCTTCGAGCGCAAGCGCGTAGGGCAGGTCGCTGCGGATCAAGCTCTCGCACGACAGTAGCAAGGCGTCGGCGCCACCCTGGGCGAGTTGCGCGTCGGTCCGCAGCGCAAGCAGCAGTTGCGCGACGCGTTCGCGCTCGCCACTGAGCGCCAGCGCCAGCTGCGCGCTGGCAGCGAGCAGGCGCGGACGGTCTTCCTCCTGCATGGCGATGGCTTCCATCCCGCGCAGCGCCACGAGGTTGCCAGGCTGCGCTTCGAGCCGGGTCTCGAGCGCCATGCGTGCTCGTCCCAGCTCACCGCGCCTGGTCTCGAGCGCGGCCAGGGTCTCGAGCCGGGCGCAACGGGCGCTCGTGGTGGTGGCAGCTGACAGAGCACGCTCCACGTGCGCGATCAGCTCGGCGTCGTGCCCTGCATGCGCCAGCGTCTGCGCGAGGCAGCGCTGCGCGAACGCATCGTCGGGCCTACCGCCCAGCACTTCAGCATAGAGCTCGATGGCTTCGTTCCAGTCCTGGGCATCCTCGCTCGCCGCTGCGGCGCGCAGCAGGGCGGCTCGGCGATGCCTGCCGTCGGGCTCGAGCGCGGCGCCGCGCCGCAAGCGCTCCGCGCGCAGGTCTTGTGCGCCATCGGCGCAGAGCCGCATGAGCAGATCCGACAGCAGCAGATCGGTCGGTCGATCCTCGAGGGCTTGCTCCAGCTTGCGTGCGGCCGCTTCCGGATCGGCCTCTGCGCACAGGAGCCCGAGGCGCGTCTGGCGTGCAGCGCGCTCGACCCCGGCGGCAGCCGTGGCGGCGAGCTCACGATGCGCGCGCTCCAGGCCAAGCAAGTCGGCGCGCTGGCGCGCCGCGACCTCGAGCGCGAAGCACGCCGGCCAGTAGCCGCGCACGGCGTCGAGCGCTTCGGCGTAGGCCTCGCCCGGGTCGGCGCCCGCACGTTCGAGGTAGCGTCCTGCCATGGTCGCCGCGAACGCAGCGTGATCAGTAGCGCTGTGGGCGGCCTCCTCCAACCACAGCTCTGCCTGCGCGGCCGCGTCGGCGCTCGCCCGCGCTAGCTCCCGAAGCACGATCGGTGTCGCGCGTCCGGCTTGACGCAGCTGCTGCAACACGTCGTTACGCTCGTCGTGGAGCGTTGCATCGTCGCCATGGAGATCGAGCCACGCGAGCCACGGACCGAGCCGATTGTGCGGCGCAAGCCCGGCGGCTGCACGTGCCAGGGCCGAGCGCAGGTAGCCGAGGTCGGCGAGCTCGGCCGCGGCGTCGAGTGCCAGCGCCTGGGCGGTGGCCCGGCCTTCCTGGGTGTCGCAAGCTCTCGTCAGAAGCTCCAGCTCAGCGGCGGTCTGATCGGGTTCGGCGGCGAGCTTGGCGGCTGCGCGCAGCGCGTCGGCGCCTTCTCCCGCTTCGATGGCCCGCGCCAGACCCGCGCTGTCCGCCGCGGCGCGCGCCAGGGCCTCGCGCGCCAGCCCGAGCAGTCCGCTGGGTGCACCTGCCTGCGCTGCCTCGTGCAGGCTCTGCTCCGCGGCTTCGCGTGCTCCGCCGTCAGCGTGCACTCGCGCGAGCTCGAAGAGCGCGAGCGCACGCTCCATGCCGCCGGCCTGGTGGGCCCAGGCTTGCAGCGCCTGTGTGCGGCGTGGCATGTCACCGGCTGCTTCTGCTGCCCGCGCCTGCTTGCGCGCGCCGAGCAGCGAAGTCTCGCCGTCGAGCGCGATCGCGGCCCGCCCAGGCTCGTGCAGCAGCTCGTGCAGCAGACGCGCGCGGTGGCGCAGAAGCTCGCTGCGCAGGGGCGCATCGCTCGTGACCTGCGCAAGGCCCTGCAGTGCTCGCTCCGCGGCCGCCACGTCGCCGGTCGCCCGGCAGCTGCGGTAGCTTCCGAGCAAGGCCCCGAACGAGCCAGGGGCGGTGGCCGCCGCGCGCGCGTACAGCGCCTGTGCTTGCGCCGTCTCGCCGCAGTGCGAAAGCAGGCGCGCCGCCATCAGCAGCAGCGCGCCACGCCCATCGGAGTCGTGCCAGAGCTCGGCAGTGCGCCGCAGGGCCTCGGCGGCCTGCCGCTGCCGGCCGGACTTCGCACACAGCTCTGCGAGCAATAGCCCCGCAGCGAGCGAGCCGGGGTGGATGCGTCGAGCCTCCGTGGCGGCGGTCTCGGCGGCAGCGAGATCGCCGTTGCGGCTTTGCTCCAGCTCCGCCAGCTGGCACAGCACGAGCGCGCGTTCCTCTGGCGCAAGCGCAAGCTCGGCTTGTGCTCGCAGCAAGTCCGTGGCGCGCGCGTAGTCACCGGTGGTGATGCAGTCGCGCAGATGACGACGCAGGGCCTCCGAGTCGGTCGGATCGGCGGCGAAGGCGTCGGCGTGCGCTCGTCGCGCATGCTCGTGTTCGGCGTTGCGCGCGAACAGCTCGGCCGCTGCCGCATGCAGACGCGCGCCGCGCGCGCCGCCGGTGCGCCCCCCGAGGTCGGACAGCAAGCGCGCACGCGCCGCATCGCTGCCGCGCCCGACCAACGGCAAGCTCGCGCCACGGCGTTTTCGTTTGGGCAGCGTGCGCAGCGCAGCCACTGCGCCCTCGTCGTTGGCGAGCACGCGTTCCTGGCCGAGCAGCGACGAGATCAAGCCTGGACGTGCGGACGCGGTCGCTCTGGGCTCGCGCCTGCTATCGCTGGTGTCGCGCGTGTTGAGCAGCACGACCGTCGAGACCTCTTGGTCTTCCCCGTCCTCGCCCGTGCGCATCCCGGCGGTGGCGTACAGGCCGCTGTCAGGTGCGAGCGGCTGCCCACGGGTTGGCATCGGCGGCACACTCGGCACGAGATCATCGACGAACGCACGACTTTGATCGGGGCTCTCCTCGGGGAAGAACGAGGGTCGCGCCATGCCCTGCGTGAGCCAGCGCGCGATCTCCGGGTTCGGCGGCAGCGACCTCGGCGCCGGCCCGGACTCGGGTGGGCGCGGTGTTTGGTTCGGCTCGCGCCGCAGCGCATCGAGCGCGTCGAGCGCTTGCAACGCGTCCGCTTCGGCGTCCTGCAGCTCGCTGCCAGCCGCGGGCTCGGGCCGCGAGGAATCGGGCGGCTTGGGCTCGTCGTCGCGACTCATAGTCCAAGCCCCAGCTTGCGTCGCAGGCTGACGCAGGCGTTCGAGCACCAGAAGCGCAGAAGCGAAACTGCCGCTGGATCCGCGGTGATGGTGGCGGCATCGAGCCGTTCGCCGACGAGATTCGACAGCGCCGTGCGCAGGCTGCCGCAAGCGAGCAAGCCCGCGCGCTGCGCGCCCAGGCGTGCCTCGGCCGCGACGCGTTGCAGCTGCGCGGTCGGATCCTTCAAGGCAGCCAGGTGTTGCTGCAGCTCGCGTCGCTCCCCGCGCGACAGGTGCTTTGCGAGCTGCTCGGCGGCCGGACGCAGGCGTTCGGCGTCCGGCAGTGTGGCTTCGGGCGCAGCGGCCAACACGCCCGACAGCAGCAGGTCACGCGCCTCGGCCTTGCCGAGCACCGACAGCGGCAAGAGCTGCGCACGCATCGCAGCGGCCTGCTCTCCCACGCGGAAGCGCAGCGCGGGCCCAAACTCGGCGGGAACCTGTGAGCCTGCAACCCACGGTTGTAGGTGCCCCTTCACCATGATCATCGTGAGTGCGCGCGGGTCGCCGCCGCCCACGTAGAAGTCGGAGACCGACAGGCCGAAGGCGCGGCAGAAGGCCCCGAGCGTGGTGCGCACGGGATGGTCGCTGTGCCGCTTGATCCGGCCGCGGCGGTCGACGCCGTGGCGCGTCGGCGAGTCGTCGGTCGCGTCGAGCCATGCCTTGCACACGATTCGCGCGAAGCTGGTCGCCGCGCTCTGCGGGTCGCTCGCTCCAAGCTGCTTGAAGTCGGCCTCGTCCAGCGCGCGGTTGGGTGTGTGTGACAACGCGCGCGTCAGCACGTCGAGCTCGCTTTGCTCTGCGAGCGTTGCCATGCCGAGCACCGAGAGCGCTTCGAGCGCGGCGTGATCGAGGGTCTTGTCCTGCGCCACGACGGCGGCGCGTACCAGCGAGCGCAGCAGGCCCTCGTCGGCTGGCGCACGACCGATCGCTGAAAAGAGCGTCCCGAGGAAGCGCTGCACGAGCCAAGCGCGCTCGGCTTCCCAGTCGACGAGCGCCGTGAGCCGTTCGAAGGCGTCGATGTCCGTGTCGAGCGCGCCTAGCGCACGTCGATAGGCCGCGACCGCCGCCGGCTTGTCGCCGACGCGCTGCTCGAGCAAGTCGCCGGCGGCGCGCTCGCAGCCGGCAGCCGACTCTGCGCTCGTGAGCTGCGCCGCCTCGGTCCAAGCCGCGGCCGCCTCGCCGTGCAGGCCTGCGTGTTCGGCGAGTTGGGCCATGCGCTTCCAGATGGCGAAGTCCGCGAGCCCACGTTGCGCGAGCTGCAACAACTCGCGGTACGCACCCGCCGGGTCCTGCAGGTTGCGTTCGAGGAAGTCGGCGGCGCCTTGACGCGCGAGACGCTGCTGGCTCGCAGGCCCATCCGCGCTCGCCAGCGCGCGCAGCGCGCTCACGGCGCCGTGCCAGTCTTTCTGCGACGCGTGCGTCTCCGCCGACAGACCGAGCGCACCCATGTGTCCCGGCACGCTCGCGAGCACCTCGTCCAGGCACGCCAAGGTGGCTTCACGCTCGCCCAGCGCGCGCAGCACGCGGGCCTGCTCGTAGAGCAGATCCGTGCGCTCGTCCTCCGAGCCCGCGACGCGAACTCGCGCCGAGATCAAGCTCGACAACCCCTCCAGATCGCGCCGCTCCAGCAGCAGGTCGTGCAGACGCTCGAAGAGCGAGTTGCGCGACTCGTCCGCTTCCAGCGCGGCGTGCAAGCGCACCTCGGCGTCGGCAGGGCGCCCCAGCTCTTCTTCGAGCACGGCGGCCGCTTCTTCCAGCAGCACGGCGCGGGCTTCGCCGTCCGCGTGGTAGGCCAGCGTGTCGCAGGCCAAGACGACCGTCTCGAAGTCGCTCGTCGCGCGCGCGGCAACGCGGAGCGTCTCCCAGACGCTGACGTCGGAAGGATCGTTCTGCAGCACCAAACGCGCCCAGTCGGCCGCTTCGGCCGCATGCCCAGCCGCCTGCAGCACTCGGGCTAGCGCGGCCTGCAGGCTCTGCCGGGTCTGTGCGGTTGCGTGCGGTAGCCGCGCACGCAGAGCCTGCACGAACGCCTCCGGGTCGTCGGCCACCGACAGTGCTTCGTCGAGGGCGAGCGCGGCGGGCAGGCACTCGGGTGCTTGCTCGATCAGGCCCAGCGCCGACACCAGCGCGTCGGCCGCGGCCGCGCCTCTGCCGAAGCTCGCGGCGCGCACGGCGTGCAAGTGCAGTTGCGCGCGCGCCTCCACGTCGTTCGAGAGACGCGACAGTGCGGCCAGCGCCTGTGCGCGGTCGTTCTCGTCCTGGCACGAGAGCAGCTGCACCACGGCGTCGCCGTGCGTCGGGCTCTGGTTGGCCTGCAAGACCGACAGCGCTTGTCTGGCTTGCTCCGGCGTGCTGAGCATCGACTCGGCGATCTGCTCGCGTTCGATGTCGGCGCGCGCCTCGCGCGACACGGCCTGCGCCAGCACTGCCAGTGCGCGCGGCCGCAGCTCGGCGTCGAACGCGTTGCGTGGCAAGAGCGCGAGCGCGACCGCGGCCTCGAAGCCGAGCGAGCCGCCTTCCAACACGGCTTCGAGCGGCGCGATCGCCAGCTCCGGTTTGCCGATCGTGTCGTAGCGCTCGCCGAGCTCCAGATTCGCGACGCCCGCTTGTCCGGCCGCGTCTTCGCGCAGTGCCAGACCTTCCAGCGCCGACAGCAAGACCTGATCCGCACCGCTACGCTCGCCCAGGCGTCGCAAGGCCCACAGAGGAGCCAGTGCCGTCCCGTCGCGCTCGATGGCCTCCTCGTAGCTGCGCGCCGCCAGCTCCACCTGCCCTGCCGCTTCGGCGGCGGCACCGGCATGCAGCAGAGACAGCTCGCGCGCCCGCGCGTTGTGCTCGGCGGCGGCAGCCTCGCGCAGCAGCGCCACGGCCTGCTCGGTCTCGCCTTGCGCGAGCAAGATCTCCTCCAGCAGCGCCACTGCGTAGGCGTTCGCTGGTGCCAGCTCGAGCACGGCGCGCAGACGCTCGGCCGCCGCGCTGCGGTCGCCGGCGCGCAGCAGCGCGCGAGCCTGCGCGCATGCGTGCGCTGCCGAAAGCTCCAGGTCCTGTGCAGCCTCTGCCAGCGCTGCATGTGCGCGTGCCAGGCTCGGGAAATCCTGGTGCAGCGCGCTCACCACGCGCAGCGCGTAGCCAGCCCAGCTCTCACAGGTCGGATCCTGCAGTGCAGCCAGCAGCGCTTCCTTGGCGGCCTGTGGCTTCTGGTCGGCGAGCAGCGCCAGGTACTGCCCTCGCATCAACGCGCTGCGCTCGGCATCGCTGGTTGCGCGTGCCAACAAGAGGCCCGCCGCGCGAGCTTGTGCGGCTGCGTCGCCGACGCGCAGCGCCGCACCGTACGCTTCACGCAGCCACGGTGTTGGGTCTGCACCCTCGTCGAGCAGCTGTTGGTGGAGGCGCAGGGCGCGCTGCCCGTCCGCGCTGTGGTCGGCGGCCAGGCCTGCGGCACGCGCCAAAGCCATCTGCCGCTCACCGCCGGTCGACCGCGCGGCGCGCGCTTGTAAGTGATCGTACAGCTGATCGAACGCGTGGTCATCGAGCAGCGCGTCTTCCAGCACCGCCAGTACCGCTGGCGAATCCGGGTCGGCCGCGAGCGCGGCCTGCAGGCTCGCGCGGGCCTGGGCTCGCTCGCCCTTGCGCTCGGACAGCTCGGCCAGCTGGAAATGCAGAGCGCTCGCGCGCCGCGGGTCGGCGTCCACAAGGAGCGCCTGCACCTGGGCCTGCGCGCCGTCCGGGTCGTCCGCTAGCTCGCAGGCTGCCAGGTGCTCCAGGTGCAGCAGTGGTTCGTCGGGCAGGCAGGCCGTGGCCTGCGTGTAGGCGTGCGCCGCGGCGCGCGCGTCCGGCACCTGCAGCAGCATGCGTCCGGCCTGCCGGTAGTAGAAACCGGCAAGCCGCGTGCGCTCGGCGGCTTCCGGCTCCTCGGCCACGAGCTCGGTCGATTCCAGGGCGCCCGGAGAAGCAACGCTTTGTTGTAAAACACCCGCCAGGTCGTTCGCCGCGCTCGCGGCGACGTTCGCCCGTCCGTGTTCGCGCGCCAGCATGAACAGGCGCCGCAGCGCGTGCGCGCGGCGAACCGGCAGCGCGGCGGCTTTTGCCAGCTGCTCCATGGCGGCGTCCACTTTGTCGCCCGCCGCCAGCAGCGCCGCGCTCTCGCACAGCAGCAAGGAGCGCAGTGTCGGGTCGGTCACGGCGTCGGCGCGCTGCCCCAGGCGCGTCGCCAGCGCCTGTTTGTCGCCCTGTGCGCGCAGCTGCGTCTCCGAAAAGAGGAGCGCAGCTTGCGCCCCCGGGTCCTGCTCCAGGGCCTCCTGCAGCCGCAGCGCGCCCGCCCGAGCGTCGCCGAGTTGGTCCGTCAACACACACGAGAGCTCGACCAGCACGGCCGCCCGCTGTGCGCCCGCAGGGCTCGCCGCCAACAGGCTCTCGAGCACGCGCACCAGGCCCGCGTAATCGCCGCGCTCGCGCAGTCCACGCGCCAGCGCGAAGAGCGGCGGCCGGAAGCCAGGCGCGAAGCCACGCGCGGCCTCGTAACGCTGTGTTGCAGCGATGGGATCGCGCAGGCGCAGCTCCGTCAGCGCGCCGATCTCGTACGCGAGCGCAGCTTGCTGCACCGGCAGCCCGTCGGCCGCCAGATCGGCCTCGAGCGCCTTGATGCGCGTCTGCGCGACCACCTTGGGTGGCAAGACGGGCGGCGGCAAGCTGCGCGGCGGGATGGAGAGGGTCATGCGTTCGTTTGCGCGCGACTATATCAGGCGCGCTTGTTCTGGGGACGGGTGGAAGGAGGGGCCAGAGGCAGAGGGAGCCTGGTGGTTGCACGGCGCCTGGGGGGTCCCGGGAAGGGCGCGCGGAAGGCAGCCGGCTTACAAGACTAGGCAATCATCGCAACCTGCCGACCCCAAGCGCTTCAATGCCATGGCTGAGTGAGCAGGCGGCGGGACGTCGCAGCAAGTGTTGTCGTCGGACGCCGCCGACGCGGTTGCTCGCAGTGACTGCTGCCGATGCTCCGCCGCGCGGACGTCGACATGGCGATTGGAGCGTGTTGGGAGGGAGGGTCGCCAGCGTTTGCGCACGCCGCGCGAGTCGATCTCGTACACGCGTGCCAAGCGCCGCCGCGTTACGTGGCAGCTCCGCGTACGCTCACGAGCGACGCGTGCCCAAGTCATCGCGAGCCACGCGCCCACTGGTGATCGCGACCGACGCGACCTCCAGTCATCGCGAGCCCCGCAGAGCCGTTCAGCCAGCGCCAGTCTCGGTCTGCCTCTGCCTGTCGCTCTGCCGCCCGCGACTCAACCCTCGAGCAAGCGCCGAGCGATCACGTCCGCCTGAATCTCGTTGGCGCCCTCGAAGATCGACAGCACGCGCGCATCCACGAGCAAGCGCGACGCCGTGTACTCTTCGGCGAAGCCGTTGCCGCCGTGCACCTGGACGTCCGCGTCCGCGCCTTCCCAGGCTGCACGCGTTGCGAGCAACTTGGCCATGCCGGCTTCCAGATCGCAGCGCCGATCCTTGTCCTTCTCGCGCGCGGCGAAGTAAGTCAGCTGACGCGCCGCTTGCACGCGCACGACCATGCGTCCGAGCTTGCGCCCCACGCGACCGAACTCCGCAATCGGCTTGCCGAACTGCACGCGCTCGTGTGCGTAGCGCATGGCCTCGTTCAACGCCGCCTGCGCCACGCCCACGCCGCGTGCCGCCGTCTGGATGCGTGCGCTCTCGAAGGTGATCATCAGCTGGCGGAACGCCTTGCCCTCCACGCCACCGAGCAGCGAGCCCGCCGGCAACACGAAGTTGTCGAACGACAGCTCGTACTCCTTCATGCCGCGGTAGCCGAGCACCTTGATCTCGGTGCCAGTCAGGCCCGCGTCCACGAATTCCTTGCCGGGAATGTCCTGGCCGCGCGTCTTGGGCGCGAGGAACATCGACAGGCCGTTGGCGCCGTCGTCCTGCGGATTGGTGCGCGCGAGCAGTGTCATCAGATCGGTGCGCACCGCATGCGTGATCCAGGTCTTGGCGCCGGTGACCAGGTACGAGCCATCGGGCTGCTTCACGGCACGCGCCGTGATGTGCGCCAGGTCCGAGCCGTTGTTCGGCTCGGTGAACACCGCCGTGGGCAACACCTCGCCCGAGGCGAGCTTGGGCAGCCATTCCTGCTTCTGCGCTTCGGTGCCGCCGCCCATGATCAGCTCGGCTGCGATCTCCGAGCGCGTGCCGAGCGAGCCAACGCCGATGTAGCCGCGTGACAGCTCTTCGGTCACGACACACATCGCGACTTTGCCCAAGCCGAGGCCGCCGAGCGCTTCGGGGATGGTCAGCCCGAACACGCCCATCTCGCTCATCTGCGAGAGGATCTCCATGGGGATGAGCACGTCCTTGCGATGCACTTCCTGTGCGCGCGGGATCACCTCCTGGTCGGTGAAGCGCGCGAACTGCAGGCGGATGTCTTCGAGCGTGCTGTCACCGAGGCCCAGCGCTCCGTAGCCATGGTCCTTGGCGTGCTTGGCGATCGCCAGGTAGCTCGCGGTGTTCGCGTGCTCCGCGATGAACGACAGCACCGCCGGTGCGCGCACGGTCGCGGCGAGGTCGGCGTCGGTCACGCCCAGCTCGTGGATGTCCACCGACTCGCAGGCGCCCAGATCGATCGCGCTGGCCACGCTGCGGGCCACTTCGCCCACGTACGTGGTTGCGATGCGGCGCTCGTAGTCACCGCCGACGCGCTCCGACCACGCGGCCAGCTGCCGCGCAGCCTCCAGCTCGGTCGCGAGATACGCCAGGCCGTGGGCAGCCACTTGCCGCGCCTCCAGCTTGCCGCGGTTCAGCTTGCCGTTGTCCATGACTTGCGCGCGCAGCTGCGTGAGGGCGCGCTGGTAAAGCTCGGCGATGGCGTCTACGACCCGTTGCATGGTGAGTGCTTCTCCCGTTGAAATCGCGTGAGGGTGTGGCTCAATCCGTGGCCCGTCGTGTAACCCGTCACCGCTTGTGACTTGGCGCCAAAAGCGCGCTAAAGGCCTAGGACGAGGGCTTTGGATGTGCGATAGCACGGCCCCGTACCGGAGAGGACCCGCTCGTGTCAAGCAAGCCCGTTAGTCACAAGTCCGCCGAGCAGCCTGCGGCTCTCGGTGGAGCCAAGAGCGACAAGTCCGCCGCGCAGCCTGCGGCTCTCGGCGGAGCCAAGAGTGACAAGTCCACCGAGCAGCCTGCGGCTCTCGGTGGAGCGAAGAGTGACAAGTCCGCCGCGCAGCCTGCGGCTCCCGGCGGATCGAACAAGCGGCGTGAACGCCCCTGGATCATGCGTACCTACGCGGGTCACAGCACCGCCACCAAGTCCAACGAACTCTACCGGACCAACCTGCAAAAGGGCCAGACCGGCCTGTCGGTGGCCTTCGACCTGCCCACGCAGACCGGCTACGACCCCGATCACCTGTTGTCACGCGGCGAGGTTGGCAAGGTAGGCGTGCCGGTGTCGCACATCGGCGACATGCGGGCCCTGTTCTCGGGTCTGCCGCTCGACCAGATGAACACCTCGATGACCATCAACGCGACGGCCCCCTGGTTGCTCGCGCTCTACATCGCCGTGGCCGAGGAACAGGGCGTCGACAAGAAGCTCCTGCAGGGCACCACCCAGAACGACCTCGTCAAAGAGTACCTGTCTCGCGGCACCTACATCTTCCCGCCCGCGGCTTCGCTCAAGCTCACGGCCGACATCATCGCTTACACGGTGAACGAAGTTCCCAAGTGGAACCCCACCAACGTTTGCAGCTACCACCTGCAGGAAGCCGGCGCGACGCCGGTGCAAGAGCTTGCGTACGCGCTGTCCACCGGCATCGCCGTGCTCGACGCGGTGAAGAACGGCGGTCAGATCCCGGCCTCCGAGCTGCCCAAGGTGGTCGGTCGCATCTCGTTCTTCGTGAACGCGGGCATCCGCTTCGTCGAAGAGATGTGCAAGATGCGCGCGTTCACCCAGCTGTGGGACCGCATCACCAAGGAGCGCTACGGCGTCGAAGACGAGACCTTGCGCCGCTTTCGCTACGGCGTTCAGGTCAACTCGCTGGGCCTGACCGAGCCGCAGCCCGAGAACAACATCTTGCGCATCGTGCTCGAGATGCTGGGCGTCACGCTGAGCAAAGACGCGCGCGCCCGTGCCCTGCAGCTGCCGGCCTGGAACGAGGCGCTCGGCCTGCCGCGTCCGTGGGACCAGCAGTGGTCGCTGCGCGCGCAGCAGATCCTGGCGTTCGAGAGCGACCTGCTCGAGTACGAAGACCTGTTCGAGGGTTCGCGCGTGATCGAGGCGCAGGTACAGAAGATGGTCGACGCGGCCTACCGCGAGATCCAGGACATCGAGACTCGCGGCGGCGTGATCGAGGCCGTGGAGAGCGGCTACCTGAAGCAGCGCCTGGTCGAGTCGAATGCCGCGCGCATCCGCGCCATCGAGACCGCACAACAAATTGTTGTAGGCGTCAACAAGTTCACCGAGACGGCCGAGTGCCCGCTCACCAAGGACCTGGACAACGCCATCATGACGGTCGACCCGAAGGTCGAACAGGCCGCGATCACGGCGCTCAAGCAGTGGCGTGCCGGCCGTGACGACGCTGCCGTGAAGGCAGCGCTGGCCAAGCTGCGCGTCGCGGTGGAGAAGGGCGACAACATCATGCCGCCCTCGATCGAGGCTGCGAAGGTCGGCGTGACCACCGGCGAGTGGGCTGCGGCGTTGCGCGACGTGATCGGCGAATACCGCGCGCCCACAGGCGTGTCGGGTGCGCGCCTCGATCAAGCCGGCGCCGCCACCGGCGGTAAAGACAGCGTCGAGACGCTGCGCACGCGCATCGCGGGTCTCACCAAGGAGCTCGGTCGTCGGCCCAAGATGCTGGTCGGCAAGCCCGGCCTCGACGGCCACAGCAACGGCGCCGAGCAGATCGCGCTCAAGGCGCGCGACGTCGGCTTCGAGGTGGTCTACGAAGGCATCCGCGTCACGCCCGAGCAGATCGTGGCCTCTGCCATCGAGGAAGGCGTGCACGTGATCGGCATCTCGATCCTCAGCGGCTCGCACCTGTCGCTCGTGCCACAGATCGTCGAGCAACTGCGCGCGAAGGGCCTGTCGCATGTGCCCGTGGTGGTCGGCGGCATCATCCCCGAGGCCGACGCGCGCGTGCTCGAAGCCAAGGGTGTGGCCCGCGTGTACACGCCCAAGGACTTCGCGCTCAACACCATCATGAGCGACCTCGTCGAGCTGGTGGCCAAGGCCAGCAGGCCCCATGCCGCGCACTGAGAGCGAGCTCGCGCAAGCGGTCGCCGCGGCCGACAAGGTGGCCGTCGCGGCCGCGCTGAACCTGATCGAAGATCGTCGCAACGAGACACGCCCACGCGTGGATGCGCTCTTGCGCGCGCTGCGCGGGCAACGCCTCGAAGGCTTTGGCCATCGCGTCGGCCTCACCGGCCCGCCCGGCGTGGGCAAGAGCACGCTCACCGCGGCCCTGGCGCGCGAATACCGCAGCCGCGGCCTGAGCGTGGGTGTGCTCGCGGTCGATCCCTCCAGCCTGCGCTCCGGTGGCGCGCTGCTCGGCGACCGCGCGCGCATGGCCTTCGACCCGCAGGACGAGGGCCTGTTCGTGCGCTCGCTCGCCACGGCAGGTGACACCGGCGGACTTGCGTATGCGGCGAACGCGGGCGTCGAGGTACTCGCCACCGCTTACGATCGTGTGCTCGTCGAGACCACCGGCGTCGGCCAGACCGAGACCGACGTGGAGCACGTCGTCGACACGGTCTGCCTGGTGATCCAGCCGGGCTCGGGCGACGTCCTGCAGTTCATCAAGGCGGGCATCATGGAGATCCCCGACGTGATCGTGGTGAACAAGGGCGATCACGGCCGCCTCGCCCAGCGCGCCGCCAGCGACCTCCAAAGCGCGCTCGATCGGCTCCGCGTTGCGGGCCTCGGCGGTGACCAAGAGCAGTGGCAGCTGCCCGTGCTCGTGACCAGCGCGCGCGACCGCCAGGGCATCGACGTGTTGGCTGATACGCTGCAGGCTCACCTGGCGTCTCGCACTGCGTCCGGTCGCAGCGCCCGCCGCCGCCACGGCGCCGTGGCCTGGACCACCTCGCTCTTCGTCCGCCGCTATGGGGAGCACGCGCTCGACACGCTCGGCGGCCGCGACGCCGTCTTGGCGCTGGCCGGTCAGCTGATCGAGCAGGGCGCCACCCCGATCGGTGCCGCCGCCGGGCTCGGCGACCGCTACTTCGCCGTCGTGCGCGCCAGCTAGGAGCCTGTCGGAGAAAGCGCTCCCGTCGGTCTTCGGCCGCTTCTCGGACATCTGCTTGTGCGAAATCCTCAAAATACCACGCAGTATTGCTGCGGTTTCGCACAAGCACCTGTCTCGAGAATCGACTCGAAGCCCTCGGTCCGGCTCTCTCCGACAGGCTCCTAGCCTGCCGCCGGCCGATCGTGCGGTGCCGTCCAGGCCAGCGCCGCCGGGTGCTCCTCCGGTGCCCTAGCTTCGCCACATTCCCTCGCGTTCCTAGGTACTTACCTGTGACTGGTCGAGCGCCGTCGGCTGAATGGCAGGGCGAGCGGGCCGTCCCCGCCGCGCCGCTCGGCGCCCGACTTGCACGAATTGTCCCTGGATTGGGTTGAACGGAAGGCGATCACTCTGTACGAATTGTGTACACCACCGCGCACAGGCTGCCTGTGCACCCGGCGCGGCTCATCGCCGGGCCTCCGCGTCGGTGGAATGGAGTTCTCAATGTCCGCATCGCGAACCGTGCTCGTGTTGGTCCTGCTGTCGATCGCCGCTGCGGTCAGCGCGCCCGCGCAGGCCGAGGACGCCGCCGTCACTCAGCGCCTGCAGGCCCATGGCGGTCTGCCCGCGGCCGGAGCCAAGCGCCTGGTCGCGAAGCTCTCGCAGCGCATGGCCAGGTCGGCCGACGCGCTGGCACAAGCCAACGATCCGCTGCGTGTGGCCCTGAGCCAGTCGATGTTCCATGCGGCCGTCCCGCCCGACACGATGTCCGCCGCGAAGGTGCGGCTGCGGCTCTACGCCGGGCTCAACGAGTGGGCCCTCACAGCGCTCTTCGCTCCGAAGCCAGGCGCGATCGCCGCTTGCGTGCGCGACACGGGCGCGACCACGCCCGAGTGCGAGGCCCTGGTCGCCGCCGCCGGCAACACCACGGTCGCCGACGCACGCAATGCCGGTGGTGGCGCGCCGGCCTCTGCCGCTCCGAGCTTTGCTGCGCACCCTCAGACCGCGGTGGCCGCAGCGCCCGCGTCGGGCGGCTCGCATTTCGGAGGCGGTCGATTCGGCGCGGCTCCGGCCACCGCCACCTATGCCGCCACCGCGCCGCAGCGCCCGGCGCCTGCGTACGGCCCCACGCCCGCGCCGACCGCTCGTGCGACCTTCACTGCGCAGCCGATGGCGGCACGCCCGCAGCCGATGGCGGCACGCTCGCAGCCGGTAGCTGCCGGTGCCTCGCAGAAGGAAGCGTATCGTTTGCAGCGCGAAGCCTACCTCGCGCGCCAGAAAGCCGTGTTCGAGGAGCGCAAGCAGAAGATGGAAGTGGCCGCGGCATCGGCACCCGCACCAGACGTCGGCGCGCCGTCGGGCGGCGCCAAGGCCGCTGCGCCTGCGCCCAGGGCCGTGGCGGCCGCTGCCAAGCCCAGCGCCGCCGCTGCCACCGCGCCTGCGCCCGCCGCTGCTGACGAAGCGCCCGCCGAGGAAGCCCCCGCGCCGGCCGCCAAGGGCGGCAAGCCCGCGCTCGACAACGACTTCCTGGACGGCCTGCTCGCGGATCCGCTCGGCGGCAAGAAGAAGTGAGCTGACGCGGCGAAGCCCGTCGGCTGCGACCCACACCTGGCAATTCGGCGGCGTCCCGCGCCGGCAACGTTCAGCGCAGCTCGAAGGCCACCTTCGCGCAGCGTCGGGGCCTGGGCATGCGCAGGTTGCTGAGCTCATCGAGCACGCAGCCCACCTTGTCCGCTGCGCGCGGCAGGTTCGGCACGGCGCCCGCGGATAGCACGCGGCCGTCAGGGGCGATGTAGGCCGTCACCTGGAACCGCTCGCGGGGACGCCGCACCTTGCAGGTGCGGAAGATCTTTGCCACGTGCTTGCGCAGCAGCGGCTCGAGGCGATCCGCATCGAAGTCGTCGGGCAGGCGACCATTCGCGGGATCGACCGTCAACCCCCACTCGAACTTGGCTGTGGCCAGGCCCGCGGGCTTGGGGAAGATCGTCGTCGCCACCACGTCGGTGATGCACTGCTCGAGCGCTCGATGGCCGATGCTCGATTCGGTTGCGTAGACCTCGTCGACGTGGCCATCGGCTGCGACCTTGAAGGCAAAGCGGATCGTGCCGCTGACCCAGCGCAGGCGCTTGCGGCTCTCGCCGATGCAGCCGTCGAGCGCGGGCTGCCGCTCGTCCATCGTCTGATGCACGTCGTCTTTGTTGAGCGTGCCGGACAGACCTTTGATCTTCACGGTCGGACGCGGCACGGGCGGCTCGGCTGCTGCCACGGTCTGCGCCACGAGCGGCGCAGCGGGCTGCGCAGGCCAAACCGGGGCGTTGAGCGCAGGCCTGCTCGCGCCGCAGCCCGCGGCGGCGATCAGCGCCAAGCACAGCCAGTTGCTGCGAAACGCACAGGACACCAGTGCGAGTGTGCCGTACGCGTATCGCGCGGTGAAGACGGCCGTGCTTGGCGGGAACCCGTGCGCCAGCTAGCCCCCGTAGGCCTTGATGCCGCGGCGCTCACGCTCGCGGTGCACGGTCTGCCGAGTCACGCCTTCGCGGCGCGCAATCTCTGCGTCGGGCATGCGTCCCAGACCACGGCGGCTCCACTGCTTGCGCTTCGGTGGCTTGTGCGCTGGCTTGATCCCAAGGCGCAAGCGCGCGCGTCGCACCGCTGTGTGCGAGACGCCGAGGCGCGCTGCAAGCACTCGATCGCTGACCTTACCCAGACCTACGCGTTTCCAGTTCATCGGACCTCTTGATAACGGGTGCTGCGCCCCCCCGTCCGTCGGCACCATTAGCGTTACGTTGTAGCATGGCCTTGTAGCATGCAACAGGCTGCAGTAGCACCCCGTTCCATGCGACAGCTTACTTCTTGATCGGCATCGCAAGCCAGTAGTCGAGGTCCAGAACCACGCTCGGATGGTAGCTTTGCGCACCATCCTTCTCGATCTTGAGCGGGATATTCTCCTTGGTCGGGTCGGAGTTCTTCACGGCGACGAGGCGCACGCGCAACGCTCCCACGTCGCTGCGGCCGGGTAGCGCGGCTTTGTCCAGGATCTCGCTGTAGGCGTAGATCGTGTCGCCAGCGAAGGTGGGGTTGGCGTGCGCGCCACCGTTCCAGGCCAGGATGCCGAGCGCGTTTTCGAGGCCATTGAACGACAGCGCCCGCGCCACGCTGATCACGTGGCCGCCGTAAATCAGGCGCTTTCCGAAGCGCGTGGCCTTCGCCGCGTGGCCGTCGAAGTGCACCTTGGCGGTGTTCTGGTACAGGCGCGTCGCGATCGCGTGCTCCGACTCCTCGATGCTCATGCCGTCGATGTGGTCGATGCGCTCACCCCGCTCGTAGTCGCCGAAGAACGCGCGACCGCCGCTGGGCCAGCTCTCGTAGCGCGACAGATCGAGGACGCTCGGAACGGTCAGCTGCTCGGCCTTCACTTCCTTCGCCACCTCGGGCTTGTCGTCGGCACCCGTGGGCGTGCTCGGGTCGCGCTTGTTCACCATCACCCAGCGGCAGTACTCGAGCACGGTCTGTGCGCGCTGGTTCTTGCCCGTGGTCTTGACCCACACGATGCCGTTCTGGCCGCTCTTGTTCTCCTTCTTTCCCAGTACCTGCGAGACCGAGCTGAGCGTGTCGCCGGGGTACACGGGCGCGAGGAAGCGCAGGTTGGCGTAGCCGAGGTTCGCGACGGCGTTGAGCGAGACGTCGTTCACCGTCTTGCCGAACACCATGTGGAACACGAGCAGGTCGTTCACTGTTTCGCGCGCGTATCCGAGGCTGCGCGCATACTCGGCGGAGCAGTGCAGTGGGTAGCGGTCGCCGTACAGGCCCACGTAGAGCGCGCAGTCGCCCTCGGTGATGGTGCGCGGCACCGCGTGCACGAGCGTGTCGCCACGCCGAAAGTCTTCGAAAAAGTTCCCGGGGTTGGTCTTGGCAGCCATGGTCGAACCTCGCCTCGGCGCTCTTGCGCGCACGCTAAAGAAGGGGGAAATGGGGACGCCGTCGGACACGACGCGACGGCCGCCTCTTAGCAGAAGTTGGGCCGGGTCGCGAGCCGCGTGCGCGCTCGGCCGGGGCCTACGGCGCAGCAGCGTCGATCCGCGCCGCGTCGGGCTCGCGCTGCAGCTGTCGGTAACAATGCGCCAGCACGTGCAGCGCCGCGCGTTCCCCCGCCGGGTCGGCCAGCCTGCGGCTTCGAGCGAGCGCTGCCAGCGCGTCGCGCACACCATGGATGGGATCGCCGGCCTCGACGTGGATCAGCGCCCAGCACAGCGCATCACGCGCCTGCACCGCCGCAGGCGCGTCCGGGGCACTGGCGCGCGAGAGCGTGAGCGTGGCTTCTTGGCTGTCACCGCGCGCCAGCTGCGCGAGCGCCAGGATGCGCTGCACTGCCGAACGGCCCCAACCTGCGGCGGTGGCCGTGTCCAGCCAGCGCTCCACGGCTTCGTAGTCACGCTGCACGAGCGCGTGCACGGCCCAAGCAATCGCGTCGGTCGACATGCTCGCGCGTGGCTTGCGCTCGCCCGTGCCGGACTGGGCGGCGTGCTTGGTCGCGGCGTGCTCGGGTACGGCCGCTGGCGGCTGCGCCGCTTCGATCGCCTTGGCTGCGGCGCTCGCGGCCTTGCGAATCTCCGCGCTGCCATCGAGCTCGACGGCGGTTGCCAGCAGGCGCAACGCCACGCGACCGAAGTTGCAATCCGCGGCCACCTTGGCGGCGTCGATCAGCGCGCGTGCAGCGTCGGCTTCGAGCCCGCCTTCGGCCAGGTGGTAGGCGAGCTGCGCACTGCCAAAGCCCGGTGCTTTCTGCTTTTCTTGGAGCACCTCTGCAACGAAACGGTGCAGCTCTGCCGCGCGCGCCGGTGGCATGCTGTTGCGCACCGCGCTGCGGATCGTGGCGTCCGCCGAGCCGAGCGACAGACCGTCGTCGACGAAGCCCTCGTCCATGAGTTGCGCGAGCCCGGCACCGAGCGCGTGTTGGTCGACACCGTCGCGCGCCAACACCCGCTCGAGAATTTCGCGTGAGACATCGGCCGGCGCGACGCACAGCGCTTCGAGCACGCGGTAGGCGTCGGGCGGCAGGCCGAGCGCGCGTTCGGTGATCAGCGCCTCGACGGGAACGGCCGTGGTTCCGCCACGCGGGCCCGTGCGCCACGCGAAGCTCTTGCCGCGCAGCACCAGGTCCCCCGCGCTCACCAGCGTTCGGGCGGCCTCGAGCACGCCGAGCGCGCTGTCACCGCCGAGCAGCGCGACGCGCTGTCCCACTTCGCTGCCTTCCTCGAGCGAGAGCATGGCCTCTGCGATGTGCCGGCGGTCCACCAGCTTCAGCGTGGGAATCGCGAACTCGTGGGTTGCATCGCCGTGCAACAGGGCCGCGGGCACGCTCGCGTCCAGCGGTAGCGTCATCAGCAGCACCAGCGGCAGGTCTGGCACGGCCGCGACTTCGGCCACGACGCCCAGCGTAGCGGGGTCGATCTCTTGCAGCTGATCGAGCACGATCCATGGCCGTCCGCCGTCCGCAGCCGAGCTGCGGACCAGCTCACACAGCGTCTCCACCATCTCGGCTCGCTGCACGCCCTGACCGCGCAAGAGCACCTTGAGCTTGGCACGCAGCGCGGGTGGCAAGCCTGCTCCGTCGAGCTCGCTATCTTCGGGCCACAGCCTACGCAGCGCGAGCTCGAGCCCGCCCAGCGGTTGTAGCCCGCCGGCCTTGCGACTGACGCGCAGCCGCAGCGCGGGCGTGAGGGTGAGCGCGAGACGGTCGATCAGGTCGAGCGGCGGGGAAGGGACCTGGCTGTGGATCACCACGCGCGCCGGTCGCGTTTCGTTCACGGCGGCGCGCAGGGCCTCGAACACCGGTAATACGCTCGGTGCGATCGGTGCGGGTTTCAGCTGCCCGAGCGCTCGGCGGCACTCGCGCTTGCGCGGGTGCGTGGGGTCGAGCGCCCGGCCGCGCACGCCGCCGGCCGCGAGCTCGCGCGCGAACAGGAAGGTCTCGGACGAGGCGTTCACGGCGGCTTCATCGAGCACGACTTCGCCGGCCCGCGCGCGGTTTGCCAGCACTTGCGCTCGGTCGATGACGGCGCCGCGGTAGGTTGGGCTGTTGCCGTCGGACACGACTTGCTCGACCTCGCCCAGCGCGATGCCGACGTCCACCTTCAGTGCGCCGTCGGTGCGCGCGGCATCGTCGACGAGCGTGCGCGCCAGCTCGACCGCGTCGACCAGCTCGGTGCTGTCGAACGCAGCCACCAGCGTGGCCCCGATGCCCGCGAGCACCTGGCCCGTGGCGACCTCCACGCGCGTCAGCGCTCGCTCCACCCACTCGGACGCCAGCTCGGGCGCGCTCTCGGCGGAGGCCACGCAGCGCTGCCAGACAATCACGCGCTCTGCACGCGTTCGCTTGATGTCGCCGGCGCCGGGCAAGTGTGGGGACCTCGGCCCGTCGAGGCGCCGGGGTCAGCCCGCCGAACCTCGCGGCCGAGCTGCCCGGGAGCGTCGAAAACGCGGGCTCTCGTCAGCGTTCCACGCTTCGTTCGCTCTTGTAAAGCGCGCCGTGAGCCTGCGCGTGCGTGCTTTTGCCGCTCTGGCGAGCTTACCGATATACTCCCGGCCGACCATGGTCGAAGGCTCCACAATTCTGATCACGGGCGGCGCTGGGTTCATCGGCACCGCTCTCACGCAACGCCTGATCGAGCGCAACCGCATTCGCGTCTTCGACAGCCTGCGCCGCAATGCGCTCAAGGCCGCTGGGCTCGACACGCATCCCAACATGCAGCTGATCGTGGGTGACGTGCGCGACGAGGCTGCAGTGCGCGCCGCGATGGTCGGCGTGGACTACGTCGTGCACATGGCGTCGATCGCCGGCGTGGACACCGTGATGAAGAACCCCGTCACCACCATGGAGGTGTCGCTGCTCGGCACGCAGCACGCGCTCAAGGCGGCGCGCGACGAGGGCTCTGTGAAGCGCTTCATCGACTTCTCCACGAGCGAAGTCTTCGGCACGTATGCGTTTCGCGTGCGCGAGGCCGACGTGACGAGTCTCGGTGCCGTCGGCGAAGCGCGCTGGACCTACGCCGTGAGCAAGCTGGCCACGGAGCACCTCGCACACAACTACTGGAAGCAGTATGGCTTGCCGACGTGCTCGATCCGTCCGTTCAACATCTTCGGCCCGGGTCAGGTGGGCGAGGGTGCGATCCACTCGTTTGTCACCAGGGCGCTGCGCGACGAGCCGTTGGTCCTCCACAACGAGGGCGATCAGATTCGCGCCTGGTGCTACATCGATGACATCGTCGATGCCGTCGAGCTCGCGCTGACAAAGCCCGAAGCGGTGGGCGAGGCGTGGAACATCGGCAACCCGCGCAGCACCGTCACCATCTATCATCTCGCGCGCATGATCATCAGCGCCGCGCGCAGCCGCTCCGAGATCCGCTTCGTGCGTTGGGACTTCCCCGACGTCGAGCTGCGCGTGCCCGACGTGAAGAAAGCCGAGGAGCGGCTGGGGTTCCGTGCCAAAGTAGACCTCGATGTGGGTCTGGAACGCACCATTGACTGGTACCGTCGCACGATGGCTGCTGCGGGCTGACGGTGTATAGTTGACCCAGTTGGGCACCGAACCTCAAAACATCATCGATCTCGCCGAGATCCGCTCGGACGGCTGGTTCGAGCAGCTATCCACGGAGATCCCGGAGTTCGAGCAGCTGTGCCAGGTGCTCGGCGCGCGCTTCGTGGCGTTTTCGTTCGTGGCCGGGGTGCGCATCACCTCGATCGCGTACGACCCGCACTCGCCGGACTCGTCGCTGGTCGACTTCGCGCTCGGTGAGAGCGAGGAGGTCGAGCGGCTGACGCTGAGTGACTTCCGCGAGCGGCTCGGCAACGCGCTGCTCGACTCCGAGTCCGAGCCCATCGAGCTGGCGAATGCTCCGAGCCCCGAGGACATCCGCGCCTGCATCGGGCGCCGCTACCTGCTGCTTGCACCGGTGTTCGGCATTCGCCTCGCGTCGATCATGCCGGCCGCGAGCGGGCCCATGGTCGAGGTCGATCTCGGCCACGTGCGCGAGGAGATCTCGATCCAGGGCCTGCGCGACATCCTCGACAACGCGGTGCGCTCCGAAGTCGCGCGCGCACGACCTGCCGCGCCGTTTTCGATCGACTTCAAGAAGATCCCGCTCGCCGAAGAGGCGAACAAGCGCGCCGACTACGAGGAGACGATCACCCTGCTGGGTGCGTGGCCGGGCCCGCTGTCGATGTTCCTGCGCACGCCGCAGGGTCAGGCACTCGGCGCGTCGGAGCGCAGCAAGCTCGTGAAGGCGCTCGGGCTGCTCGGCGAGGCGTACTTGAAGCGGCAACAGGCCGACTGGGCCGAGGACGTGCTGCGGCTGGGTATCCAGTTCGGCCAGGAGCTGGCGGCTGCGGGGCCGCTCTTCGGCCTCTTGGGCCAGGCGCGCGTGCAGACCGAGCGTCACGGCGAGGCCATCGGCCTGCTGCGCCGGGCGCTCTCGCTCGGCGGCGACCGCGCCATGTTGCTGGTCGAGCTGGCCAAGTGCTTCGCGGTGCGCGAGCGCAATGTGGCGGCGCTGGCTTGCCTGCAGGACGCGCAGGCCGCAGGCGCACCCGCGTCAGCGGTGCAGGAGCTGCGCAAGCAGGTCGAGGCGGCCTTGGGGCCTGCCTATCAACGCTACAAGGCGGTGCTGCAGAATCCGCCCGCCTGAGCGGGGCACAGCCGGCGCTGGCGCAGCTGCGGGCTGCGGGGTCAGGCCAGGCCGCAGGTGCTGCCGCGGGCGGAACGCCCCGCCCCGCCCCGCCCCGCCCCGCCCCGCGCAGCAGGACGCTGGAATTACGCCGCGTTACACGGCAAGATCCATGGAGTAGCTTGGGATCGCACCATGGTTGCTCACCTTATTGCCATCGACCAGGGGACGACTGGTTCGACCGTGGTCGTGGTCGACACTGACGGCCGCGTCCGCGCGCGCGCCAGCCGAGAGTTCCGCCAACACTTTCCGCAGCCGGGCCTCGTCGAGCACGACGTCGAGGAAATCTGGGCGAGCGTCACCGACGCGCTGCGCGAGGCGCTCGCGCAGGCCGGCGTGAAGCCACAGCAGTGCGCCGGCATCGGCATCACGAACCAACGCGAGACCACGGTGCTGTGGGAACGCGCCAGCGGACGCGCGCTGCACCGTGCCATCGTGTGGCAGGATCGTCGCACGGCGCCGCGCTGTGCCGAGCTCAAGCAGCAGGGGCTCGAGCAGTTGTTCCAGGCGCGCACCGGGCTCGTGCTCGACCCGTACTTCAGCGGCACCAAGCTCGAGTGGCTGCTCGATCACGTGCCCTCGGCGCGCGCGCGCGCGCAGGCCGGCGAGCTGGCGTTCGGCACCATCGACAGCTTCCTGGTCAACCGGTTGAGCGCGCGTCAGCTGCACATCACCGACGTCACGAACGCCTCGCGCACGCTGCTCTTCGATATCCATCGCTGCGTCTGGGACGACGAGCTGCTCGGCCACCTGCGCGTGCCACGCTCGGTCTTGCCCGAGGTGCGTTCGTGCTCGGAGGTCTACGGGCGCACGCAAGGCGTCGACGGCTTGCCCGACGGCATTGCCATCGCTGGCATCGCGGGCGATCAACAAGCGGCGCTCTTCGGCCAGACCTGCTTTGGCGTGGGCGAGGCCAAGTGCACCTACGGCACCGGCGCGTTCCTGCTCATGAACACGGGCGAGTGCGCGATGGCTTCGAAGCACGGTTTGCTCACCACCATCGCCTGGCGCCTGGGCGGGCGCACGGTGTACGCGCTCGAGGGCTCGTCGTTCGTGGCCGGCAGCGCCGTGCAGTGGTTGCGCGATCAACTCGGCATCATCAAGCACGCGAGCGAGGTCGAGGCGCTGGCGCGCAAGGTCAGTGACTCGGGTGGCGTCACGTTCGTGCCCGCGCTCACGGGCCTGGGCGCGCCGTACTGGGATGCCGATGCTCGCGGGCTGATCACGGGCCTCACCCGCGGTAGCTCGGCGGGGCACCTTGCGCGCGCTACGCTGGAGGGGATCGCGCTTCAGATCGCCGATCTGGTGAGCGCGATGGCCGCCGACGCGGGTCATCCCCTTTCGCGCTTGCGCGTCGACGGCGGCGCCTCGCAGAACGACTTGCTCATGCAATATCAGTCCGACATTCTCGCGACCGAGATCGATCGGCCGACCTGCGTGGAGACCACGGCGTTGGGAGCCGCGTATCTCGCCGGCCTGGCCACGGGCGTGTTCCCGGACAGCTCGGCCATCGCGCGCGTGCACAAGATCGACAAGACCTACTACCCGCAGATGTCGCAGAGCGATCGGCAAGCGCATCTGCGGCGCTGGCAAGACGCGGTCTCGCGTGCGCGCTCACAAGCGCGCGCGCATGATGGAGGATCATGACCACCGATCCAGAAACGCCCACGGCCGCCTTGCGCAAGGTTCCCGTGGCGTGGGAGGCGCTCGAAGACGCGTTCGAAAACAACGCGCCCGAGGTCCACAGCTACCTGCATCTCGACAGCGGTGAGGTGATCCGCATCGTCGATGGGGTGGCCGAGCCGACCATGCACACGCGCATCGCCAGCGATACGACCTACTTGCTCGTCGACCCCGTCTCCTCGCGTGAACAGTATCGCTGGATGGAGCGCTACATCGGCACGGTCGAGGAGCCCGATCTGCACCAGAAGCTGATGCACTCGATCGACGGCAAGGGTGCGTTTCGACGCTTCAAAGACGTGCTGATGGCTTTTCCGGTGGATCGCGAACGCTGGTTCACGTTTCGCTCGGAGCGGCTGCGCGCGGCTATGCACACCTGGCTCGAGACCCATGGCATCGAGGCCGTGGCGCGTGAAGCGTGGGAAGTTCCGAGCGCCGAGCAGGTGAAAGAGGCGGTCGAGCGCGAAGAGAAGGCGCGGCCCGCGCGCAAGACACGCGCCGTCCAGGCCGACGAGTCCCGCGCGCGGCTGCGCGAGCTGTGCGAAGCCTTGCCCGTGCGCGAGCTCGATATGGCCGTGGAGTTCCTGGAGTTCCTGCGCGAACGCCGTCCGATGCCGCGCGCGAAGGCCAAGACGGCGGAGAGGATCGGCGGCGATGACGAGCCGAAGGAACCCGGCAGCGAGCCGCAGTCGTAGCCAGTTGTTGGCGCTCGCGGCGTGCGCGGGGCTGTGCGGGTTCCATGCGCAGGTGCGTGCGCAGGCACCGGCGGCTAGCGCGCGGATCGATGGGCTCGCGGTGCTGATCGGTGGTAGTGGGCCGGGCGAAGGGGTCGAGGTGATTCTGCGCTCCGACGTGGAGCTGCGTGCGCGACTGTCGCTGCTGCGCGACGACGCCGAGCGTGCGCTGACGGCGGCGCTGCCGTCGGGGCTGCTCTCGGCCACGCTCTCCGAGCTGATCGGTGAGGCGCTGATCGCGCGCGAAGCCGAGCGCGTCCAGATCGCCACGGCTACGGCCGCCGACGTGCAGCGCGAGAAGCAGCGTCTGATCGTGGGCGCAGGCGGCGCGGCCCAGCTCGGAGCGCTGCTGACGAAGCTCGGCGCGTCCGAGGCGGAGATCGACACGCTGGCCAGGCGCCGCGCTGTGGCGGCGGCGTTCCTCAGCGCCAACCTCGAAGGCGCGATGCTCGTGACCGACGGCGAGGTCGAGCAACGCTATCAGGCCGATCCTGCGTCGTTCGCGGGCCTCGACCCGCAGAAGGCGCGCGACTTGATCCGGGCCAGCCTGCGCAGCGAGGCCCTCAATCGCAATATCGAACGCTGGGTTCGCGTGCTTTCGGCGCGCACGCCGCTGCGTGTCTTCGCACACTTCGACGAGCCGTGAATCAGCGTCCGATCATCTTGCCCATGCTCGCCACCGACGTGGAAGTGGTCGGCTTGATCGCGCGCGAGTGCTTCCCCGTGCCGTGGACGCGCGACGAATTCGAAAAAGAGCTGTCCCGGCCGTACGCACACCTGCGCGTGCTGCGCCCGGCACTCGGCGCACCGATCTGCGCGTTCATGAACTTCTGGTGCATCGGCGACGAGGTGCAGCTGATGAACGTCGCGACGCTGCCGCAGGACCGCCAGAAGGGCTACGGCCGGGCGCTCATGGCCGACCTCGTGCAGACCGCGCGCGAGCGGCGGGCGAGCCTGGTCACGTTGGAGGTGCGACGCAGCAATGGCGCCGCGCGCTCGCTGTACCGGGCCTTCGGCTTCACCGACCAAGGCATTCGGCCGCGCTACTACTCCGACAACGGCGAGGACGCCGTGGTCATGCACCTGCAGCTGCCGGCGCGCTTGTGACGCCCGTTGCGCAGCTGCGCTGCGGGCGTTGGATCTCTGCGCGCCAGGCTGCTACACCGAGCTTGGACGTTGGCTTCGCCTCGTCGTACACCACCACCGGGAGGGTTTTCCTTGGCCTCGCGTCCTGACGACGTGCCACAGCACGGCAACGACACCGACACCGACGATCTGGAGGCGCTCGTCGCCGACGGCTCGCAAGCGGCCGCCATCGCGGCTGCCGCGGGCTCCGACGACGACACCATCGACCTGGCGGCGCTCGCGAAGCTGTCGGCGGCAGGCATGTCGGAGCCGCCGCGCACCTTCGCTGCACCGCGTGCATCGGCTGCGCCAAGTTTGCAAGGCTTGCAAGCCTGGCGGGCGCCACAGCTCGCCGACGACCTGGTTGCCGACGTGGTTGCCGACGTGGTTGCCGACGTGGGCGCCGACGTGGTGGAGGCCGGCGTGCCGCGCCGTGGCTCGATGGGCGTGGCGCTGATCACGCTCGTGCTGGGCTTCGTGCTGGGCGTGCCGGCGGGCGCGTGGTGGTTTGGCGGTCGCTTCGCGCAGCCAACGGCGGGGACGAACCCTGGACCTGCGCTCGCGAACCCGAGCGTGGCGCAGCCGCCCGCTGCCAACGCCGCGGCCGATGCGCCGAAGATCGAACCTGTCGCCGCCAACCCCGATGCGCCGAGCAAGCAGGCTGCGAGCCCGGTCGCCCCGCAAGCCGCGGTCGCGGCGAAAGCGGCGTCGGCGCTCGCTGAGCCACGTTCACAGCCGCAGTCACGTCCCATGACGCTGGCCGAGCGCGTGCTTGCCTCCGCGAACCCCGCCTATCGAGTGGCCGCAGCGCAAGGTCCCGCGGACCAGCCGCTGCCGCCGTCAGCGGCGACGCCTGTGCGCGCGCCCGTTGCAGCCCAGGCGCCTGCGCTCGACGTGCGTCCAGCGGAAGCGCCCGTGATCGCCATCGAGACCGAACAGGTGGCGGCCAAACAGGCCCCGGCCGCGGCTCCTTCCAGCGTGGATTCCATGCTCGACGACGCGCTCGCGGCCCCCGCGCAGCGCGGCGCGACCGTGGATCGGCAGGCCGCGGCGCTCGGCCCCTCGGGGGAGCTCCCTGCGGCTCCTTCCCGCGACGACGTGAGCCAGGCCATGACAGTGCTCTTGCCCGCGATCCGCGGCTGCGCCATGGGTCAGACAGGGCTCGCGACCGCGGGCATCCTGGTTCGCAACGATGGCCGCGTGGCCAGCGTGGATGTGACCGGTGCGCCGTTCCAGGGCACGGCGAGCGGCCGCTGTATGGAGGGCGTGGTGCGCCGGGCGCACTTCCCGCGCTTCCGCCAGAGCACGTTCCGGGTGCAGTTCCCGTTCGCGATTCAGTAGAGTGAGTCATGGCGTTGCGGGTGCTCGTGCTGACAGTGCTCGTCACCCTCGTCACGTGGCTGGGCGCGTGCGCCAGCACCCAGCGCACGGCGTCGCGTTCGCTGCCGCTGTCCGAAGTTCCGACCGAGCGCGCACGCGTGCTCGACGACCTCGGGCGTCGCGCGTTCGTCGCGCTCGCACGCCGCCTGCCGCACGCGCTTATGCTCGATGACCTGGGCCTGCGCGCCTTGCTCGGCCCGGACGCGGCAAACCAGGCGGCGGCCCTGCGTGCCAGCACCGCGCTCGGCATGCGGGTGCCGGCCGACACGGCGGCGGCGCTGGCGCATGCCCGGTACCAGGGGGTGTGCCTGCAGGGCGCGCGCCTTCTGCCCGCCGGACCCCCGCTCGGCCTGCGCTCGGACGGCTTCGTTTTCGACCGCGCCCTGGTCGTGGCCACCGAGCCGGACGGCGGGCGGGTGGCCGCCTGGGTCGAGGGCACCTTCGTGCTGACCGACCTGGGCTTCTACGCTGTGACGCTGCAACGGCTGGAAACGCCTCGAAGAGACCACGCAGATCTGGATCTGGCCCCCTGCGATCTCGAGATCGGCGTGCGATCGCCACGACCTGTTGTGGTCGCCGGCGCCGGCTCATACTAGATTTGGCTCCGAGCGTTGCGATCGGCGCGGGGGGGGTGTTACCCCAGGTCACTTCTAATTTGACCTCTGTCTACGCGTTTGCCCGCGGTGCCCCACAGGAGGGGTTCGGTACATGAAGATCAAGAAGCTCGAGGTGTGCGGTTTCAAGTCGTTCGTCGACCCCGTCGCGCTGCACTTCGACCACGACGTGACCTGCATCGTCGGCCCCAACGGCTGCGGCAAGTCCAACGTCGTCGACGCCATCCGCTGGGTGATGGGCGAGCAGTCCGCCAAGCACCTGCGCGGCCGCAACATGGAAGACGTGATCTTCGGCGGTACCGACACCCGCGGGCCGCACGGCTTCGCCGAAGTCACCATCACCTACGACAACGGCGATCAACTCGCGCCGCCCGAATACAACGCGTACCCCGAGATCGCCGTCACGCGCAGGCTCGATCGCCAGGGTAACAGCGAGTACCTGATCAACAAGACGCAGGTGCGTCTGCTCGACGTCACCAATCTCTTCCTGGGCACGGGCGTCGGTCGCAAGGCGTACTCGATCATCGAGCAAGGCCGCATCGGCTTGATCGTCACGGCCAAGCCGCAAGATCGCCGCGCGCTGATCGAGGAGGCCGCGGGCATCACCAAGTTCAAGGCCAAGAAGCAGGCGGCCGAGCGGCGCATGGAGCAGACGCAGCAGAACCTGCTGCGCGTCAACGACATCGTCAGCGAGATCCAGAAGACCCTAGCCTCGCTCAAGCGTCAGGCGCAGAAGGCCGAGCGCTACAAGAAGTATCGCGCCGAGATCCGCGACCTCGAGCTGTGGGTCGCGTCACACCGCTTCATGGAGCTGCGGGGCGCGCATGGCGTGCTCAAGACGCAGATGGATCGCGCCGTGGCCACGGCGGAGGGTGCTCGCCTGGCGCTGCGCATCCGCGAGGCCGAGCTCGAGACCGAGCGCGTGGGCCTGCAGATGCTGCAAAACGTGGTCGAGCAGGCGCAGACGCGCGCTTATGGCGCCGACAACGCGGTGCGCTTGCTCGAGACGCAGATCGCTCACCACGCCGAGCAACTGGTGCAGGTGCGCGACCGCGAGGCCTCCGCACAGCGCGAGATCGAACGGCTCGCCATGCAGCGCCAAGAGTTGGCGGTCGAGGAGCAGATGCTCCACGACAACCTTGCCACGCTCGCCGATTCCGACGCCGTCGAGGCCGAGAGCCTGGCGCGCGAGAGCCTCGAGCTGGACAAGCGCCGCACCGGCGCCGCGGAAGCCGAGCATGCGCTTTCCGCCGTGCGCGAGAAGGTCGCTGACGCGGATCGTCGCATTGCGCGCGCCGATGCCATGCTGTCGGGCTTCGACAAGCGTCGCGAGGACACGCGTTCGCGCATCGCACGCATGGAGAACGAGCGTGTGCAGCTGACCGAGCGCGTGGCCGAGCTACGCCAGGAAGCCGACGCGCTGCGTGCGCGTCTGGACGGCCTGCGTTCGGGCAAGGACGAGCTGGGCAAGGCGAAGGGCGATCTCGAAGAAGAGCTCACGCGCCTGCGCCAGGACATCGTGGGCAGCGACGAGACCGTGGAGCGTCTGCGCTCACTGCTCGCGCAGAAGCGTTCACGCTTGCACTCGCTCGAAGAGATCACGCAGCGCTTCGAGGGTGTCGGCGCTGGCGTGCGCGCGCTGATGACGCACTACGGGCAGAACCAGGGCGGGAGCAAGGTGCAGGGTCTGGTCGCGGACCGCTTCGAGTGCCCGCCCGACATCACCAAGGCCCTGGCTGCGGCGCTCGGTGAGCGCTTGCAGTACGTGGTCGTGGAAGACCTCACCGCGGGCGTCGATGCCGTGCGCTATCTGAGCGAAGGCAAGCGCGGTCGCGCCACGCTGATCCCGAACGTGCCGCGGCCTGTCGATCCGCAGCGTCCGGCGCAGCTCGAACCACCCGCGCACCCGGGGGTCGTCGGGCGCCTCTTGTCGCTCACCAAGGCCAGCGACGACGACCGTTCGCTCGCCGAGCACATGCTGGGCGACGTGTTGGTCGTCGAGACGCTCGATGTGGCCCGCGAGCTCTTCGAGCAGTCGCAGGCGCAAAACCAGTCGTTCGGCATGCTCGTCACGCGTGATGGGCAAGTGCTCTACGCCGACGGCAGCCTGTCGGGTGGCGACGGCGAGGACGCAGGCGCGCACCTGATCGAGGTCAAGCGCGAGATCCGCGAGCTGCGCGACGTGGTCGGCAAGCTCGACGCCGAGATGTCCACGGCCATGACGCGCCACGGCTCACTGCGTAACGCCATCGCGCAGCGTCAGGCAGCGCTCGAAGCTGCACGTTCCGACTCGCACGACAAGGAGATCGCGCTGGTCACGGCGGAGAAAGACCTGCGTCGCGCCGAAGAAGCCGAGAAGACCACGATGCAGCGCATCGAGGTACTGGCCGAGGAGACCGCGGAGCTCGGCACGGTGCTCGACGGCGAGACCGACGAGGAAGCTGCGGGGCGCACCGAGCGCAGCGCAGCGTTCGCAGCCAAGGCCGAAGCGGCCGCCGAGGTGGCCGCCGCCGACGAGGTGTACCGCTCGCGTCGTGCTGCCGTGGAAGAGCAGAGCGCGATCGTGACCGAGGTGCGCGTGCGTGCGGCGCAGGCCAAGCAGCGCCTGGAGAGCGACCGCGCGGTGGTCGAGCGCCTGGGCCGTTCGATGGGAGAGCTCGAGGCGCGCAGCGAGCGCCTGGCCGACGAGCTGACGGGTCTGGCTCGCCAGCAGGGCGAGTTCGGTGGCCGTTCCGCACGCGACCGCGAAGAGCTGTCGGGCCGCGTCGAGGAGGCGATGGCCGCGCAGAACGACGTGTCTGCTGTGCGCGGCGAGTACGAGGCCGCGCGCTCGCACATGGCCGAGCAAGATCAGGCGCTGCGTCAGGTGCGCATGGCGATCGAGGCCGAGACACACGAGGCCAGCACACTCACCGTACGCGAGCGCGAGGTCGGCATGGCCATCGACCACTTGCTCGAAGGCATGTACCAGAAGCATCGCGTGGACGTGCGCAAGGAGCTGGGCGACTACCACGACCGCGCTATGCCCGACGAGCAGCTGCGCGGCCGGATCGAGGAGCTCAGCAGCGTGATCGAGCGCATGGGCGAGATCAACCTCACCGCCATCGACGAGTACGAGGAGCGCAGCAAGCGCCACGATTACCTCGTCGCGCAGAAGGACGATCTCGAGAAGGCACTCGGTCAGCTCGACCAGGCGATTCGCCAGATGAATCGCGAGAGTCGCAAGATGTTCCGCGAGACCTTCGACGAGGTGAACACGCGCTTCCAGACCATGTTCCCGCGCATGTTCGGCGGCGGCAAGGCGGAGCTCAAGCTCACCGACCCCGAGAACTTGCTCGAGACCGGCATCGACATCATCGCCATGCCGCCCGGCAAGAAGCTCACCTCCATCGAGCTGATGAGCGGCGGCGAAAAGGCCCTCACGGCCGTGTCGCTGATCTTCGCGATCTTCCAGTACAAGCCGAGCCCCTTCTGCTTGCTGGACGAGGTCGATGCGCCGCTCGACGAAGCGAACATCGGTCGCTACTGCGACATGATTCGCGCCATGACCTCGCGCTCGCAGTTCATCCTGATCTCGCACTCGAAGATCACGATGGAGGCGGCCGACGTGCTCTACGGCGTCACCATGGAGACGCCAGGCGTGTCGAAGATCGTCAGCGTCGAGCTGCGCGATCGCGAAGAGAGCCGTCGTGCGCCGCATGACGATCGCGCGGTGGCGGTCGCCTGAAGCTCGCGTCGCAGACTAAGCGCCGAGATCCGCTGCCAACTCCTGGCGCAGCGCCACCGGCATGTCGACCTCGACGCGGTAGTCGGGGTGCGTGACCTCGATGCGCGCCGGTACGCTCGGATCGAGCAAGCGTGCCGCCTGGTCTGCCCCAAGGTCGAACATCAGGTAGTTCACCGCAGCCAATCGATCCATCTCCTCACCGAAGTGAGTCGCGAATTTGGCGATGGCCACCCGGTCGCCCACGCGGATCTGGATGGCCTGCCGCAGGCTCGCGAAGCGCACGAGCATCTTCGTGCGCAGGGTGGGATCGTCGTACTCGATGAAGTGCGTGGCCGACAGGCCGCCAGCCGGCGGTATCAATGCGTTGTAGGTCTCGAGCTCGTGCGCGATGGCGCGTTCGTCGCTCAGGCGCTCGGTGCGCAGCATCTCCTGCACCTGCAAGAGCACGGTGTCGTGGTTCTCGAACACGATTGACATGTGCGCGCCGAGTGACAGGCGGCGGCGTTCCTTGACCGCGATCATGCGGCCACGGAAGTGCGGGCGCAGCTCTTCGTAGGCGCCCAGGGACAAGAGCTCGGAGCGTTCGACTTGTTTCACGACTGACTCCCGGGTGTGGGGCTCAGGTGCGGCGCCGGTGGCTGCGATGCGGCCGACACCTCGGGCAATCCGTAGGCACGGTTCAGCAGCTCGATCGGGTGGTAGCACTGCGTGCCCAGCTCCTTGGCGATGCGCTGACCAGAGAGGGCGCAGTCGCTGGCGACGGCGTCGTACGGCACGTCCCGCAGCCCATCAACGAGCTTCTGCGCGTAGCGACGGCCGAGCTCGTAGTACTGCGCCTTCATGCCCCAGGTGCCATCCACGGCGGAGCACTCCTCGATGACGTCGATCTCGGTGTCCGGCACCTTCGACAGCAGGATGCGTCCGGGTGCGCCGATCTTCTGCGCGCGCAGGTGGCAAGCCGCGTGGTACGCGATGCGACCCAGGGGCTTGGGGAAGTCGCGAATCAAGGTCTGCGCCTGCCACGCCTTGCGCAGGTACTCCATCAGGTCGAGCGTGTTTTCGGCGACGGCCTTGGCCTCAGCGCTGCCGAGCAGCTCGGGATACTCTTTCTTCAGCACGTACGAGCAAGTCGGCCCGGGCACCACGATGCGCATGCCCTTCTGCACGAACGGGTAGAGCACGGCCACGTTGGTCTTGGCCTTCTCGATCGCGGAGCTCATGTCGCCGCCATCGAGGTTGGGCATGCCGCAGCAGGTCTGCTCGCGCGGGAAGTGCACGCGTAAGCCGTTGTGCTCGAGCACCTGAACCGCCGCGATGCCCGTGGTGGGCATGTTGTAGTCGCTCGTGCAGGTCGAGAAGAGCACCACCTCGCCGTGCTCGCCGACGCGTGGCCCGGGCGTGTGCGTCTCGAACCAGTTGCGCAGCGTGACGCGTGCGAACGGCGGCAAGTGGAAGTGCGCGCTGATGCCGGTCGCGAACTCCTGCGCCTTGCGTGCCAGGCGGTTGGCGCTGACGAAGTTCGTGAGCGGCGCGATCGGGCCCGAAGCAAGCTTGCCGAGCAGCTGCGGCTCGCCGAGCGCGCGGTCTTGCAGCGTGATGCCATCGCGGCGCGCGCGCTGCGCGCGCTGTCGTAGCATCAGCCGCGGGAAATCGAGCATGAACGGATGCTTGTCATCCGGCGTGTACGGACACTTGATGTAGCAGAGCTTGCACTGATAGCAGAGGTCGTTGACCGATTTGTAGTCTTCGGCCCCGAACGCCTCGATCTCGCCACGACCCAGCTTCACGTAGCCGTCCACGCGCGCGAACAGATCCGGAAACGACGGGCAGTAGCCGACGCACATGCGGCAGCCATGGCAGATGCTGAACACCCGCTGCAGCTCCTGCGCCAGGTCCTGTGGATCCCAGAAGCGTTCGTCGTGTGGATCGAAGGTGGGCGTGACAGCTGGTTTCATGGGAAATCCGGCTCAGCGCACTAGCACGAGGCAGACGGAGTGTATGCGCCGCGAGCCAGCCAGCGTTGCGCTGGATCGCGGCGCACACGCGCACTCTTCAGAGCGTGTCGAGCGCCTTCTGGAAGCGGCCGGCGTGCGACTTCTCGGCCTTCGCCAGGGTCTCGAACCACTCGGCGATGTCAGTGAAGCCCTCTTCGCGAGCAGCCTTCGCCATGGCCGGGTACATTTCGGTGTACTCGTAGGTCTCGCCCGCGACGGCCGCGGCGAGGTTCTTGTCGGTCGAGCCGATCGGCTTGCCGGTCGCCGGGTCGCCCGACTGCTTCAGGTAGTCGAGGTGGCCGTGCGCGTGGCCGGTCTCGCCATCCGCCGTGTCACGGAACAGGCCCGCCACGTCGGGGTAGCCCTCGACGTCTGCGACCTTGGAGAAGTAGAGGTAACGACGATTCGCCTGAGACTCGCCTGCGAAGGCGGCCTTCAGGTTCTCTTCGGTCTTGGTGCCTTTGAGCTGTTTGGCCATTTGGGTTCTCCTGTTTTCGTATCGCGTTGGTCTACTGCCGTGCTGCTTGCGCGGACCTAGCGCAGTCTGCGCAACGTCCACGGTAGATGCGTTCCACGCGCTGCACGCGGAAGCCGGCAAGCGAGCGCCTGCGGCGGCGCTCTGCTTCCGGAGCGGCCGCGACATCGCGGATCTTCCCACAAAGCTCGCAGACGGCATGGTCGTGCGGCGCCACGTTGGGATCGAAGCGGATCGGCCCACCGAGCTCGATCGGCCGACAGCGCTGCATGCGCGTGAGCGCCGAGAGCGTGTTGTACACGGTGGCGACGGAGAGCGTGGGGAAGTGAGCGTGCAGCCGCTCGTAGAGCTCCTGCGCCGTGGGGTGAGTCTCGTCACCCGACAGTGAGCGCAGAATGGCAAGGCGCTGCGAGGTGGCCTTGAGGCCCGCTCCGCGCAGGGCCTCCATCGCTGCCTGATCGCTCGCAAAGATTAGATGCATTCTTATTTAGAATGCTTTCTAATCACAGTCCGGCGAGTCGTCAAGCGCGAAAATGCTGTTTCCAGGCACCTGGAGCGATCCATAGCCTGCCGGGGTGCGCGGGCCGCTTCTAGCTAACGTCGTCGCGGCCCATCCGCACGGGTCCTGTGCGGCACGCGTGCCACGGTATAGGCTCGGCGTGACCGCTCTGTGACTTGCTCGCGCCACGCCTGCATTTCAGTCGCTCGTGCCGCGCTTGTGCGCGGCTTGCGCCTATCTGCCCACGTCATCGCGCGGCGCCTTGCGTGCTGCGCTTCTGTTATCATCGACGCTGGAACGCTTGCTCGTGGACGCAGATTTCACCGGGACAGATCGGTTCGTGATCGAACGACATCTCGGTGCCGGCAGCATGGGCTCCGTTTACCTCGCGCACGACAAGCAGCTAGGCAGTCGTGTTGCGCTCAAGGTGCTGCTGAGCGTCGATGCCGCGGGCATCTATCGCTTCAAGAACGAGTTTCGTGGCCTCGCAGACGTGACCCATTCGAACCTCGTGATGCTGCACGAACTCTTCTCGGAGGGCGACCACTGGTTCTTCACGATGGAGTACGTGGAGGGCAAGGACCTGCTCACCTACGTCCACGGCCGCAAGCGCAAGACCTTCGAATCTACGCCGCGACCGATCTCGGTGGAGCTCGATCTCGATGGCTTGCACGATTCGTTCGTGGGCAAGGTGAAGGGGCTCGAGATGCTCTTTCCGACGCCGCTGCGCAGCGAGGAACGGCTGCGGCGCACGCTGGAGCAAGTGGTGGAAGGGCTCCTGGCCGTGCACGCTGCAGGCAAGCTGCACCGTGACCTGAAGCCCGAGAACGTGCTGGTCACGGACGGCGGGCGCGTGGTGCTGCTCGACTTCGGGATTGCGCTCGAGAAGCAGAGGGACATCCACGCGACGCTGGGCTCAGCGATGGGCACGCCGGCCTACATGGCTCCGGAGCAGTGTCGCGGGCTCGACATCGGCGAGGCCGCCGATTGGTACGCGCTCGGCGTGATGCTCTACGAAGCGTTGACTGGAGATGTGCCGATCGATGGGCCGCCGATGCAGGTCATCATGCGCAAGCAGGAGCTCGATCCTCCGGCGCCCGCGGATGTCGTGTCGGGCGTGCCCGATGATCTGAACGAGCTGTGCATGCAGCTCTTGGCCCGGGATCCAGGTGCTCGCCCGAACGGCGGAGCGATCTTGCGTGCGCTGCGCGGCAAGCGTCCTGCGTCGCACCCGGTCCCCGGTGAGCTGGAGGTGTCGCTCACCCGCAAGGGTCCGGCGCTGTTCCTGGGACGCGAGGCGCAGCTGCAGGAGCTGGCCGCGGCGCTGGCCACGACGCAGGCGGGCAAGCCCGCGCTCGTGCTCGTGCACGGACCAGCCGGCATCGGCAAGACGAGCTTGATCGACCGCTTCGTCGAGAGCGTGGTGGAGGCCGATCGCGCGATCGTGCTGCGCGGCCGCTGCTACGAGCGCGAGTCGGTGCCGTTCAAGGCCTTCGACAACGTAGTCGACTCGTTGACGCGGTACCTGCGCCGGCTGTCGTTGGTGGATGCGGCGCGCATCTTGCCGCGCGACATCGACGTGCTGGCCGAGCTCTTTCCTGTGATCAAGCGCGTCGAGGTGGTGCGCCGCACGCGCCGTCCGCGCGCGTTGCCACCCGAGCCGCAGGAGCTGCGCCAGCGTGCGTTTCGTGCGCTGCGCGAGATGCTCAGCCGCATCGCTGACGTCGAGCCATTGATCGTTTGCATCGACGACATGCAGTGGAGCGACCTGGACAGCGCACGCCTGCTGGGCGACGTGCTCAGCGGCCCGGAACGACCGTCGCTCTTGCTCGTGTGCATGCACCGCAGTGGGGACGCCAATCAGAGTCCCGGGCTCGATGCGTTTCTCGACAAGGTGCGTGCCGCGGGCGACCTCGACGTGCGTCAGCTCGCCGTCAACGTGCTGACCAACGAACAGAGCGTTGCGCTCGCCCGCTCCATGCTCGGGCCGCAGAGCGCAGAGGAAGGCGCGCGCAAGGTCGGCTTCGAGTCGGGCGGCAATCCGCAAGTGCTCACCCAGCTGGTGCGTCACGCGGAGGAACGGCGTTCCAGCGGCAAAGCGTCGCCGGAGACGGCCAAGGGGCTGATCAGCTTCGAGCGTGTGATCAACCAGCGACTGTCTTCGCTCTCCACGGACGCGCGCACGCTGCTCGAGCTGCTCAGCGTTGCAGCGCGGCCAGTGCCCGAGAGCATGCTCACGCTGGTGGCGTCGTTCCATCTCTCGCTGTCCACGGCTCTGGCGGAGCTGCGCGGCAAGCAGTTGGTGCGCGGCGTTGCGGCGCGCGACGCCCGTGCCGTCGAGGTGTCACACGACACGATTCGCGAAGCCGTGGTCTCCTCGATGTCCGCCGAGACGGCCGTGGGCTGGCACCGACGACTCGCTGCAGCGCTCGAGGCCAGCGGCGCCGTGGATCTCGAAGCTCTCACCGAGCACTTGCTCGGCGCCGGTGATCGCGAGCGGGCCAGCCTGTACGCCGCGCGCGCTGCGACGCAGGCTGAATCGTGCATGGCCTTCGACAAGGCGGCGCGGCTCTATGGCCTGGCCGCCGAGCACTGTCCCGAGCCACGCAGGCGACGCGAGCTCTTGCATCGCTGGGCGGATGCGCTGGTGGAAGCCGGGCGAGGTGCTGCCGCTGCGCAGGCGTACGTGCAGGCTGCGCACGACGCATCCGCGCAGGAGGTCGACTCCTTGCACGCGCGCGCGGGCATCCAGCTCCTGTTCGCCGGTCAGCTCGATGCGGGCCTCTTGCTGCTCGACGGGCCGCTGGCGAGGATGGGCGTGCCGCTTGCCGCATCGTTTCGCGAGGCAAGCCTGGAGGTCAGCCAGGCCTGGCAGCAGCTGCGAGCGCGCGGCTTTGGCTTCACAGAGCGCGCGGAGCACGAGCTGGACGCGACTGTCCTGCGCCGCGTCGATCTGCTCTGGGGCGTGACGCGCGGGCTTCTGTCTCATGAGCTCGATCGAGCGCTGCCCGTGCTCACGCGCTACGTCAGCGACGTGCTCGAGCTGGGCGAGCCCTTGCGCATCGTGCGCGGTCTCACGCTTTTTCATTCGCACGTCGACGGGCCCCTCAGCTGGCTCGCGGGTGTCGAGCGTTCCGGTGCCCTCGACGTTGCGGCGGCGCTCGTCCGCAAGCTCGATCAGCCCGAGGCGCGCGCGCACATGGCGTTCTCGCAGGGTCTTTGCTTCTACTACGACGGCCGCATCGATCAGGCCGTCACCGAGCTTGCGACGGCCGAGGATCTGTTGCGTAACCACTGTCGCGGTGGCGCGTACGAGATGCGTACCGCGCGCCTCGCTCGCGCGCAGGCGCTGTTCGCCGTGCAGCGTGAGTCCGAGCCCAAGCTCGTGCGCGAGTGGCTGCGCGAGGCCGGCGAGGGTGGCGACGTGCTGAGCGAAGGTCGGCTGCGTCAGCTGCTGGCCGTGAGCTTGCTGGCCACCGACGACGTGGTCGCGGTGAACAGCCTGCTCGAGCTGTCCTCCGGTGGCGTGCACGCGCGGTCCTCCCTCAGCCTGCTCACGGGCGCGCTCGCGCACGCCTGCGTCGTGCTCTACAGGGGCGACATCCACGCCGCGCGCGCAAGCTACATGGCGCTCGAATCGAGCTTGCAGAGCGCGATTGCGACCGTTCCGTTCTGGCGTGCGGTGCTGCTGCTCACACGAGCCCGCCTTGCGCTGGTCGTGCACGTCGGCGCGCAGGCAGACTTCCTGGCGCACGCCGAGCGCGCGACCACCGAAACCGAGTCGCTCCGGCTTCCCTGCTTCGACGACGATGTGCGGGTGTTGCGCGCGAGCATCGCTGTGGCGCGCGGCGATTACGCGAGCGCGTCGCTCTTGCTCTCGCAGATCGCCGACCGGCGTCCGCACGAGTCAGGTGCATCGCTGCCGGAGCTCTTTGCCGCGCGCGCGCAGGCGCAGCTGCACCTCGATTCAGAGGCGAAGCCCAGGCTCGCCCGCATCGAGCAGTGGATCACGCAGCGTGGCATCACGAACCCCCGGCGTTTCTCGCGCCTGTTCATGCCGGGTCTGCAAGAATCGTTGCGCGCCGCGCCAGGGCCGCGCGCGGCGTAATCGGCCACAGATATGAGCAATCAGTTCACTGCATCCTGCGCATGCGGCAAGGTCCGCTTCGTCGCCACCGCGCCGCCCATCGTTCGCTTACTTTGCTACTGCGACGATTGTCAGGCGGCTCAGGCCATCGTTGACGCGCTGCCTGGTGGCAAAAGCGGCAAGACATCCCAAGGTGCAACCGATTCGATTCTCTTTCGACGCGACCAGGTCCGGTGCGTGAGCGGTGAGGAGCATCTGAAGGCGCTCAAGTTGCGGCCCGAGTCGAGCACCACGCGCATGCTCCCCACCTGTTGCAACAGCCTGATGGGCAACTACTTCAGCAACTGGTGGCCGCATGTCGCCCTGCGCACGTTCGCGGCTCCTGCGCCCAGCTTTGCGCCCAAGTTCCAGATCTTCACGAAGTTCGCGACGGCAAGCTGCGCGCCTTCCGACGACCTGCCCCAGTACGCGACGATTCCGATGTCCTTTGGGCTGCAACTGATAGGCGTCGCGCTGCAACTTCGACTGCGAGGCAACCCTCCGCTTACGTTTCAAGCGCGTTGAGTCGGGTACCCCACGGGCGTCCGCCGCGCGGAAGGGGCCAGCGTTTGTCCCGACTATCGCCAGACCCCCCGAGGCGAAGTGGAAGTGGCCGGACGATGGGTTTCAGAACCTCGGCGCTCTTACCCGCGCTGTTGCGCCGAGCGACGCATGCGCTCGACTTCGTTGGCCGCGCGCATCGCGTCTGCTTCCTCGGTGGACGTAAAGCGCGTGACGCCTCTCACGAAGTGCGGGGGGGAAAGCAGGAACGCACGGTTCCACAGCGTGCGGATGCGATCGGCGAGGTCCTGTCCGGGCGCCGCTGGCGGCGGCGGCATGTCGCTCACGCTCTTGTACTTCTGAATGCTCATGGGCCGTCCTCTTCATCGAACTGAAACGCGCGGCGGAGAGCAAGGGCATCGCTGCGATCGATCGCACGCACCGTGTTCTTCTTCATGCGATAGAGCGCCCTGGGTGTCGCCACGCGGATTCGAACACCGGCAATTTCTTTTTCCTCGGCTTCGAGGTCGGCAAACTTCGTCATCTCGCCCAGACGCGTGAGGATGTCGAGGTAGAGAGTCCCCTCGGGAGGCCCGTAACGGACGGCCGGATAGTCACCGCACAAGTCTGCTGCTGTGATTCCGTCGATGTCCGGGTCGGACCACACGGCCTTGAGTGCCTGACGTAGCCGAGCGATGTTTTCGACTTCGGGCCGCACGAAGACATCCAGGTCTTCGGTGGCACGCACAAGGCCATGCACGTTGAGCGCAACACCGCCCACTACGACGTAGTCCACGCCCGCTTCGTTGAAGCTGCGAATCACGCGCAGTGCGTCGTCGAGGGCGTCCACGACCCGAGAGTAGCACGGCCGTTGCGGTGGACATCGTTCGACGACTGTCTGTTGCAGCCGCGTGTAGGCACCGGAGTCGACCATGAAGGTCCGATGTGGCGCGTGAGAACTACGTGGTCAGCCTACCGCCGCCTGCCGGTGCGATCTGGCGATGTCCGGCGCTCTGCGAAGGACGGTCGTCCGGGTCGACGACGGGGTCAAGGCGGGCAGCGCGGCTCTGCTTGGTCGCACGTCGATGCAGCAACCCGACTTCGGCGTCGTCACAGCAACCCCGCCATGCGCGTATCGACCACGGGAAGCCACCCACGCAGGTGACGCGGGCTGGCGGTTGGCAGACTGGACGTGCTCGACAGCGGCGTCCCGCTACCCGCAGACATGCCGACTTCAGCAACCGACGTGAGCGCAAGACGATCCCAAGGCCATGGGCCGCACGCTGGCGCACGAGATCGGACACATGCTCGGGCTGTTCCATACGGTCGAGGTCGATGGCAGCGTGCGCGACCCGTTCAGCGACACGGCGAAGTGCACGATCGACCACGACACCAACGGCAACGGCTTTTTGGAAGCCATCGAGTGCGCGACAGAAGGCGGCGACAACCTGATGTTCCCGACGGTCAGCGCGCAGAGCACGAAGCTCAGCGCGCAGCAGCAGGAAGTCCTGCGCTCCGCGCTGAGCTTGCAGTGAGCGAAGCTGCGCCAAGCCGCAGTCTGCGGCCTAGCGCAGACCTCAGTGCGCGGGCTTCTTCAGCGCCGCGCGCAGCGTATCGATCAAGTAAGGCCGGATCGTACGAGCCGGAATGATCTCTTCGATCGAGCCCACGCGCTTGGCGCGCTCGACCGAGTGCACGGCATCGTATTCGGCTGCGACCTCGCCGCGCTTCTCGATGGTCACGTCGCGGCGCAGCTTATCGAACGCGGCACGGTCTTCGGCCGTGGGGTTGCCACGGAGCTTCGCGCGCAGCGCCTGGATGCGCGGACCGGCGGACACGCGCGCCCGCACTTCGCGCGGGAACACGACTGCAGCCGCAGGACCGCCGCCGATCACCGACGCGTACGAGCCCTCGACGGCCAATGCGCGCAGGTTGTCGTTCAAACCGCGCGAGAACACGACGTAGGCGCCGCCGTGGTAGCGACCCACGATGCAGAACAAGATCGGCCTTGCACGCGCGCGCGGGCATCCAGCTCCTGTTCGCCGGTCAGCTCGATGCGGGCCTCTTGCTGCTCGACGGGCCGCGCGCGGCCTAGCCGACCGGTTCGATCGCGCTCGACCGCACGCGAGCTGTGGCGCTGCCCGCCGTGCGTTTCATTCCGGACCGACGATACACTCGAGCGCACGTCGGTGCGCATCCGCGAGCGCGAGCACGCCGAGGTCGACGACTCGATCGATCCGCAGGCGGTCGCCGCCGGTCGTCCCGATCACGGCGAACGGAACGCCCGCTGCCTGCGCCGCGGCACGCACGCTCGCCTCGTGCTGCGGAGCGTAGGAGATCACCGCGCGCGACGGCTCCTCGCTGAACAGCTTCGCTAGCTCCCTGCCGCTCGACAGACCGAGCTCGATCGTGCAGCCGACGCCGGTGGCGAGGCAGCTCTCCGCGAGGCACACGCCGATGCCGCCGTCGCTCACGTCGTGAGCGCTGCCCAGCACGCGCTTGTGCGCCAGCTCGATCAGCAGCTTCTGCAGGCGAGCCTCGGCGGCCAGATCGATGCCCACCGGCTCGCCCGTGACCTCACCCACCTTGCTCGTGAGCCACTCGGACGCACCGAGCGCGCCGCGCGCCGGCGTGCCGAGCGACGCGACCTGCATGCCAGCGTGGAAGCCGAGGGTCACGCGGTCTTCCACCTCGCGCAGCTGACCTACGATCGCGACCGTCGGCGTGGGCAAGATCGGCTGCCCATCGGTTTCGTTGTAGAGGCTGACGTTGCCGGAGACCACGGGTACGCCAAGCGCGTTGCAGGCGTCGCGGATGCCGTCGATGCTGCGGCTGAAGCGCCACATCGTCTCGGGCTTCTCGGGGCTGCCGAAGTTCAGGCAATCGGTGAGGCCCAGCGATTCAGCGCCGACGCACGCCAGGTTGCGTGCACACTCCGCCACGGCCATGGCCGCGCCCATGTAGGGGTCCAGTTGCACGTGACGACCGTTGCAGTCGACGCTCAGCGCCAGGTACTTCTCGATCGTGCGCGCACCATCTTCGCAGAAAACGCGCACCACGGCCGCGTCGGCTGCGCCGGGGCGCACGACGGTGCCGTCACGCACCACGTGGTCGTATTGCCGCCAGATCCACTGTCGTGAGCCGATGTTCGGAGAGCCCACCAGCGCCAAGAGCTCTGCACTGGCGTCCTTGATCGTTGGCCCGATCACCGCGCTGGCGACTGGATCCGGGGGCACTTCACGTTGCGGCCGCTCGTAGCGCGGCGCGTCGTCGACGAGCATCGGCACCGGGATGTCCACGACCACGCGCGGATCGCGCGGCACTGGCTGATCGTCGAGCGGATCGTAGCCCGGCGTGGCCTTGCATACGAAGCGGCCGGTGTCAGTCACCCGACCGATGATGGCGACGTCGAGGTCCCACTTCTTGCAGAGCTCGAAGACCTCGTGCTCGCGGCCCGGCTTGGCCACCATGAGCATGCGCTCCTGCGACTCGGACAGCAGCATCTCGTAGGGCGTGAGCTTGGTGGTGCGGCGCGGAATGCTGTCGAGGTCGAGCTCGACGCCGTTGCCCGCGCGGCTGGCCATCTCGACCGACGAAGACGTGAGACCCGCAGCGCCCATGTCCTGCACGCCTTCGAGGCAGTCGGTTGCGAAGATCTCGAGGCAGCACTCGAGCAAGAGCTTCTCCATGAACGGATCGCCGACCTGCACGGTGGGCAGCTTCTTCTCGCTCTTGTCGTCGAATTCGGCCGACGCCATGGTGGCGCCATGGATGCCGTCGCGGCCAGTCCTCGCGCCCACGTAGATCACGGCGTTGCCGATGCCGCTGGCCTTGCCGAAGAAGAGGCCCGCCGTCTTGGCGATGCCGACAGTGAATGCGTTGACCAGGATGTTCCCGTCGTAGCTCTTGTCGAAGTAGACCTCGCCGCCCACGGTCGGTACGCCGATGCAATTGCCGTAGTCGCCGATGCCCTTGACCACGCCGCTGAGCAGCTCCTTGGTGCGCGGGTGATCGGGCCGGCCGAAGCGCAGCGAGTTGAGCGACGCAATCGGTCGCGCGCCCATCGTGAACACGTCACGCAGGATGCCGCCCACGCCCGTGGCTGCGCCCTGGAATGGCGCGATGAAGGACGGATGGTTGTGCGACTCCATCTTGAACACGGCGCAGAATCCATCGCCGATGTCCACCGCACCGGCGTTCTCGCCGGGCCCTTGCACTACCTTGGGCCCGGTCGTGGGCAAGCGGCGCAGGTGCACGCGCGATGACTTGTACGAGCAGTGCTCCGAGTACATCACGCTGAACACGCCGAGCTCGGCGTAGCTGGGAATGCGCCCGAGCGTGCTGACCACGCGCGAGTACTCGTCCTCGTGCAGGCCGAAGGATTTTGCGAGACCGAGATCGACTGGCGGCTCTTTGGGGAAGTCCTTCATGCCGCCTTGCCTTGCAGGTGCGCGCGCAGCGCCGCGAAGAGTTGAAAGCCGTCGTCGGAGCCGAGCAGGGCTTCGCTCGCGCGCTCCGGATGCGGCATCAACCCGAGCACGTTCTTCTGCTCGTTGTAGACCCCGGCGATCTCCTCGATCGAGCCGTTCACCGTCGGACCCTTGCCCACGTTGCCTTGCGCGTCGCAGTAGTGAAACGCGATCTGATCGTGCTTGTGCAGCCGCGCGAGCGTGGCGGGGTCGCACTGGTAGCGACCGTCACCGTGCGCGATCGGCATGCGCAGCACTCGGCCCTGCGGGATCGAGTGTGTGAAAGGCCCGCGAGCTCCGACGCGCAGGTAGATGTCGCGGCACTCGAAGCGCAGATGCGCGTTGCGCGTGAGCACACCGGGCAAGAGGCGCAGCTCGGTCAGGATTTGAAAGCCGTTGCAGATGCCGAGCACCGGTCCACCCTGATCGGCGAACTGCCGGATCGCCTCCGCGATCGGGCTGAAGCACGCGATGGCGCCGGTTCGCAGGTAGTCCCCGTACGAGAACCCGCCGGGCACGATCACCGCGTCGGCGGCGCCCAGGCTCGTGTCTTTGTGGAACACGTAGCGCGCCTTCGCGCCAAGCACGTCACGCGTCGCGTGCAAGGCATCGAAGTCGGCGTTCGACCCGGGAAATACGACAACGGCAATGTCCAAGCAGGCCTCCGGTGAGCGGCCGTGCCACAGGCCAGCCGGCTCGCATCGCGCGCGAGCATACGGACGGGCAGGGGGGGGTGCAAGGCGCGACGTGAAGCGGGCTCGGGGTGCGGCTCGGAGCGCGCCGATGCCCGGCCGAGCTGGCACCGTCGTTGGCACTCACTGCGTGGTCGGTAGCGGGCTGAGCTCGGCGTTTACGAACCAGTCGCCGCCTATCGGCGGTGCGATGGTCATCCCCTTGGCCGGCTTGCACTGCAGCAGGCTGGTGGTCACATCCGCGAACATCACGCTGCACCGGAAGATCTCTTCGTCGTGGGAGCTTCCTGGGTCGCTGTCCATCACGCGGAACTCGATCGTGTCGTTCAACGTGAGCGTAACCTGGCACTTCGGTGCGGACCAACTCGGCGCCGTGGCGTTGGTGACCGGCGCATTCCTGCAAACCATCGCGCCATTTATGAAGGTGATGACGTAGGGGTCCGGCCAGCAATCACCGCACGAGAAGAGCGGCACCAGCGAACAGAAATCGTCCGCTGTGGGTGTGTCGATGCACCCCGCGGCGCCCGGCCATGCCACCGGCACGGCGGCTGCCGTGACCGTCAGGTAATAGCCTCGTCCGGGCGAGATGGCGGTGTCGCATGTGCCGTTGACGCAGGTGCTGCCGGCCTTGCACGTCACGCCGGCGCACGGGTCGTGGATCACACTGGCGTCGTGCGAGCTGAGCGTCCCGCCATCGTCGCCGGGGCTCGCCGCTGCGTCCGGCGCACGTTTCGCAGGCGTGGAGCCGTCGATGGCGCGCGCCGCTGTGCCGCCGTCGCCATGCGTGCCGCTCAGTGCCGGGGTCGAGGGGGTGGCGCAGAAGTCGTAGTACCAGCACGCCGGGTCGGCGCAGCCCGCCGGTCGCTCGCCAGCGGGGGTAGGCGTGGTGCCGCGACACTCCTGCTCAGTGAGCTTGCCGTGAGTCCGAAGGCCGCAGCCCGTAGCTGCGCCCGCAACAGTGAAGGCGCCAACACCCGCGAAGGCGGTGAATAACAGCCAGTGGCATGCCCAACCAGTGGGTTTCATGTTCGTGCGCGGATCCCTGCAGCGCGGCTCGGGGCGCGCTCCAGGCAGCCTGCCACATTCCACCGCTGGCCGCAGCCGCCGGGCCCCGACGGCGGCCTCCGGGCGTCGGGTGCGAGGCGTCGTGCAGCTGCATACCGTAGCCAAACATGCCACGCTGTACGTCGGGTTGACGGAACACGCCGCCCTGCTTCGCCCATGGATCTGAGCCAACTCCGTCCAGAGCGCCCGGCCGCGCAGCTCGCGGCGCTGCTCGTCCTCGCGGCCGCGGGCTGCGGCATCCGAGCCACAGGGGACCTCACCGAAGCCGAGTGCATGGGCTCAGCCGCGCCCGGCACGCGCCCAGCGAACTGCGCCGAGCCCAGTTGCTGGTATTACGCCGTTTGCGCGAAGGATCCTATCGAGACGCCCAACGTGACGAACGCCGATGCGGGCAGCGCGGCCTTGACCGTCGATGGGGGCAGCACGCTTGCGCTGGCGGACGCGGCTTTGGCGCAATCACAGCCACGACCCCTCGACGATGGCGGCGTGCCCGCCGTGCCGGACTCCGGGCCTGTGCTGTGTGGCGGCAAGACATGCGCCGTCAACGAGGCGTGCGTCACTGGCGCCTGCCTCAGCACCGGGCCCGTGCCCAACTACGCGATTCATGTCTCGGCGGCGGTCGTCACCACCGGCACGACCCTTGCCATTTGCTACGATGACAGCTGCAACAGACCGACGCTACCGGCGTACCTGTGCGGGTGCGCGCCCGATGCGTACATTGAGGTTCTGGTCTCGGGCCGTTCCTTCCCCAACAACACGACCACGCCCGTGAAGTCGATCGCCCCCTCGTGGCTGGCGAGCGATCCACCGATCAAGGTTCGGCTCGACGCCAACGACACCCTCACGTTCGTGGCCTGGGACTACGACAGTCCAACGCACAGCGACAAGATGTTCAGCTGCAACCCCGACTTGGCTGGCCTCAACCAGGGCATCCTGCAGTGCACGGTGCTCTGGCTGCCGACGACGGCCGTCGCGCCACCACCCATGAACCAGCTCTCCATCACGGCGACGGTCGAGAAGCTCGCCACGGCGCAGTAGGTCGAGCCGGCCGCCGCACGGCAGGCCGCCGCTCGGTCTAGCGCCCCTCATGCCCCCGCCGCGCCGGCCCGACGAAGTCCAGCACGGCCGCCGCGATGCGCTGCGGGTCTTCCAGGTGCATGAAGTGGCCGAGGCCCTGCAGGTTCTCGCTGTGGAAATCGCCCTTGAAGTACTTGTCTTCGCCGTCGCTCATCTCGAAGCTGATGCAGCCGTCGTCAGCGCCGTGCAGGTGCAAGAGCGGCACGTAGATGCGCACGCGCGCGTCCAGGCGCGACTGACGCAGCCGCGTGCGTGAGGGGCGCAGTGAGCGGTAGTAGCCGAGCGGCGCGGGCATGCTGGCTTGCAGGCATTCCTTGAGCTCGCGCATGTAATCGGGGTCGGGCGTGTAGTTGGGTGACCAGCGCTTCCACAACGCGTCGATGTAGGCGAAGTCGTTGCGCGGCACGATGCGCTCGGGCAGGCCCGGCAGCATGAAGAACGCCATGTACGCGCTGCGCTGCTGTTGGCTGCGGTTGCGCCGCAGGTTCTTCTCGAACGCGGCGACGTGGGGCACCGCCAGCGTGACGGCCGCTCGAAAGCGCTGGGGCCAGCGGCCCACGGCGGTGTAAGTAGCTGCGGCGCCCCAGTCGTGGCCGATCAGCACGCAGGGGTCAGGCGACAGGGCCTCGGCGAGCTCGGCCAGGTCGTCGCCCACGCGCTGGCGGTCGTAGGGGCCCTCCAGCGTGGAGGGGGCGTAGCCGCGCAGCCAGGGCGCCACGCAGTGATAGCCCGCTGCGCACAGCCGCGTCATCAGCGGTTCGAAGGTGCGGGGATGGTCGGGGAAGCCGTGCGCTAGCACCACGAGCGGTGCCTGGGGATCCCCCATTTCGAGGTACGAGAGCTCGCAACTGGGCAACGCGATGCGCTGAACTTGCATTCGAGCGGCGCTGGCTCGCTGCGCGTGCATCTTGGCTTCGTCCGTCACGATGCGATTCGCGCTGCACAGGGGGCTACCCATGCCTGCGCGCCAGAACCGGGCTAGTGGCGTGGTATGCCGCCGCGTTGGGGTCGTGATATCAGTCGGGCGCGGTTTATAAAAGGGGAAAGCAAGGCTCGGTGCCGTCGCTCCACGCCAATCCACAGCCAGCGCCTGCTTCTGGCGACGCGAGCGGCAGCGCACGTCGACACCCGGCTGGACACCCAGCAGGCCACCCAGCTGGACACCCGCGTTGGCCAGCGTGGTCCTACGCGGCTTGGGTAGTGTGTGCGATCGGGTTCGGAATCTGGTTGCGCTGGGCCACGCTCTACGCCGGCTTTGCGTCGGATGACTTCGTCGAGCCCGCGATGCTCGATGGGGTCTACCCAACCTCGGGTGGGCCTCTCGATCTCTTCGCGTTCGTGCGCGGCACACCCGACGACGACCGTGTGCTGATGCACTACGGCGCCATCCCGTGGTGGACCGCGCCCGGCCTGCGCTTGTCGATGCTGCGGCCGCTTGCGAGCGTACTGATCATCGTCGATCGCAAGCTCTTCGGCACCGATCCGTTCCCGTACCACGTGCATTCGATGCTCTGGTGGGTGGCGCTGATGCTGGTGGCGGCGGCGCTGTTCAAGCGCCTTTTTCCACGCTCGGTCGCGTGCATCGCGATCGTGCTTTTCGCGCTCGAAGAGGGGCACACTCTGCCGCTCAGCTGGCTCGCCAATCGCGCGGCCATCGTGGCGATGTTCTTCGGTGTGCTGGGCCTCTTGTGGCACTTGCGGTCCCGCGAAGACGGCATGCGTGTCGGCCCTTTGCTGGAGCTGGCGTGCTTCTCGATCGCCATGCTGTTGGGTGAGTGGGCGTTCCCGCTGCTCGGCTACGTGCTCGCATACGAGCTGGTCTACCAGCGCGGGCCGCTGTGGCGGCGTGCGCTTGCGCTGTGTCCGAGCGGCATCCCGGGCCTGCTCTTTCTCGTGGCGCGCTCGCGCCTGGGCTACGGCGCGCTCAACTCCGGCGTGTACATCGATCCAGTGACCGAGCCGTGGACGTTCTTCGTCGCGGCCTGCTACCGCATCCCGATCTTCTTCGGTGATCTGTTCTTCTCGGTGCCGGCGAACTGGTGGGCGTTCGGCTGCCCGTGGCGTGACTGGATCCTGTCGCTCGGCCTCGTGCCGCCGCAGCTCTGGGTGCAGTTGCCCGGCTGGCACTTCTGGCAGGTGGCGATCGGCGTGCTCGCCATCGGGGCCACGGTGCTCACGCTGCGCTGGGGCTTGCGCGATCGCCCCGACGACGAGCGCCGGCAGATCCGCTGGATGCTTGCAGGCGCCGGCATCTCGCTCGTGCCGATGGTCGCGTCGTATCCAACCAGTCGCCTGGTGCTGCCCGCCTCGCTCGCAGCCTCGGCCGCGTGCGCCATCGTGCTCTTGCGCGGCGTCGCGCGCGTGCGGGCGAGCTGGAGCGCGCAGCGGGGCAGCGCAGTCGTCGCCCTGTGCGTCTCGCTAGTGGTCGCGTACTTTCAGATCTGGCAGGCGGGGCGCACGAGCCACGCGGAATCACGGCTGGCCACCCACGGCTTTCGCTCGATCCGTGAGCAGGTGCTGCGCGCGCCGATCGATGACAAGACGGTCGCGCAGCAGCACGTGGTGCTGATCGGCTCGATCGAGCACACCAGCACGATCTTCTGGCCCTTCGTGCGCCACTTCTACGGCCACCCGATGCCGCTGTCGTCGTGGGTGCTCAGCGCCGCTCCCCACGCGCACGACATCTACCGCCCGGCGCCCAACATCCTCGAGGTCTCGGTGCTCGGCGGTACGCTGCTCACCACCGAGCTCGAGCAACTCTACCGCGGCGAGCGCTTCCGCTTCCGGCTGGGAGAGGTGGTCGACATCGGCGGGCTGCGCGTGCAGGTCACGCGCCTTCTGTGGGGCCTGCCGCAGAGCCTGCGCTTCGTCTTCGACAAGAGCGTCGACGACCCGTCGTACCTGTTTTTGCTGGCGTCGCCTGAAGGCTTCGTGCGGGTGCCTCTGCCGGAGGTCGGTGGTCGCATCCGCTACCGCAAGGCCGCCTACCCGAACTACGAGCGGCAACAGGTGCTGCGTGACCAGCGTGACCCCAACGTCAGCTGCCTCGGCCCGCGCCCCGCGCTCGATCAATGCCGGCTGGGCTTCGCGTTCGCCGACTGCGGTGGGAGCGGCGATCCGGTGTTTGCTTGCCACGGCCTGGGCGACTGTCGCTGGTTCGTGCATGGCTGCGTGGCCATCGACTACTCCACCTCGTCGTGTCGTGCGGACAACGTGTGCTGCGAGTCCGGCTGGCCGTTTGCGTTGCATGAATTCCTCACGACCGAGCCACACACGCACGTCGTGTACGGTCATCTCTACTCCTTCGGGCGGAGCGGTTGGGACGCGGCCTCGGACTTCGGACTCGACGTGACGGTGGACCCGACGCTGCCCCAGGTGTCGCCCCAGGTCGTGTGCGCGGGCGCAGACACCGGCGGTGGGCCCTGCAACGCACCGTTGCCGACGGTCGAGCTTGGGCCGCTGCAGCAGAGCTCGCTGCGCCTTTTGATCTCGCCTTCACCCGTGCGGCAAGGCTGGGCGCTCACCACGGAGGTGATCGACGACGCGCAGGGGCAGCTGCATGCGCGCGTGTGTCGGGTGCCGCTGGCCGATCTGCGCCGCGACGAGCGCTACGCTCCGAGTTGTCCGCCCGCGACTGCACCGCTGTGCGCCAGCTCCGGGCGCGTCGTGCTGGGTCGATTCCCGGTCGAGGGGGGCTACTGGCCGAAGCTCTCGGCCCGCGTGCAGGTGAGCTTCCCCGACGGCATGCAGGTCCACGCCGAGCTGTAGGGTCGCACGGGCGGCCGCGCGCGTTGCGCCGCCAGCCGCGCACGTTCAATGGATCAGCTCGAGGTACGAGTGCGAGATGTCGTCGTCCTGCTTGGGTGCCGGTCGCAGACGCATGAAGACCTGCCGCGTGCAGCTCTCCAGCTTCACCTCGCCGAACTCGCGGCTGTCGTCGTAGTCGTCCGAGCGGTTGTCACTGAGCAGGTACAGGCCGTGCTCGAGTTGGTTGGTGACCAGTGAGAACGACGTGCCGGACTCGACGAAGTACTGGTGGCCGCGGTGGCGGTTGTACTCGATCTGGCCGAGCTTCATCATGAACAGGCGCTTGTGGCTCTCGTCGTAGAAGCGCAGCGTGCCAATGGTCTCGGTGTTGGCGCGATCGGAATCCACGGACAGGTTGCCGAAGCGATCCGTGCTCACCGTGTGACCAGGGAACGCAACCACGCGCCCGAGCACAGTCTGCTCCGGGCGGGCCGGGTGTTCGCACAGCATGACGTCGCTCATGTCGGGCTTGGCGTGGCGCCATACCAGCACTTCGTCACCCATGATCAGCGTGGGTGCCATGCCGTTGTGCGGCACCGTGTATACATCGACGAAGAACAGCCGCATGAGCACGCCGAAGATCACGCACAGGGTCGCGACGAAGCTCAGGAACCGGCCGAGGTCGCCGATGTATTGCATCCCTCAAGGCTCGGGGACTGGGTCGCCAGTGTCAACCGCAAGCCGCCGTGCCTGGTCGAGCGCTCGCAGGCAGTCGTGGACGGCCCTGCTGCGATCCGGCGCGGCGAACACGCTGCGGATCACGGCGAGGCCGTACGCTCCGGCGGCGCACGCTGCTTGTGCGTGCGCGGGTCCGAGGCCACCGAGCGCGAACGCCGGCAGCCGGGCACTCGCTGCGAGCTGCGCGAAGCGCGCCCAACCGAGCGGCGTACCCTTACCGGGCACTTCCAACACGGGGCCGAGCGTCACGAAGCTCGCTGCCTCTCGGCTCGCACGCAACAGACCGTCCACGTCGTGGCATGACACCCCGACCAGCACCCGCGGCCCTAGCAGCGCGCGGGCCGACGCCACGCTCGGTCCTTGCTCCGGCAAGTGAACGCCGTCGGCGGCGACGGCGTCTGCGACTTCCAGCGAGCTGTTGATCAGGAGCGGCACCTGCGCGTCTCGCGTGACTGCGCGCAGCTCGCGTGCCAGGCCCAGCAACGTAGCGTTAGACGCCGTCTTAGCGCGCAGCTGCACGGCGACGCGACCTTGCGGCAGCTCGCGCAGTGCTTCGCGCACGGCCTGCACGACGCCGCCGTGTGTGTCGGGGTCGGTGATCAGGTACAGGTCGAACATGCCGGCGAGCTCGTGCGGCCGGTTCAGCCGAGCTTGCTGCCGATCACACCCGCGAGCGGGCTCGAGGCCGTGGCGTAGAGGCGCCGCTCGATGCGGCCTGCCAGGAACGCCTCACGGCCAGCCTCGACCGCCAGCTTCATCGCGCGCGCCATGCGCAAAGGCTCTCGCGCGCCGGCGATCGCGGTGTTCATCAGCACGCCGTCGCAGCCGAGCTCCATCGCGATCGCGGCGTCGGAGGCCGTGCCCACGCCCGCGTCCACGATCACCGGCACCGACACCGTGTTGCGGATGATCTCGAGGTTGTACGGGTTGCGAATCCCCAGCCCCGAGCCAATCGGCGCGGCCAGCGGCATCACCGCCGCGCAGCCGAGGTCTTCGAGCTTCTTGGCGGTGATCGGATCGTCGGTGGTGTAGGGCAGCACGGTGAAGCCTTCCTTCACCAAGATCGCCACCGCTTGCAGCGTCTGCACGACGTCGGGGAAGAGCGTCTTGGGATCGCCGAGCACTTCCACCTTCACCAGGCCCGACATGCCCAGCTCGCGCGCCAGTCGACAGGTGCGCACCGCGTCGTCGGCCGTGTAGCAGCCAGCGGTGTTCGGCAGGAGCGTGTAGCCCTTCTCGCGCAGGTAGCCCATCAGTGAATCGCCGCCGGGCGCGTTCAGATCGAGCCGTCGCACGGCGACCGTGACCATGTCCGCGCCCGAGGCCTCGAGCGCGTCCTTGGTTTGCTGCAGGTCCTTGTACTTGCCCGTGCCGACGATCAGTCGCGAGCGCAGCGAAAAGCTGCCGATGTGCAGAGCATCACTCATGGCCTGGGACTCCCTGTGATCCGTGTCTAACCGCCGCCCACGAAGTGCACGACCTCGAGGCGGTCGCCTTCGTGTACCAGCGTGCTGGCATGTTCCGCGCGCGGCACGATCTCGTGGTTGCGCTCGACGGCCACTGGACCGTCGCCGACGCCGAGCGTCCGCAGCAACGCAAAGACCGTGGTCTCGGGCGCGATCTCGTGCGGCTCGCCGTTGACTTCGATGCGCATGGCCGGAGCTTATGCACAGGGGGCGCGCTTGTCAGCCCGAACGATCCGGTCTGGCCCAAATCGGAAAAGCCGGGCGATTGCGGCAGTCTGTCGGCCTCGGCCGCGAGCAGGGGCGGCCGGTTTCGGGTCCGGCAGCAGGGTCGCGTTCCTTGACGCCCGGCCCTGCGGCAGCTAGCACCGGGGGCATGTGGACCGAAGCCCTCCCGGCGCCTGCCCACCTGGGCGAAGGTTCGCGCCAGCGGCCAGGCTCGCGTCCGACCGTCGCCGAGGTCGATCTCGGCGCCATAGCGCACAACCTCGAGTGCGTGCGCCGCGTGGCCGCGCCTGCGCAGGTCTACGCGGTGGTCAAGGCCGATGCCTACGGCCACGGCCTCATCCCGGTGGCGCGCTGCCTCGAGGACCATGGCGTCGATGGGATTTGCGTGGCGCTGGTCGAAGAAGGTCTGTCGTTGCGCGCCGCCCAGGTCGAGGTGCCCATCCTCGTGCTCAACGGCGTCTACGGCTGCGACCACGCCGAGGTGCTGCGGGCCGGGCTCACGCCCGTGATCTACGAGCTGGGCCAGGCACAGGCCTTCGGCCGCGCGGCGGAAGGGCGGCCGGTACGCGTGCACCTCAAGGTGGACACGGGCATGGCGCGGCTGGGCGTGCAGATGCACGAGCTGCCGCGCATGCTCGCCGGCCTCGCCGAGCTGCCCACGCTGCGCATCGACGGCTTGATGACGCATCTGTCGAGCGCCGACACCGATCCCGAGATCACCGCGCAGCAGCTGGCGCGTTTCTCGGAGGTCGAAGCGGCCGTGCGCGCGGCCGGACACAACCCGCGCTTCATCCACGCGGCCAACAGCGCCGGCACCTACACCAGTAATCCGGGCACGCATCACAACCTCGTGCGCGTCGGTCTGGCGCTCTACGGCGTGCCGCCGCTCTCGGCCGTCGGTTTGGATCTGCGCCCGGCCATGCGCGTCTCGTCGCAGATCGTGGCGCTGCGCGACTTGCCGGCGGATGCGCCCGTCGGCTATGGCGCAACGGTTCGCACCGCGCGCCCGACGCGCGTCGCCACGGTGGCGATCGGTTACGGCGATGGCCTCCTGCGCGCGGCCAGCAATCGCGGCCGCATGCTGGTGCGCGGGCTGTCCGCGCCGATCGTGGGCGTGGTCGCCATGGATCTCACTTGCCTCGACGTCACCGATGTTCCCTCGGCGCGCGTCGGCGATGAAGTGGTGGTGCTCGGCCGGCAAGCGGGCGCCGAGATCAGCGCGCGCGATCTCGCCGAGGCCTCGGGCACGATTCCCTACGAAGTGATCACGAACCTCTCGGCTCGCGTGCCGCGCGTCTATCGAGCCGCCGGCGGCTGAGCGTGCGACGAGCGCTGCGCTAGGAGCCTGTCGGAGAAAGCGCTCCCGTCGGTCTTCGGCCGCTTCTCGGACATCTTCTTGTGCGAAATCCTCAAAATACCACGCAGTATTCCTGCGGTTTCGCACAAGAACCTGTCTCGAGAATCGACTCGAAGCCCT
>DASVHQ010000101.1:0-14008 GCA_036382515.1 Polyangiales bacterium | reverse complement strand
ACCGTGCACGCTGGCGGAGGCGTGGATGTTGACGCCGCGCGCCTCACCGACGACGCCACGCTCATCGCCTGCTGCTGACGGCGGCGCTGCTCCGAGCAGTCGAAGCACCGGTTTGCCGGCTCACGGTGGAGAGGCGGGCCGGGTGAAGCACCACCCGAGCTTTTCGTAGCATGCGCCACCCACACACACGCCGGTCCCGCACTCGGCGTCGGTCGCGCAGGCGGTTCGCTGGCACATCCCGCTCGCGTCGCAGCTCGAGTGGGCGGGGCAGGTCGTTGTCGACGTACAGCGAATGGGCTCGCAACGCTTGTGCGTGGAACAAGGCGCAAGCGGGTCGGCGCAATCGCCAGCGCTCGCGCAAGCCGCAACGCAGACAAAACCGGAACACGCGCCTTCGCTGCAATCCGCGGTGCTCGCGCACTGACGACACTTGCCACCGAGCCCCGGGTCATCGACGCAGCGCGGACGAGCCGCAGGACAGTCCGCGTCGGAGCCGCATTCCACACAGGCTCGCCACGAGGATGTGCCACCGATGTGCGAGCCTTCGTTGCCACAGAACGGCAGCGCGCCGGAACAATCGGTGTTGCTTGCGCACTGCTCGCAGATCTTCGTCGCAGATACCATGCGCGTGTCGGCGCCGCAGACGCCTGCGACGCGAACCCCGGCGGGCGCTGTCGTTGCACAGTCGGCCGCGCTCTGGCAGGTTTGGCCGTTGCCGAGGGGTGGGGTTGGCATCGGTGGGCACGGGCACGTGCCACACCAAGGCGCGATGCCCTGGGAGCACCCGGACCATGGAGCCCCCTGATACGGCGGGATGCACGCGATGCTCGAACCATTCGGCACGCCCGATGCATCAGGGCAGTCCGCGGCGATGCGGCAGCCGGTGTTGCCCAGTACGTCGCCATCAGCTGCGGTCGCATCGATGTTCGCATCAGCGGCGCGTGCGTCGACGCCGGCGTCGGTCACCGGGTTGCCCGAACCCACCGCGATGCGCTGGCCACTTGCATCGACGCAGTAGCCCTGCGTGCACGCGACTGCGCGCTTCAGGGTCGCGCAATCTGTCATCGCCGTGCACGTTGCCGACTGGCTGTGAGGTACCGAGGTGGGTCGGGCCGCGGCGCAACTCGCCAGGATCAGTACCAGTGCCGTGTTGCGTAGAAATCGGATCATGTCGTTTCTCCCATCGGGTCCCCAAACAGTGAAGGCGTGCTAAGCGATGAGTTGGCACAAGACGGCACAAAGTCACCCGCTGAGGCGGCCACCGCCGCTCACCACGCAAGTGCTGTGCCGCTGCCTGAGTCTTGCAGCGTCAGCGGGCTGCCGAGCCCCCACTTCTCGAACACTGGCGCGACGAGCGTCTCGGCCGGTACGGGAGTCAGCGTCACCGCTTGCGATAGTTTGTCGCCTCGCAGCTCGATGCGCGTGAACCCCTCTGCCGTGCGCGCGGTCTCGAAGCTCACGCCGTCTCGCTCAGTCGAAGCGAGGATGCGCTGTGCGGCGCTGGCGTTGAGCCCGTGCGCCTGCAGATGCAGCACCTCGGACATTCGTCCGGACAGAGTGACGATCACCGGATAGCCCAGCCGCCGCACCGCGGAATCGACCGCAGCGGCCGCGACCACGCGCATGCTACGGCGGCTCTCCTCGGCGCTCTGCGCGAAGCGAGTGCGAACACGCTTGCGGCAGCGCTCGAGTCCGTCGAGTGCGCGCTGCGCAGCGCCGCAGTTTGAGTCGCTCGGCCGGGCACGCCGAAGTAACACATACGCATCCGCGACACGCCTGGCCGTCTCGCACGCCAGCAGATCGGCGGCCGTGGCACGCGCTGCTGCGATGCCTCGGGCTACACCCGCCACGCGCTCAGCGCCAAAGACGGACAAACCTCGAATTTCCCACTCGCGATGTCAAGCGCCACCTTGCGCGGCCTGCCTGCGTCGTCGCCGGCAACCCTCGCCTGGCACTGCGTCGGCCGCTGCAAGAACCGGATTGCCGCACGGCTGTCCACGTGCGTCCCCACCAGAACCCTTCCCTCACACCTCTGCGTCTGCTGCAGGCCGTGCGTGTCGGCCGTGGGGGCGTGATGGTGTCGTCAGTCCAGCGCGAGGCGCAGCTGCGAGGGGTGAGCTCGCCGCGGTCGCGCTGCTGATGGCGGCGGCTGTGGAGCGAGGCCGGCCTGACGCGCTTCGTGACACCCGAAGGGGTGGGCCATGGCGTTGGCGATGGCGCTTGGGGTGGTGCACAACTCGCGCAAGCGCATGCGGCCTTGGCAATGTCGGCGGCGCGCAGTGGCGGCCGACAGGCAGGTGCAGCGTCGTGAGCTCGGGCCGACGGCGAGTGTAGCCGTCGGCGCGCGCGGGCGGCGCGCAGAGCTCTGCTGCATGACCCATGCGGCCTGCGCAACGCAAGCCGCGGTGCTCGCAGCTGCGCCGCGTCAGGCACGCTGTGCGGCGCCACGCAGCAGGCCTGCACGGATCTCACCGGCAGCTCCCTCACGGTCTTTCCGATCGCGAACGTCGTGCCCACCGCCAAACGCTCGGGGGCCAAACTGATCATCCTCAACGGCCAGCCGACTGCCCTCGACGACCTGGCCGACGTGGTGCTGCACGGCGCCATCGGCGAGCTTCTGCCGGCGCTCGTGGCTGGCTGCGCTGAGCGGCACGGCAGCCGTGCGCGTGCGTCAGCTGCGACGGCGACCTTCCCCGCACGCAGCCAGAATCGCTTGCACGCTGGGGTCGACTGCCAGCCGCTCCGAGCCCAGGTGCGAACGCCGCGCCCAGCTGGGCGCATGCGGCACCGCGAACCCGGGCGTATTCAGCGCCTCGCTCTCGAGGCACAAGTCATCGAGGCAGACCCCGACGAGCGTCGCCTGCGAGCGCGCCAAGAGCCGGTACACCGCCGCCACCAGCGCCGGCAGCGATTGCTCTTCACCCTGCGACAGCAGGCCTTGCTGCACGAGCAGCTCGATCAAGCGTCGCTTGGCCTCCTGTCGCTGCATGAGCGCAGCCTCGAAGCTGCGTGGCTCCGAGAACCCGCCCAGCTCGCGAATTTGTGTGAGGTCGCCGGCCTGCCAGTAGCCCGCCACCGGCGGCAGATCGTGCGTGTTCACGCTGGCGAGCGCGTCAGGCGCGTAGTGCTCGGGTGCGACGAAACGGCCGTCGTGCTCGCGCTCGAAGTACATCACCTGCGAGCGCAGCATACCCAGCTCGTGCATGCGTTCGCGCAGACCGTCGGGGACGAGGCCCAGGTCTTCGCCAATGATCACAGTGCGCGCACGTTCGCTCTCGAGCGCGAGGATCCCCACGAGATCTTCGAATGGGAAACGCACGTAGGCGCCCTGCGTGGCGAGCGCACCGTCGGGCACCCAGAACTGGCGCAGCAAGCCCATGACGTGATCGATGCGCAGCATGCCGTGGTGGCGCATGGCCTGCCGGCACAGCGCGCTGAAGTAGCGGTAGCGATCGGCGCGCAGCGCGCTCGGTACCAGCGGCAAGAGGCCCCAGCTCTGCCCGTCGGCGCTGTAGGCGTCGGCAGGCGCACCCAAGCTCACGCCCGAAGCGAAGAGCTGCGGCATCGACCAGACATCGCTGCTACCGGCCGCGTTGCCGACGGCAAGGTCGCCGTACAACCCAAGCCGCATGCCCGCCGCGCGCGCCGCGTCTTGCGTGGCGCCCAGCTGACGGTCAAGCTCGAATTGGAGGTAGCAGTGAAGCGAGAGCTCGGAGGCAAGCTCGGCTCGCGCCTGCGCAACCGCCGCGCCACGCGCGTCTCGCAGCTCGACTGGCAAGCGGTGAAAGTCCACGCACGGACTTCGGACTCCACCCGCACGCTCCCCGAGCGCGCAAAACGTCGCGAAGTCTTGCAGGGCTTGTCCGTGCTCGGCGACGAAGGCCGCGTACTGCTGCGCGCGTGCGCTGCCCTTGCCCTGATGCTGCTCCACGAACTCGCGATGCAGAAGAAGCAGCAGCGTGCGCTTGGCCGCCCAGCTCGCCGCGTAGTCCAACCGCGGCTTGCCGCGCAGCTGCTCGAGCGCGTGAGCGAACGCCTTGTCGCGCAGCAGCGCTTGCGCCGACTTGCAGCTCGCGAGCTCCGGCACGCTCGCGACGTCGAGGTAGATGGGATTACGGTAGATGCGACTGAGCGGATAGTACGGGCTCACGATCGCGGCACTGTTGTCGACCGCATGCAGTGGCTGCATGCCGACGAAGTCTGCGCCGCCGTCAGCAGCAAGCCGCACCACGTGGTTCAGGTCGGCGAGGTCACCCACGCCAAAACCACGCTCGTTGTGCAGCGCATAGAAATGCGAGATCACGCCGAAGGCGCGGCTCTCTCCCAGCGCCTGGCTGGCACGAAAGCCACTGCGCGGGGTCACGATGAGGTCTTGCGTGGCATCGAGCGCGAGCGCGCCCTGCAGCTGACAGCGCAAACGATGATAGCCACAGGCCAGGGGGGCCAGTGCCGGCAAGAGCGGGATGCGCAGTAAGGCGCCGACCACGTGCAGGCTGCCCTCACTGGATGCACGACTGCCGTCTTCCCGCGTCAGCTCGAGCCGATAGTCCACGCGCCGCTCGCGCGCCGCCGACACGCGCACCCGCAGCTCGGCCAACGCATCGGAACCGGCTGGCAACACTCGCACCGGCTCGATCCCCTCGGGCGTGCGCTCGGCCAGCACGCGCTGCAGCTGCTCGCGTGCGCGGGCTTCGGTCTGCGCCGGCAGGCCCATCGCAGCCAAGAGCAGCACGCGTGTGTCGTCGTCCACTGCGCGTTGCGAGCCGTCGTAGGCCAGGTAGCTCGGCACGATCCCGCAAGCCTCTGCGAGCGAGCGCAGCGCGCTGCGCCCATCCCGGCCACGCTCTGCGCGAGCCTGCGCCTGCCCCTGCAACACCTGCACGCTGTGCGCGCAGAGCAGGACCTCGTGCTCCGGCACCGGCCTCACCGCCGCCGTCGGCTGCGCCGTGTCGAGCAGGCTCTCCCAGCCGTCCGCCGCCGTCCGCGGCAGCGTGAAGCGCACGTCCTGCTCGCCACCGTTGATCAGCACCAGCACCGAGGTTGCCGCCTCGTCCAGCACATCGCCCGACACCCACATGCCCAGCGCCCGCTGCTCCGAATCGCTCCAGTCGCGCTCGCCGAGCTCCGTGCCATCGCTGCGCAGCCACGTCACGTCCTTGCGACCATGTTCGTAGCGGCCGCTCCAGTGCGCCACTGGCCGCAGCGCTGCGAGCTGGGCCCGCAGCCCGAACGCCCGCCGCGCGAACGCGAGCCACTGCCGTGCAGGCTCGGCCTGCGACCAATCGAGCCAAGTGGTCGAGTTATCCTGCCCGTAGGCGTTGTTGTTGCCGTGCTGCGTCTGGCCCAGCTCGTCGCCCTGACGCAGCATCGGCACTCCCGCCGAACAGGCCAGCGTGGCGAGCAGCGCGCGCGCCACCTGCTCGCGTCGCTCGATCACGTCCTTTCGATCGGTCGGGCCTTCGGCACCCCAGTTGCGGCTCGACTCGTTGTCGTTGCCATCGCGCTGCTCCCAACCGTTGTCGAGGTTGTGCTTGCGCTCGTAACTGACGAGGTCGCGCAACGAGAAGCCATCGTGCGAGGTCACGTAGTTGAGGCTGGCGGTTGGACCGCGCCCGCCCGCGCCGAACAGATCTGCGCTGCCCGAAAGTCGCGTCGCGAGCCGCCCGCGTTGCCCGCTATCACCGCGGAAATAGCGCCGCACGTCGTCGCGGTAGCGATCGTTCCACTCCACGACCGGATGATCGAAACCACCGGTGCACGGACTGCCCGGGCCCACGTCCCAGGGCTCGGCAATCAACTTCACCGACGCGAGCACCGGATCCTGCGCCAGCGCAGCGAAAAAGCCGGCGCGCAGCTGCAACGCGTCGGCGTGGCGCGCAAGGCTCGGTGCAAGGTCGAAGCGAAAGCCGTCGACGTGCAGCTGCTGCACCCAGTAGCGCAAGCTGTCCATGACCAGGCGCAGCGTCTGCGGGTGCGCGAAGTTCAGGCTGTTGCCGCAGCCCGTGGTGTCCACGTGACGCCGCAAGTCGGTGGGATCGAGCCGGTAGTACACGGCGTTGTCGATGCCGCGCAGACACAGCGTGGGCCCGAGTGGATCGGCCTCGCCGGTGTGGTTGTAGACCACGTCGAGGATCACTTCGAGGCCAGCGCGGTGCAGCGCGCGCACCATCGTCTGGAGCTCGCTGACCTGCTGGCCGAGCACGCCACTGCTGCAGAAACGTACGTCAGGCGCGAAGAACGCGAGCGTGTTGTAGCCCCAGTAGTTGCGGAGGCCACGCTCGATCAGGAAGCGCTCGGAATACGTCTGCTGCACTGGCATCAGCTCGACCGCGGTGACGCCGAGCGAAAGCAGGTGCTCGATCACGGGTGCAGAGGCAAGACCCAGGTACGTGCCCCGCAGCTCCGGCGGGAGCTGCGGATGCAGCTTGGTGAGCCCCTTCACATGACACTCGTAGACCACGCTATCGCGCCAGGCGTGTGCGGGCGGCGCATCGCCCTGCCAGTCGAAGCTCGGGTCGACGACCACAGAGCGCGCTGCAACCTCGGCGCTGTCGCGCGCATCGAGCGTGCCGTCGTGCGTATCGCCTGCGTTGTAGCCGTGCAAGAGCTCGTGCCACACGGTCGGCCGGTCCACGGCCCGCGCGTAGGGGTCGAGCAGCAGCTTGCTCGGGTTGAAGCGATGGCCCTGCTCCGGCGCGTACGGCCCGTGCACACGGTAACCGTAGCGCTGGCCAGGGCCCACGCCGGGGACGTAGCCATGCCAGAGGTTGCCCGTGCGTGCCGGCAGGGCAACGCGCGCGCACTGGTGTTGCGCGTCGTCAAACAGGCACAGGTCCACGCCGGTCGCGTGTTCCGAATACAGCGTGAAATTCGTGCCCGCGCCATCCCAGTGGGCGCCCTGGGGGCCGGGGCGGCCCGGCAGCACGGAAGTCACGTCGGCAGGATGACGCAGCATGCTCTGTGCTATGAATCCTACGCTGAACCCGCGCAGCTTGCGCGTCTTGCGCGCCTCTCGATCGACGGAATCGCGGCGCGCTGCTCTGGAGGCCCATGTCCGATCTACGCGCTCGATTGCTGCGTCTGTCGCAGAACCTGTGGTGGAGCTGGAACGACGACCTGGATGGCATCTTCCGCGACATCGATCGCGAGCTGTGGCGCGACGTCAACCACAACCCCGTCGAGTTCCTCCAGCAGATCTCGCCCGAGAACTTCGCCACCAAGGACAGCGACGCGAGCATCCTCGCGCAAACCATCCGCGCCGAGAAACACCTCGACGACTACCTCAAGAGCGATCGACACTGGACGAGCTGGAACGCGCCCGCACTGACCTCGTGTCCGGTCGCGTACTTCAGCTTCGAGTTCTGCATCCACGAGTCGCTGCCCATCTACTCGGGCGGCCTCGGCGTGCTCGCGGGCGATCATCTCAAGGCCTGCTCGGACCTCGGCGTGCCGGCGTTCGGCGTGACCCTGCTCTACCGCCAGGGCTACTTCCACCAGCAGATCGACAGCGCAGGCCGACAGAACGAGGTCTACAACGATCTCGACGCTTCGAGCGTGCCAATCCAGCCCGTGGCGGGCCCCGACGGTACCACGCTCACGATCGAGATCCCTGTGGCCGACACGGTGATGGTCGCCGAGATCTGGCGCGCACGCGTTGGGCGCTGTGACCTGATCTTGCTCAACCTCTGCGAGAGCGAAGCCAACCCCGCGGCCGCGCGCGTGTTTCGCCTGTACGGCGGCGACAAGAACACGCGCATGCTGCAAGAGCTGGCACTCGGCATCGGTGGCTACCGCGCGCTGCGCAAGCTCGGCGTGCGACCCGGAGTTCTGCACTTGAACGAAGGGCACTGCGCCTTCGCCACGCTCGAGGCCATCGCCGAGCGCATGGAACGCACGGGCCTACCCTTCGGCCAGGTCGCCGACGAGGTCGCCGAGTCCACGGTGTTCACCACCCACACGCCGGTGGCCGCAGGACACGACTTCTTCGACCCCGGCCAGGTGCTGCACGTCCTGCGGCCGATGCAAGCGCGCCTGGGCCTGTCGGATCAGGAGCTGCTCGCCCTCGGGCGTGTGAACCCGCACAACCCGAACGAAGAGTTCTGCATGACGGTGCTCGCGCTCAAGCTCTCGAGGCGCGCCAACGCGGTGAGCTCTCTGCACGGCCTGGTGTCGCGGCGCATGTGGCAAAACCTGTGGCCCGATCGTCGGCCCTCCGAAGTACCGATCGGCCACATCACCAACGGCGCACACGTGGACACCTGGCTCAGCGACGAGCTGGCGCAACTCTACGGCGACTGCCTTGGCTCCGACTGGCGTGACCACGTCTGCGATCCCGTGCGCTGGCGGCGCATCGAGGGCCTCGACGAGTTCCAGCTGTGGAGCATCAAGGTGATCTTGAAGCAGCGCTTGCTCGAGTTCGTACGCAGGCGTTTGGAAGTGCGTCGCGACCGCGTCGGCGAGAGACTACCTCTTCCGAACCTTCGCACCGACGTGCTCACGATCGGCTTTGCGCGCCGCTTCGCCGCCTACAAGCGCGCGACCTTGTTCTTCGAGGACTACGACCGCGCGCGGCGCCTACTCACCAACCCCGATCGGCCGATCCAGATCTTGTTCGCGGGCAAGGCGCATCCTGCCGACGAGCCGGGCAAAGGACTCATCCGCAGACTGCACGAGCTGAGTCAAGATCCCGCGCTGCGTGACCACATCGTGCTGATCGAAGACCACGACAAGAATCTCAGCCGGCACCTGATCGAAGGCTGCGACCTGTGGCTCAACAGCCCGCGCCGGCCGCTCGAGGCCTGCGGCACCAGCGGCATGAAAGCGGTGTTCAATGGAACGCTCAACTGCTCCACGCTCGACGGCTGGTGGGACGAGGCGTACGACACGCGCAACGGCTTCGCGTTCGGCGACGGCATGGTCTTCGCGGATCCCGCGCAGCAAGACAAGCACGACGCCGACTCGCTGCTCGAGGTGCTCACCACGCGCGTAGTCCCGCTCTTCTACGAGCGCAACGGCCAGCACATCCCGCTGGACTGGCTGCAGATGGTGAAGCACGCGCTCAAGACCCTGGCCTGGCGCTACAACGCCGACCGCATGGTGATGGACTACACGCGGCACATGTACCTGCCGGCGTCGCGCACGCAGACGGCACGCGTGATCTTCTGAGCCCCGCATTTCGGGACCCGGCGGCCCGCCCGCCCCACGAACCCTGTGCGGGCCATGGCGCCGCCGAAACAGATCCCTGCTAGCCTCGTGATCGCGGCGCTTTTGCCAACGCACCGTAGGCGTGCTGGCCCCCCGTCTGGGGCTTTCCCTCCAGGAAGCCGACCTGTCATCCTGCTGACTTCCGCCACGAATGGAGACCACGTGAAAGCCTCACGGCTCACGAGCGACGACCTGCACCTCTACAACGAGGGCACGCATTATCGCCTGTACGACAAGCTCGGCGCGCACCTGTGCACGCAGAACGGGCGCGCGGGCACGTACTTCGCAGTCTGGGCGCCCAACGCGGCGCAGGTCAGCGTGGTCGGCGACTGGAACGGCTGGAACCGCAGCTCAAACCCACTGCGCGCGCGCGATAGCTCGGGCGTGTGGGAAGGCTTCGTGCCCGAGGTCGGCCAGGGTGCTCATTACAAGTACCACATTCGCTCGCACGTCGCGGGCTACAGCGTGGACAAGGCCGATCCCTGCGGCTTCCACCACGAGACTCCGCCGCGCACCGCCTCGATCGTGTGGCCGCTCGACTACGCGTGGAACGACGCACAGTGGATGCAAGCGCGCGGTCAGCAGCAACGCCTCGACGCGCCGATGTCGATCTACGAGGTGCACGCGGCCTCGTTCATGCGCGTGCCAGAACAGGACAATCGCTCGCTGAGCTACCGCGAGCTTGCGCCGCGACTGTGCGAGCACGTGCAGAACATGGGCTTCACGCACGTGGAGCTGATGCCCATCATGGAGCATCCGTTCTCGGGTTCGTGGGGCTACCAGCTCACCGGCTACTTCGCGCCCACCAGTCGCCACGGCACGCCGCAAGACTTCATGTACCTGGTGGACTACCTGCACCAGCACGGCATCGGCGTGATCCTCGACTGGGTCCCGGCGCACTTCCCCACCGACGAGCACGGCCTTGGCTTCTTCGACGGCACGCATCTCTACGAGCATGCCGATCCGCGTCTGGGCTTTCACCCGGATTGGAAGAGCTGCATCTTCAACTACGGTCGCAACGAGGTTCGCTCGTTCCTGATCTCGAGCGCGCTCTTGTGGCTCGACAAGTACCACATCGATGGTCTGCGCGTGGATGGCGTGGCTTCCATGCTGTACCGCGATTACTCACGACAACCCGGCGAGTGGATCGCCAACCAGCACGGCGGTCGCGAGAACCTCGAAGCCGTGAGCTTGCTCCAAGACTTCAACCGCGCCGTGTACCACTTCCATCCCGACGTGCAGACGATCGCGGAGGAGTCCACGGCCTGGCCGATGGTCTCGCGACCCACCTACCTCGGCGGGCTCGGCTTCGGGCTCAAGTGGGACATGGGCTTCATGCACGACACGCTCGGCTACATGAGCCGCGCGTGCGTGCACCGCAAGTACCACCACAACGAGCTCACGTTCCGCAGCCTGTACGCGTTTCAAGAGAACTTCGTGCTGCCGTTTTCGCACGACGAAGTGGTGCACGGCAAAGGCTCACTGCTCGGCAAGATGCCCGGTGACGAGTGGCAGAAGTTCGCGAACCTGCGTGTGCTCCTGGCTTACCTCTACGCGCAGCCCGGCAAGAAGCTGCTCTTCATGGGCTGCGAGTTCGGTCAGAAGAGCGAGTGGAACCACGACGGCAGCCTCGACTGGCACCTGTGCGCGCAGCCCCTGCATGCGGGTGTGCTCAAGCTGGTGCAAGACTTGAATCGCATCTACCGCAGCGAGCCCGCGCTGCACGAGCGCGACACCGAGGGCCGCGGCTTCTCGTGGATCGAGGCCAACGACACGGAGCAGAGCGCGCTCGCGTTCGCGCGCACAGGGCACGACGACCACGAGCTGGTGGTGGCAGCATTCAACTTCACGCCCGTGCCGCGCCACGGCTACCGCATCGCGGTGGATCGCGCGGGCGAGTGGACCGAGCTACTGAGCACCGATGCCTCGTTCTACGGCGGCGGCAATCACGGCAACCTCGGTCAAGTGCACGCACACCCGACGCCACATGGCGCGCGGCATGCGGCGCTCACGCTCACCTTGCCACCGCTGGGCGCGGTGTTCTTGAAGGCGCCCCGACACAGCTGACACTCAGCTGGCTGCGGGCTCGCCGAACACGCGCCGTGCCGCCGGTCGGGCCAGCAGACGTCGCACGTAGTCTTCGAGGACAGAGTGGCCGTCGAGCAGCCCCACGCGCCGCGCCCAGTTGAGGTTCGAACCGACGATCACATCCACCGTGGAAAACGCCTCACCGAGCATGTACGGGCCCGCACGCAACACGCGCTCGAGCACCGCGGCAGCCTCGGCAAAGCGCGTGCGTGCCTTCTCGCGTTCGGACTCGGCCACTTCGCCACCGTGCTGCGAGAAGCGCCCGATAGCGGGTTCGAGCATGGAAGGACAGAAGAGCAACCATTGATAGTACGCCGCGCGCAGCGTGGAGCTCGCGGCCGGCGCCAGCCCCTTGTCCGGATAGTGATCGGCCAGATACATGCAGATCGCGATCGACTCGAAGACGCTGACCTCGCCATCCACCAACGCGGGCACCTGCCCGAAGGGATGGATGCGCAGATACTCCGGCTGCCGATGCTCCTTGGCCACTAGGTCGAGCGTGACGAGCTCGTAGGGAACGCCCAGCTCCTCGAGCAACCACCGAGGGCGCGTCGCACGGCTGTTTGGAGCGAAGTAGAGCTGCATGGTCATCGCGCTCGGGAGGCTAGTGCTGCCGGATCGCTTGCAGGTGATCGTCCGGATCGCCGCCCCAGAAGGCCAGGAGCTTGGTGGGTTCGGCGGTCGCGTATACGAAGTAGAAGTGATGCGGGAAGAAGAGGTGCTTGAGCGGAGCCGCCAGCCACAGGTCGACCACCGCCAGCTCGCCCGGAAAATGCAGCTGATCCTTGGGCAGCGGATAGCCTTGCGCGAAGCGCGTCAGATCGCGAGTGCGCGCGATGCTGGCGCGCACACGGTGCGTGGCGCCGTCGGGCAAGAGCAGCTCGAAGTCGAAGTGGTCGATGGACTGACGCACGGCCACCGGCAGGACCATGCCGACAATCTCGATCGGGATGGCCTGCGCGGGGTAGTCGAGCTGCGTGGTCTCGACGTCGCGGCCAAAGCGAAAGGTGCTGCGCACGAGCGTCTTGCCGTCGGCGCTGGCATGCACGCGCACGCGTTGCCAGTCGAAGAGCGGCTTGACCTTGTCGGTGAAGGCATAGCCCATCGCCCGATCGATGGAGCGGTGGACCTCGAGCGTGGTCTCGAGGCTGTGCAGGCGCAGCGCGGGCGAGAGCTCTAGCGTGGAGTGGATGTGCCAGGGCTCGGGCAGCGCCACGAGCTGGCCGGTCTTCGGGTGCTTGGCCTGCGTGTACACGCGGTCTTGCACGATGTGCACGACGCCGCTCGATAGGCGCTCGATCTGCTCCTCGCCGTGGCCGAGCAGAAGACCGTCACGCACCGCAGCGCTCGCCTGGCTCGATTCGTAGAGCAGGCTCAGGTCGTGTTCGCGACCCACCCGCGTAAACAAGAAATCGAAGGCTTCGCTCACGCTGCTGCTACCCAGCAGAGCCAATACCACACAGGCGAACACGAAGCTTCGAAGCACAGGTGGGCGAGCATACCCTATCAGCAGCCGCCTGCTGTTGCTCGGAAAGCAGAAGGGTAAGGACCCGAGCACAAATAACTTGCTCAGTTGCGGCTCGTGGGCGGGTGCGCTCGCGGCTTGCGTCCTCGAAAACACCCTCGAAATACATCGAGTATGCGTGCGTTTTTCTTCGGGCGCGCTCGCGATCGCACTCCGCCGACGAGCCGGCCTTGATCAACTTATTTGTGCTCGGGTCCTTAGCCAGCGGCACCCATTTGTAACATCTGTTTCGCTTGTTGCTTATCTCGCAACACATGTTACAAGCACCAAGCTCCCATGGCCGAAGCCCCTCCACAGCGCCCTTGGCTCTTGCTGATGCATCAACTCCCGCCGCATCCGAGCCAGCTGCGGGTCAAGGTATGGCGGCGTTTGGCCGGAATCGGCGCCGTGGCGCTGAAGAACGCGGTGTACGTTCTGCCGCGTTCCGACTCGTCGCTGGAGGACTTGCAGTGGGTCCGGCGGGAGATTCTCGACAGTCGGGGCGAAGCGACGATCGTCGAAGCAGCGTTCGTCGATGGCCTCTCCGACGCAGAGGTCGAGGAGCTGTTTCGCAAAGCGCGCAACGAGGACTACAACGCGCTGAGCCGGGACGCCCGCGCGCGGGCCAAGGGAAAGTCGCGAACGCTAACGCAAGACCAACGGCGCGAGCTCGAAGCCGTGGTGGTGAAGCTCGAGCGACGTTTCGAAGAGATTCGTGCGCGAGATTTCTTCGGAGCGTCGAAGCGCGAGGCTGCAACACAGTTGATTTCGCAGCTGCGCGACCGCCTGAGATCGACCCCCGCGCCCGCACCCTCCAAGCAAACGCACTACGACACCACCACAGTGCGCGGGCACACGTGGGTGACACGAGCGGGCGTCAAGGTGGATCGCATCGCAAGCGCGTGGCTGATTCTGCGGTTCATCGATCCCGAAGCCCGCTTCAAGTTCGTTGCGGCGAAGGGCTATGAGCCCGAACCCAAGGAACTGCGCTTCGACATGTTCGACGCCGAGTTCTCCCACGAAGGCGAGGACTGCACGTTCGAGACGCTGTACCGCCGCTTCCGACTGCGCGCAACCGGCCTGCGTGCCGTCGCCGAGATCATCCACGACATCGATCTCAAGGATGAGAAATTCAATCGATCCGAAGCGGCGGGCGTTGCGATGTTGATCGACGGGCTCACGCGCGCGCATGCGGACGACGACGAACGCCTG
>DASVHQ010000100.1:0-2002 GCA_036382515.1 Polyangiales bacterium | reverse complement strand
GAGCGCCGCCACACTGCCGAAGTCGGCGTCGGTGCGGAGCTCGTCGGCAAGCTGCGAGACGGTGCGGAGTCGGGGTGCGCCATCCGCGCCGAACCACAGCGCGCGCGCTTCGAGTCGGTCGCAGAGCCAGGTCCGCAGCGCCTCGGTCTCCTGCTCGGCCCACGGCTTGGTTGCCCAGCGGCGCTTGCACTCCGGCCGCTCGATCAGGTGCAGGTACGGGTCGGACTCGATCGTGTTAAGCCGTTGCTGCACCAGCGCGCGGTAGTCGGCTAACCAGTGCGCCGGTATTTCGGTGATGGGGGTGGAACCGTGTCGGGTGAACCACTGGCTTTCCACCTCGCCGGCGGCCATCTGCCGGCCGAGCGCAATCTCGAACGCTCGCTCGCCCAGGTGCAACGGCGGCTTGGGTACGTCGTGGCCGATCACGTCGTCCGCGGAGTTGTCGAGCAGCCCGTATAGCCCGTAGACCTCCCAGTCCAGCTCCTCCTGCGCCGAGATCATGTCAGCGCGGATGGCATCCCAGCGATCCCGCGCCTCGTTGAGCCGCTGCCGAGTCGGTACGCCGGAGCCGCATACTCCGACCGGCGACACCGTTCCCAACTCCTGCGCGAACGCGTCGAGCCGCCGCGCCAACTCCAGCGGCGATCCCTTAGGCAGCGGTAACTGCGACACCTTCGTCGAGTTGAACTGGTATGCGTTCTTCCACGACTCGCTTCCCATCGCCGCATAACCGGCCTGGACGCGCGCTCCGCCTCCCTCACCCTTGTTGTGACTTACCTGCATGAGCCAAAAGCACGCGGTGGATGAATTGAGCAGCCCGAGCAACTGCAGGTGCTCATCCTCGCTCGCCCCGTCGGGTAGCTTGATGACCGGTGCAGTGCGATTAAACACTTTGCCACGGCGATCAAGGACAAAGTGGTTATGTGTCGCCACTTCGGCGTAGCCGATCAGCTTGTCGGCAGCAACCCGGCGCCGGTGAAACATGCCGTACTCAGTCCAGTGCAGCTTTCGCTGCAGCTTGGTCTGCCCGAACATCAGGTAGTTCGCGACAACGGTGCGCGAAGGCCACATCAGTGGCTCCCGGCCCGCGTCCTTCCGCACAATGAGGTCGAAGTCGTACGGCCAGTAACGGCGGCGCCCGTGGAGCGAGAAATCCCGCACCGCTTCGCCGTCAACAACCTTGTGCGTCGCCGCTCGCGCATAAGTCGGTAGATCGTAGGCATCTTCTTCACCGAGCACGGCGCAGATGCCCACGCTTTCGGCCACGTCGATCAGGCGCATCCTGCCGGCGTCGATATCCTTGCGCAGGTCGCTGGCGCCGCCGCCGGAGAGGCTCCATGGGTAGGTCGACACTGTCTCCCGCGGCCAGTCGGTGACCGTCACGTACGCAGTTTGTGCGCCCCGCTCGTCGACGTGGTCAACGATGCTGCGCCACACCAGGCCCGTGGCCGGATCGGCGGGCGCTGATGGCTCCCCGCGGATGCCCAGGACTGCGCGCACGGTCGTGCTGACCGGCTCCCGGTGTCGGCCGAACAGCAGCACAGTCGGCGTGCCGTGCCCGGGAATGTAGGCGCCCGACGTGTCGACGATGAGCGACAGATCCTGCGTGGGCAGGTATTCCAAGATGAGCTTGCGGCCGAACTCGCGCTTCATGAAGGAGTTGGCGGTGATCTGGCCGACGTACCCGCCGTCGACTGCAAGGTCGAAGAAGCGCTGCACGAACGGCACCGATAGTGCGTACTTGCCGGCGCAGGCCGACCACAGGGTGCGGTATAGCCCGTTCAGCACGGGGTCCTTGACCGTGATGTAGGGCGGATTGCCCACCACGGCGTGATAGCGGACTTCCAGCACCAACTGTAGCTCGGCGGCATCCTCGTAGGAGTAGACAAACGCACCCTCGCCCGGTCGCCCGATCAGCGCCTGCTCCGTGACCGTCTCCAGCACCATCTGGCCACCGGCGACACCGAACCGCAGCGAGTCGCCGGTGGCGACCCGTACCGGC
>DASVHQ010000099.1:0-14092 GCA_036382515.1 Polyangiales bacterium | reverse complement strand
GACAGCATGGTGCTGGTGCAGCGTGCACGCGACGCCCAACTTGCCGAGCGCTTGCATGCGCGCAGCGTGCCTGGCCAAGGGGCTGTGCTGATCGCCGGCACCGGACACGTACGCAACGATCGTGGTGTGCCGGCTGCGCTGCAGCGTGCCTTCGCCACGCACTCGCTCACGGTCGGCCTGATCGAGGTGCACGGTCAGTGGACAACCATGCCGCGCTATGCCGAGGAGTTCGACGTCGCGGCGCTGCCCTTCGACTACGTTTGGTTCACGCCGCGCGCCAGCGACGAAGATCACTGCGCGGAGCTACGCACGCAGATGGCACACAAGAGCTCGTAGCCTCGCGGCCTTAGGCGAAGAGGTAGCCGTAGCGGGCGCCGAGCTGAGCGAGGATCAACGCAAGAGCGCGTTCGGCACGCTCCGGAGCGCTGGCGCAGGTTCGAAGCACGGAACGCAATGCCTCGGCATCGGCGGTCGCAGGGTCGTGCGGCGCGGCGGCAGACGCAGGCGAACCAGCCGGGTTCAGGATGCGCTCGATGGCGAGCGGCGGTGTGCAACCCGAGCGCCAGCCGGACCGAAGTCAGGCGCGCGCAGCTCCACCCGGGCGGTGCGCGCACGCCCTGCTGCAACCACGCGCGTTACTGCGGCCTCAGTTGCCCGCGGGTGAACCCGCTATCAGGTCGAGCACCATCGGGCGGTTCAGACGCAGGAGCTTGCGCACGCCCTCCTCGGCAGCGACGGCATCGCGGTGATCGAGCGCGCGCTCGAGCTCGGCGACGATCGGCAGAAGCTGCTTGCGTGAGGCTGGCAGATGCTTGCGCGCGTGGTCCTGACGCTGAGCCTGCGCCGTGAGACCGTTGCGGACCATGCGCAACACCACGTTGCGACTGGCGGTGGCGATCAGATCGGTGAGCTCGTCGGCGATGGCAACGAAGTTTGCATCCCCGATGCTGGGCGAGACCAGCTTGCGCATGAGCTTCTTGGCGGCTGCCAGCTCCTGGGCCGTGCCGCGCTCGGTCGCCAGGCGCGCGGCACCTGCGATCACCAGCTCGTGGACGTCGAGCCACTGCGCAACCAGCTCGCGATCTGGCCGCTGCGCGCTGAGCATGTGCCGCAGCGCACCGAGCTGTGCGTGCGCCAGCGGCGCAACGCGCGCACCTCCCCCGGGACGAATCGAGATCATGCCCAGCTGCTCGAGCTGCTTGAACGCCTCGCGCACCGACGCTCGATTGGCGCCGGTCTTCTGCGCCAGCTCACGCTCGGAGGGCAGGCGTTCGCCCGCTTCGTACTTGCCGCCCAGGATCTGAGCACGCAGCGCATCGGCGATGGCGTCGGTGCGACTGTGCGGCGAGTCGCTCATGCGGCCTCGGGCGCAGTGGGCGACGCAGCGACGACCGCGAAGGGACCCAGCTGTCGGCGCCGCAGCTCCTCGGTCATCAGCCTTTGGTAGCGCCGGTTGTGCATGACCACGAGCGGGAACATCGCGAGGTAGCCGCGCGGCAGCTTGGGGCTTTCTTCCCAGACACGCAGCAGCTGATAGGGCCGCGACGCAAACGCGTGGTGATCGGCGTGGCGCGAGAGACCGGTGAGCGCGTAGTAGGTGAAGCGCGACGAGGTGTCCCACGAGTGACTGGGCAGCACGCGCGGCGTCACGCGCGTGAGGCCCCAGTGCTCGAAGTAGTTCACCACCTCGAGCGAACGACTCGCCCACGCGGCCTGCAGCACGAACGCGACGCCCGCCGCGGCACCCGCCCAGGCGAACGCGAGCACCACGAACGAGAGTTCGACGAACATGCCGTGCAGCACGCGGCTGCGCAGCACGCGCGGGTCGTACCACCGCATGTTCACGTCACCCAGGCGCGCCGTTTCCAGACGCCATGCGCTCTTCCACTGCGCGGGCACGGTGCGATTGTAAAATTGCTGAAAGCTCTCGCCGAAGCGTGCAGTGGCGGGGTCTTCGCTCGTACCGACGCGCACGTGATGACCGCGCACGTGCTCGGTGTAGAAGTGCTCGTAGACCACGGTCGCGAGCAAGAGCCGCCCAAGCACTTGCCAGCGCTTCTTCGGCCGATGGATGAGCTCGTGCGCCACGACGATCCCCGAATAGCCGGAGCTCGATCCGACGACCACCACGGCCATGAAGACATCGAACGAAAGCACAGGCTGACCGCGCAGCGCGAGCACCAACAAGAGCACGTTGCCGAGCTGCAGCGCCACGAGCACGAGCAAGAGCGCGTCGAACGGCCAAGCGGGCATGCGCGCCAGCGGCTGCCGCAGCTCATCGTCACTCTTGCGATCGAGCCGAACAGCCAGCCACACCGGCACGGTGAACGCGAAGGCGAGCCAGGCGGGGTGCGGCGCGCTGAGCACGAATACCAGCGCGTTGAGCGGGAAGACCAGCGCGAGCAGGTGCCGGCTCCAGATGGCCAGGACCTCGCCGGCGCTCACCGGCCGTGAATCGAGCTCGGGTGCTTCGAAGCGCTGCATGGCCCCTTCCGCACGCGGATGGACCAAAGCGGACCATCCAAGGTGGTCGGACCACATTGCGGGAATGCCTCTGGCAAGTCAAGCGCTGACGGCCGGCCGCGCGACTGCCCTGTCGCGCGTGCTCGCGCGGCGCTATTTTCTCGCAGCCATCAGCTGCTGGACTTCGCGCAGCAGCTGCGCGTTGCCGAACGGCCGTTCGAGCACGCATGCGGCGCCGAGCTCGCGCGCGCGCAACGTTCGCGCGGGCTCAGCGCCTGGCACGATCACGAGGGTGGGCATGATGGCTGCGATCTGCCCGACCGCGGTCTCGTCGAGCGCGCCGTCGACGATCGCCAGATGCCACGGCGTCTGCGGCCCCAGAAGGCGGCACAGCGACGCAGGGTCAGCGGGCACGACGGCGTCCACGACTTGGTCGAGCACGTTCACCAGACGCTTGAGCAGCGGCAGCTGGTTGCCGACCAACAACACGCGGCCGCTGCGCTTGGCCGTGCGGCTTTGCTCGGTCAGCGCACGCAGGTGCCCGTACCACAGCGCGACGTTGCGCTCATGGCTGCCGAGCAAGCGCAGGCCAATGCCACTGCGCCGCCCGCTCGCCTGCGCTTGCGTGGTGGACAGACAGTGAGCGACCTGCGTCGCGAAACCGAGCTCGTCGCCGTTCGGCATCGAGACGTGCAGATCGACGACGCAGTGCCGGGGCAAGGACAGCTGGGTGTGCACGAACGCGCCATGCAGGCTCACGTCATCGACCGGCCCGAACAGCTCTCGGTCCGGCAGGTGCAGACGCCCCTGCAGACGGGTGACATAGCGTGGCTCTCGCAGTTGCATGTTCGCGCGCTGACCGGGCTCGCCGTGGACACTGTTGGAGGCGCGGAGAGGACTTGTAGCGAAGCCGAGGCCGCCGAATCAACAGGGTTCCGCGGCCGGGCGCTCGTATGGCACGCAAACGTCACCGCTTTGCGGGTCGCCGGCCGGCGACGAGCTACGCGCTCGCGGCTCATTGCCTGTGCAGCTTTCGCGCTCTGCCTGGCCGCCGTCGAGCGTTTGCAGCACGCTGTCGACTGTCGGCCCAAGACACAGCTCGGCGACGAGCTCGGCGGCCTCGGGCACGCCGTGCAAGTAGTGCACATAGTTGCGACGCATGGCGCGCACGGCGCGGCGCTCGCCGCGGTCGGCCTGCAGCGCCAGCAAGTGTTCGCGACACAGCGCGAAACGCTCGGCCGGCGTGGGCGGGGCGTGCTGCCCGCGTCGATCGAGCCGGCAGCGCACCTCGCGGAAGATCCATGGGTGCTCGATCGCGCGGCGGCCGATCATGACGCCAGCGCAACCGGTCACGTCGAGCGCACGCTTGGCATCGTTGGCCGTACGAATGTCACCGTTGACGATCACCGGGATCGAAACGGCCTCGCGCGCCGCTGCCGCCCAGTGCAGATCGGCGCTACCCGCGTAGCCTTGCTTGGCGGTGCGGCAGTGTATCGTCAGCGCACGCACGCCGACGTCCTGCAGCCGCCGCGCGAGCGTGGCGATGGGCATGCAGGCCTCGTCGCCCCAACCGATGCGGGTCTTCACGGTCACCGGCAAGCCCACGCGCGACACCACCATGCGCGCCATCGCCACCATCGCGTCGGGGTCGCGCAACCAACCCGCGCCCGCGCCGCTGCGCGCGATCTTGGGCACCCAACAGCCGCAGTTGAGGTCGATGTATGCGGGGCCGGCCTGTTCGGCGAGCACGGCGGCATCAGCGAGCCTGGCCGCATCGGCGCCGTAGATCTGAATGGCTGTGGGCCGGTCATCGGGCCCGAGCGCTATCTTCGCGCGCGCTTGCTGCTGCTGCTCGAGCAGACCGTCGGCATTCACGAACTCGGTGACGCAAAGCTCCGCGCCGCGCGCGCGGCAGAGCCGGCGGAACACCGCATCGGAGACCTCTTCCATGGGCGCAACGATCACCGGGCGCGCCGCAAAGCTCTGGTCGAAGTCGAAGGCCATGGGCCGCACACCGTAGCAGCTGCAGGCAACCTTGCCGACCACGCCGATCACGCCGATGGCCGAAGCTCGCGTGCTCACTGCAGGCGGCGGCCAGAGAGCTGGATCGTACGGTCGCTGGCGATACTGCTACTCGGCCTGGTCAGCCTGGCGTTGGGGATACGAGGCCTGCAAGAGGGCCGCAAGACACAATGGCCTCCAGTCGGCGGCCGGGGCTTGTGGAGCTTCGGCATCGTCTTGTCGGTGCTGGGCCTCTTGATGTGGGCTGCCATCGCTAGCGCGATGCTCCGGCGCTGAGTTGCCCGCGCGCCTGCATCCGCCCGCACACCCCGCTGCACAAAAGAGCTGACGGCCGGCCCGTTCGCGCGTAGTTAGAAGGCATGCACCCCCTCGCCGGCCACCCTGCCCCGTACTCGCTGCTTGCCAACATCCCGCGTTTGGTCACGGCGTACTTCAGCGAGCAGCCCGACCCCACGCAAGCGAGCGAGCGCGTCGCCTTCGGGACCTCGGGCCACCGCGGCTCCTCGCTGCAGCGCAGCTTCAACGAGGCGCACATCGCAGCGGTCACGCAGGCCGTGTGCGATCATCGGCGCGAGCGCGGCATCAACGGGCCGCTGTTTCTGGGCATCGACACGCATGCGCTGAGCGAGCCGGCGCTCGAGACCGCGCTGTCGGTGCTGGCCGCGAACCAGGTGCCGACCATGGTCGACTCGGCGCGCGGCTACACGCCCACGCCGGTGATCTCGCACGCGATCCTCGGCTACAACCGCGAGCGCAGCGCGGCTCTCGCCGATGGCATCGTGATCACGCCATCGCACAACCCGCCTGAAGACGGCGGCTTCAAGTACAACCCGCCGCACGGTGGCCCCGCCGACACCGACGTCACACGCGACATCGAGACGCGCGCCAACGCCTATCTGGTCGCGCAGCTGCGCGGCGTGCAGCGGCTGGGCGCGCACGCGGCCTGGCATGCGAGCACCACGCAGCACCACGACTACGTGCACAGCTACGTCAGCGATCTCGCCTCGGTCGTACGCGTCGAGGCGATCGCAGGCGCCAAGCTGCGCATCGGCGTCGACCCGCTTGGCGGCGCGAGCGTGGGCTACTGGGCGCCGATCGCCGAACGCTACAAGCTCGACCTCACGGTCGTGCACCCGCAGGTCGATCCCACGTTTTCGTTCGTGCGCGTCGATCATGACGGCAAGATCCGCATGGACTGCTCGTCGCCGTCGGCCATGGCCGGCCTGGTCGAGCTGGCACAGCGCTTCGACATCGCCTTCGGCAACGATGCGGACGTCGATCGTCACGGCATCGTCACACCGCGTGCAGGCCTGCTCAACCCCAACCACTATCTCGCAGTCGCCGTCAGCTACCTCGCGCAGCATCGGCCGGGCTTTCCGAGGACTGCAGGCATCGGCAAGACACTGGTCTCGAGCAGCTTGATCGATCGCGTGGCGCAGGGCCTGGGCCGAGCCGTGGTGGAAGTGCCCGTTGGCTTCAAGTGGTTCGTCGAAGGGCTGCGCACGGGCAGCTTGTTCTTCGGTGGAGAAGAGAGCGCGGGCGCGAGCTTCCTGCGTCAAGACGGCAGCGTCTGGACCACCGACAAAGACGGCTTCGTGATGGACCTCTTGGCGGCGGAGATCTGCGCGGTCACCGGACGCGACCCTTCCGAGCATTACAACGAGCTCACCGCACGCTACGGCGCACCATGCTATGCGCGGCGCGACGTGGCGGCGAGCCCGGCGCAGAAGGCGGTGCTGGGCAAGCTCTCACCGCAGACGCTCTCGCTCGGCGAGTTGGCGGGTGACACCGTGCGCAGCGCGCTGACGCACGCGCCCGGCAACGGCGCCTCGATCGGCGGCCTCAAAGTGTCCACGGACCGTGGCTGGTTCGCTGCGCGACCGTCGGGCACAGAGAACGTCTACAAGATCTACGCCGAGAGCTTCGTCGACGTCGAGCACCTCGCACGCATCCAGCGCGACGCAGAGGCGATCGTGGCTGCAGCGCTGCAAGCGGCGGGGGTGTAGCGCGTGCCGCACAGCGCAGGCGACGCCGGCAAGACCGGCGCGGCCGATCCGTTCGCAGGCCTGCTCGACAAGCTGGCGCAAGCCGTGATCATCGGTGCCAAGGTCAGCTGCGACTATGCCGTCCCGGCCGCACCCAGGGGCGAGAGCTTCGACTGCAACAAGGTCAACGTGCTGTACAGCTCGAGTGGCACCGCCCCCTCGACCTTCCCGCGCGTGTCAGACGAAACGCCGTGCATGACCGCCAAGGGCTGGAAGTACGACGACACCAAAATGCCGACGAAGGTCGTGCTCTGCCCCGCGGCGTGCACCAAGCTGCAGGCCGATGCGAACGCCCGCATCGACGTGAAGTTCGGCTGCGACACGGTGATCTTGCGACCAAGCTAATCGAGCGTTGCGACAGTGGGTGGAGGGACGCCGCGTAGCTCGTGGCTGACAGCTGCCATCGCTCTGCGCCCAGCTTGCGAGCTGCGCGTGCACGGCACGGCGCGCGGCAGCGAGCTGCGGCGGTGGCTCGCCGACGCTCGGCAACCCGACCTCGCCGCTGCAAAGCAACCGCCGCAGAAAGCCGTGCTTCTGACCGAGCTCGTCGGCCACGCCGTGGCGCGGCAAGGTGGCAGCGAAGTGCTCGATCAGCGGCAGGTCGTCGGTGATCAGCGGACCGGCGCCGAGCGCGCGGGCCAACGCTGCGCCGTGCGCCACCTCGAGCGCCAGCAACTGCGCCGCGCGCTCGTCGTCGGTAGCGGCGTCGAAGCCGATGCGCGCGAGCGCCGCAGCGACCCGTGGCTCGTGCAGCCGCGCGCGCAGCACGTCGAGGTCGACGCGCAAGCCGGCGGGCGAGCCGAGCAGCGCTGCTTCGTTCTGGTTCAGCATGAACAGAGCCGCATCGGGGAACACGCTCTGGAAGCTGCGCGCGATCAGGCGCAGCTCGACGTCGCTGAGCCCGTGCAACGGCAGCCACTGTGCGGCGACACCGTGCGGCGTCAGCCGCGCTCGGATGCGTTCGTAGAGCTCGGTCGTGTACAAGCTGGCTGCGCCTGCAGCTCGTGGCGGCGGCGGTTCGAGCGTGACCACGCCGAAGCGTTCGCGTGCCTGCCCTAGGTACTGCCTTCCGTCGGCCTCGTGGATGCGCACGCGCGGGTCCCGATACACGCGAGCGTTCACGTGGTCGAAGAGCGGCAGCGTGCGCTGCACCGCGGGGCTGATGTCGACCAGGTGCAGCTCGCGCACCTCGCGATGGCGCGCCACGGCGGCGGCCGTCATGCCCGTGCCAATGCAGATCACCAGCACGCGTGAAGGGTCGTCGGCCAGCAGCACCGGCAGATGTCCGAGCAGCTGCATGTAGCGCTGGCTCGCCGCGTTGTCACCGGTGTACGAAACCCCATTGGAGAAGATCAGAAGCTCGCGGCCGCCAGGGCGTGGCGTGGCGACCACGGCCGTAGTGTCCTGCGGTCCTTCGTCGACGAGTAGGATGCGACCACTGCTCGCGAGTCGACCGACGAAGGGCACGGGGCTCGCTGCAAGGCAGAGCGCGAGCGTGGCGCCACAGCCGAGCGCAGCGACGCTCAGGCGCAGGTGCGACCAGCTTGCCTTGCTGCCGAGCCACAGCCCCAGCGCGAGACTGATCGCGCCACAGAGCGCAAGCGCGCGCACCACGCCGAGCTGCGGCAGCAGCACGAAGCCCGCGAGCGTGCTGCCGACGATCCCGCCCAGGGTATTGGCCGCGCTGACGCGGCCCGCTGCGCCGCCCGTGCTCTGCTGCTGCGAGCGCGCAAGGCGCAAGTAGAACGGGAAGCTCGCACCCATCAAGAAGGTTGGAATGGCGATCACCAGCGCAGTGCGGCCCACGATCGAGCTCACCGTGGCAAGCCAGCTCTCGAGGCTCATGACGCGCCGCGCGCCGACGTAGCCGCGGTGGCCGAGCTCCATGACGTCCATCAGCTGCGCGGAGCAGGCGACGCTTGCGCCGAGCACGAGCTGCGCGAGCGCGAGGTCGCCGCAGGTCCGCTCGCGAGTCACCGTGTGCACGCGCTTGCCGCCCCAAGCCGCGCCGACCGCGACGCACACGAGGTACACGCCGAGGATCGCGGCGAACGCGTAGCTGCTGGAGTTCAGGTAGGGCAAGAGTGCGCGTGTCCACAGCACCTCAGCGGCCAGCGCGCAGCCGCCGCAGCCGAAGGCGACGGCGAGCGCGAAGCGAGCGAGCTCGCTGCTCTGCGGCGCAGCGACGGCGGGTCGCTCTCTCGGCGCAGACGGCTGCGCGCGCCCGAGTTGCCATGCTGCCAGCGCGCACGCCAGGTTTCCGGCGCTCGCGAGCAGGCCGCTGCCGAGCACACCGTAGCGGCCGATCGCAAAGAAGCCGACGAAGACGCAACCCAGCGCGGCGCCGAGCGTGTTGGCAGCGTAGAGGCCGCTGTCCAGGCGCTGCTCGTCGCTCGCAGCTACGCACAGCAGCGGATACGTCGCGCCCATCAGCGCGGCGGGCACGAAGAGCATGGGCAGGCTGACGACGTAACGGGGGAGCACGGCCTGCAGGCTCTCGAGCCGAGGCAAGAGCAGCGTCACGCACGCTGCGCACAGCGCGATGCCAAGCTCCACGCTGCCGTAGGCGAGCAGCGGTCGGCGCAGGCGCGTCGCGATCCGGGCACCGCCGGCCCCACCCACCGCGAGCCCCGCCATGAACGTCGCCACGACCGTGGTCACCGCCCGGCTGGTCGCGCCGAGCGTGACGCCGAGCTGTCGCGTCCACAGCAGCTCGAAACACAGGCCGCATGCACCGGAGAGGGTGAAGATCGGCAACAACCAGGACGCTCTGCGCACGGCGACGACGGTATCACGCAGCCTCGCGACGCGACGAGGTTCCGGGCGCGTTCGTGCCACGCACGCGGGACTGCGCGGCTCGTCCGAGCTCGCCCTGCGCGTGGAGCGTACGGCGCGCGCGGATCGAGCTCACCCAACCTGTGCATTCATCACAACCTGCCGGGGCGTGTTGGGAGGGCGGGTCGCTCCCGGGCTCGTTTCGCAGGCCCGAGACGCTTCTTGCGAAGCCGCCGCAGTCGTGCCGAGGACACTCTGCCGAGCCCGAGAGCGGCCTGCCGACCCCAAGCGCCCCGGCAGGTTGTGATGAATGCATAGCACCGAACCCGGGTGCGCGACCCTTTCTCGTCCGGTGCTCGCGTACATCGACGAGCGATGTCGACCTGGTCGAGCAGGGGCGCTCGGTCTGGGGCCATGCTTCACGAGCGCAGCCGCAAGTGGCTGCCATGGACGCGCCCGCAAGCGCGAGTTGCGGAGCGAAAAGAGCGGCCTGCGCGTCCGCTTGATCGACGAGCCGGCTCGCCAACCCACCACGCCGCCGTCAGCGGCTGGCGCAACTCGGCACACGCGCCAGTCACGGGGCGGCCGCGTTTCAGCCGAATTGTCGATGGCACGCGGCGTGCACCGTGGCGCAGGAGCATCGCGCGAACGCTCGAGCAAGGAGGCTGCCATGCACCGTTTGAGTTTGTTGTTCATAGCTTTGGGCTTGCTCACTGCAGTCGGCTGCTCCGACAGCGCGAGCGAAAAGCGTTCCGGCAGCGCCTCGGCGGCCAGCGACGCAACGAGCAAAGGGAGCGCTGCGAGCCCGAGCGGCTCCCTGGGCTCCGGCACGTCAGGTGCCGCCACCGGCGCAGCGGGGACCGCAGCCAGCGCACCGATGCCAGGCGCACCGACGCTCGGCGCTTCCGCGGGCACGGCCGGCTCAGGCGCAGCTGCAGGCGCGAGTGCCCACGCGTACGCCGACGCCGATGGCGGCGTAGCCCACGATGCCGCCGAGCCACCGCCCATCCCGAGCGGCGTGCTCACCGCGGGCACGTGGGACGACAACCTCAACTACCAGCGCTTCGCTGCGTACCGAAAAGCTCATCCAAAGAGCGAGCTGGCGGGTCTTCTGCCGATCGACGACCAGGAATTCGACGATGCGCATGCGGCGCATGCGCAGTCGACCACGGCGCACACGAAGCTCGATGTTGCGCTCGTGATCGACACGACCGGGAGCATGGGCGACGAGATCGCGTACCTGCAGCGCGAGTTCATCGCGCTCTCGAGCAGCATCCACCGGGCCTATCCGAACGCCGAGCAGCGCTGGGCGCTGGTCGCCTACCGCGACGACGGTGACGAGTACGTGACACGCTGGTTCGACTTCCGCACGGACGCAGCCGCGTTCAACGCCAAGCTGGCCGAGCAGAGCGCAGGCGGCGGCGGCGACTACCCCGAGTCTCCCGACAAGGCGTTCGAAACCATGAACCAGCTGGGCTGGCGCAAGGATGCGAGCGTGGCGCGCCTGGCGTTCTGGGTGGCCGACGCGCCGCACCACGACGCGCGCGCGGCGGCGCTGGCCGATGCGTTGCGCGGCGCGCAAGGTAGCGAGATTCACGTGTATCCGGTGGCCTCGAGCGGCGTCGACACGCTGACCGAGCTCACCATGCGCTCGGCGGCGCAGCTGACGCAAGGTCGCTACCTGTTCCTCACCAGCGACTCGGGCATCGGCGGCGAACACAAGGAGCCGGAGCTCCCCTGCTACTTCGTGACGAGCCTCACCGACGCCATATCGCGCATGGTGGACGTCGAGCTATCCGGCAAGTACCACGAGCCGAGCGCCGCGCAGGTGCTGCGCAGCGCTGGCGACCCGCAAGATCAAGCCTGCGAGCTGGCGTCGGGCACGGCGCAAGCGTTCTGAGCTACAAGCCTGGCTCACCGCTCTGCCCGCTTGTGATCGTGGTCAAACACGCTGCCGCGCGCCCGAGCTTTCGATTTGCCGGGCGTTGCGCGCTGCCCGCACTTGTGCGGCAATCAGCGGCTCGGCGGGGGCGCCGAGTGACCGGGGGCGGCGCGGGAGGGGACATGGCGAGAAGACTTCTCGGCGTGGTTCTCATCGTATGCGGCGGCTCGATGTTCGGGAATACACTCGAGCAGCTCATCGGCCTCGACCTGGGCAAGCCCTCGGGCTCCGGCACGATCGTGGTCCTGGGTTTCTTCGCGGCCATCACCCTGGGCGGAGTGCGCTTGTTGTGGACCAAAGCCAAGGCCGCGGCGAAGCCACATCCGGGCGATGCCACCTGAGCACGCGGCGCGCGTTCGGTAGCCCACGCGCTCGGTAGTCCAGGTGAGTCCCGGTGTACACTGCGCACCTGCAACGCACCCTGCCTCGCGCGTTGCGCAGCGCCTGCGTGCGGCGCGAAACCAGCCGACCGAGCTTGCCACACCATGTCCACTGACACGCCCCCGAGCACAGCCAGGCTCGCCGACCCCGCGGGCGATCGCGATGCGCGCTCGCTGCTTGCCCGCCTCGGTGCTCTGTTGCTCGAGCTGCTCGTCATGGCCTCCGGGCCGATGCTGCTGATGCTCGTGCACTACTTCTCGTGGGGCGCCGGGCTCTACCGCTTCGCGATGCTCTGCGCTCTGGCGTTGCTGGTCGGCTGGCTAGGCGTGCGGCGCAAGAAGCTGGTTCCCGTGCTGACCCGCGGCGCCGGGCGCTACCTGCTGGCTGCGGGCGTCGCGGCGTTGTTCATGATGCAAGTCAGGAGCTTCGTTCGCGACATCGCACACGGCGGCATCTGCACGACCGACATGGGCAAGCCGTCGATCTGCGCGGGCGAGTGGCTGCTGCATGGCGACAATCCCTGGGCACAGTGCGCCACGGTCAAGCTATCGAAGAAAGCCCGGCGCCATCCGACCACCACCTTCGAGTGGTGTCTGCGCGAAGACAGGTGTGTCGATCGCAAGGCCGGCCACGCGTACAAGACCTTCGATCATCACGGCCCCGGCTTCGACTTCATGGACGGCTACAAGTACGGACCGATGATGATGTTGGCGTACCTGCCCGCGGGGCACCTCTTGCGCGAGCGCGGCATCTACCTCACGAACTTCGTGTTCTGGCTCGGCATGATCGCGCTGCTCTACGCAACCGCCGTGGCGGCTCATCCGAAGCTCCCCAGCGTGGGCCTGCGCGCGCTGGGCGGCCTCTTGTTCACGGTGGCCATCCCGATCGGGGACATCCTGCCGAGCGCCACGGTCTACTGGCTCGGTGTCGAGGCTCACGCCTCGCCGCCGTCGCGCTACGAGTTCGTCCGTGAGCTCACCAAGACCTGTGCGAACGACGTGATCCCGGTCGTGCTGCTCTTGGCTGCCGTGCTGCTGTGCGCCCGCAAACACTCAGCCTGGGCCGGCGTGCTGATCGGGCTGTCGATGGCGGCAAAGCAGCTACCCGCACCGCTGATCGGCCTGCTGCTCGTGTTCATGGACGGCGTCAGCTGGAAGCGCCTTTTGAGCGCCGCGGTTGTCACGGCCACGCTGTGCTACTTGCCCTTCTTCGTGTGGGCGCCGCGCGAGATGACCGCGAACCTCTTGCTCTTCAACATGCTGCGGCCGACCAATTCCTCGAGCATCCGCGAGCTCTTGCCCGCGGGCCTCGAGTCCCTGGTGTCACTGGCGCAGCTCGCGGTCGTGGCGCTGTGCGTGCTCTACTTCGCGCGCAAGACCGAGCGCACGCTGGCTGCGCTCTTGCCGGTCGCGGCGGTGCTCATCGTGCTGTTCATCGCGCTGAACAAGGTGGTGCACGGCAACTACCTCTTGTGGGTTCAGCCGTTCGTCGCGCTCGCGCTAGCCGGTGCGCCCTACGCCCTTGGCGCGGAGCGCAGGCTCAGACGTACTTCTTGAGCTCCAGCCGGGCGACCACGCCGCGGTGCACTTCGTCGGGGCCGTCGGCCAGGCGCAGCACGCGCGCCGTCGCCATGAGCATGTTCAGCTCCGGATCGGCCACGCCCTCGCCGCCGTGGATCTGGATCGCGGCATCGACCACCATCTGCAGCACGTTCGGCGCGATCACCTTGATCGCGGAGATTTCCGTGAGCGCACCGAACACACCGTGCTTGTCGAGCGCCCACGCCGCCTTCAGCGTGAGCAAGCGCGCCTGCTCGATGGCCATGCGGCAGTTGGCGATGATGTCGCGATTGCCGCCGAGGTTCGCGAGCGGCTTGCCGAACGCGACGCGCCCCACGGCCCTGCGACACAGCCGCTCGAGCGCGCGCTCAGCGCCGCCGATGGCGCGCATGCAGTGGTGGATGCGACCGGGCCCCAGCCGCCCCTGTGCGATCTCGAAGCCGCGGCCGGGCCCCGCGATGAACCCGCTCTTGGGCAGGTGCACGTCGTCGAACAAGATCTCGCCGTGACCGTGTGGCTCGCCGAGGTGTCCGAACACCGGCACCATGCGCAGGATCTTCACGCCCTTGGTGTCGAGCGGGCACAGCACCATCGAGTGCCGGCTGTGACGCTCGGCGCTCTTGTCGGTGACGCCCATGAAGATCACGAACTTGCAGCGCGGATCGCCGGCGCCGCTGGTCCACCACTTCTGGCCATTGAGCACCACTTCGTCGCCCACCACCTCGCAGGTGGCCTGCATGTTGGTCGCGTCGCTCGAGGCCACGGCCGGCTCGGTCATCGCGAAGCCCGAGCGGATCTCGCCGTCGAGCAGCGGCTTGAGCCAGCGTTCCTTCTGCTCGGGGCTGCCGTAGCGCACCAGCACCTCGGCGTTGCCTGTATCCGGCGCAGCGCAGTTGAACACTTCC
>DASVHQ010000098.1:0-2241 GCA_036382515.1 Polyangiales bacterium | reverse complement strand
CCGCTGCCGCCCGCCGACTCGCCTCGATGTGCTCGCGCACCAACTGCTCGATCTGCTCACTCAGGGTTTGGTTGGGATCGCTCATGTCCGCGCAATCCCACGCCCCGATCAGCTGATCAACGTCCACCGTGAACGGTTACGTCGCATCGTTCACGCCGCCTTTATCTCGACCTTGTACTTCAAACCGGCCGCATCCAGCTCACCCTGGATTGCGAGGCGCACGAGCACCGATTCCGGGTACCCGAGAACGCGAGCCCATTTCGCCGCACGCTCGGGGCTCACCGTCTTGCGACCCTTCTCCACGTCGCACAGGTGAGACTTCGACACGCCGAGCTTGCGAGCACAATCGTCCTGCGACAGCTCCTCGCTCTTGCGCACCGACTCGATGGCGCGGCCGAGCGTGAGCGGACCGCCAGCCAGCTTCTCCAGAAGCTTCATCGCATCACTCCTCTTCTCTTTGGACTTCATGGCTTTCAACTTTCTGTCGGAGTGACCCGACGCATTCGCGCTCTCGTCGGCAACGCCGCCTCAGTAATCGTGTTTGTTGACCTCTTCGACCGAGACGAACTCCACCGTGTCTTTCTTGATCTTGTAGAAGGCGCGGTATCCGCGACTGAGCCGGATTGAACGCTGTCCTGTGCGGTCGCCCTTCAGCGGCTCGTCGTGGTAGCCCGGCACCTTCCGCGTCTCTTCGAGACCGTCGTGCTCGACGGCGGCAACCCAGATGATCAGGTTGTCGACGATGTGCCGAGGGAGCTTCCGAAGCTGCTTCTCGGCCAGCTTCGCGATTTCGACGCGACGAATCATCGGTTTCTATGGTACACCCACAGGGTGAACGCGTCAAAGCGACGAACCCGCAGGCAGACGACACACGAAGAGCAAGTCCAGCGCTGGGTGCAGAAGGTCCAACCCGACGTTGTGTCTTGCACCGGATCCGGTTGCTCGGCAAAGAGACCAACCTGGAGGCTCTGCTTGAGGACCACGCCGTCCCGGAGCGGCTACGCGATGACGTCGTGGAGAACCTCTCGTGCAGGAACTGCGGCCGATCGGGGTTTTGAACGGACCGATTCTACCTGGCGGAGAACCAACGCGGCGCTCTCGCAGAGATCTCCCAGGGCTCGGACGGCGTGCTCGGATGGGTTCAGCAGTTTCGCGTCCCGACACAGCAGAACCTGATCGACCTGACCCAGGGCGACCCATGGCGAGACACGAGCGATGTTCCGATCCTGGCGCCGGGTCTCGTCTCGACGCTGGGCGACCTTGTTCCGTCGCCGACGTCGGCGTGGAAGCCCGAGTACTTCATCCCAAGGTTCATTGCCGATTGCGCCCGCCAAGCCGGCGCCACAGTGGCGAATCGGCGGCGCGCAGTGGCGGCCGACAGGCAGCGCGGCGGCCGGGCAGGCATGGCTGGTACTTCCGTGGGGGCCTCGGGCTCGGACTGCGGCACGACGCTGTGAGCGACTCCGGTGTGAGCGCGTCGCTCTCGGGCGCGGGCGGTTCGCGCTGCATGCGCGGGCGATCTTGGGCTTGCCCGTTCCGCCGGTGCGCGTGCTGCATCCGTCGGCGTCGGTGCCGCTGCTCGGCGAAGGCAACGGCGTGTCACGCTTCGAAGGTCTCGAGCGGGCGCTCGCCGAGGACGAGTCGCAGCTGCGCTTGTTCGGTAAGCCCACGTGCGAGGGCAAGCGGCGCCTTGCCGTGTGCATCGCCAGCGACGACCCCGAAGACGCAGTCCACGTCGCGGAACGCAGCCGATGGCGGCTCAGCCAGCGTCGTGGTCGACGCGTCGCCGTCGAGCACCGGCCACCACCCGGACGCCTCCGCAAGCGACGGCGGATCGAGCGTGTCGCAGGTCGGCGACGCGGGTCTGCACTGCCCTGGCTTCCAGCACTCCTGCCAGTGCGCGACGGGCGCCTATTGTCTCGCGGGCAACGCGGCGTGCGTCGCGCCATCCGCTCGCTGCCCGTAGCACACACCACCTGCAGGACATCGCGCATGAGCTTCGAGTACGTGAGCGTGGAAGACGCGATCAAGCGCAGTGGCCTGCGCATGGTGGTCGTCGGCAACATACCCAGCGCCTGGGGTGAAGCCGCGAAGGGCCTGCTGCACATCAAGGGCCTCGACTGGGCGGCGGTGCGCCTGGTCTATGACAGCGAGCTGCTGAAGCAGTGGGCGGGCGCGCGCAACGGCCCGGTGCTGATCTACGAGGCTGAACGACCTCGCGCCGGCTGGGCGGAGATCCTC